>NZ_BAABJJ010000037.1:0-153942 GCF_039543245.1 Algibacter agarivorans
TTGAAGAAATATGAATAATACTCCAATCCTTTTTAAAAATGAATAGTTTTTGGACTTACTTCTGAAAGTGCCAAAATAGTAATAGCGCCTCCTTTAGTTTGCCATTCTTTTGTTTTCTATGCTTTTTTTTCATCCATAAAAACACCTGAATTGCTACCTAGTAAAATATCTAAATCACCATCGTTGTCAATATCTCTCGCTTTTATAAGCATGTGTAAAGGGGTGCCTTGATTTATCAATTGGTCAAGATTTGGTGTTTTAATTTTATTGTTACCAAGTGCATGTATGGCAGAATAGATCATGTCGTCGGCAAAAATGAAAATAATATTAGGAGTTTGTGTATTCTCTTTTTGAAACTTAGCACAAGAAAGAAAGAGCACTAATAAAAT
Source organism: Algibacter agarivorans (assembly GCF_039543245.1). Taxonomy (NCBI): domain Bacteria; kingdom Pseudomonadati; phylum Bacteroidota; class Flavobacteriia; order Flavobacteriales; family Flavobacteriaceae; genus Algibacter; species Algibacter agarivorans. The sequence goes on from NZ_BAABJJ010000037.1 coordinate 390, forward strand.
CATCATAGAACTCTTGTTAGAAAAGTATTTAGTAAAAAAATTATTCCAACTCATTTCTCTTATCTTTCTGCCTTACATACTCACTAGGAATAACGCCAAACTGCTTTTTAAAACATTTAGCAAAATAGGAAGCCGTATTAAAACCTGTCATGTACATAATCTCTTTTACCGACAAATTACTTTGTTCAAACAATTGTACGGCTCTTTTTAAGCGAATGTTTCTAATAAACTCACTAGAGGACAGGCCTGTTATTTCTTTAAATTTTAAATATAAATTACTACGGCTATGCCCCATTTCTTTAACCAACATTTCTACACTAAAATCAGTATTCATCATATGTTTTTCAACAATTTCGATGGCTTGTTGTAAGAAACGCTCATCTGCAGAGGTTACCGTGACTTCTTTAGGGTTTAAATTTATTTCGCGGTTAAAACGTTTTCTTAATACATCTCTCCCTTTTATAATATTTTTCAATTTTATCTTCAACATCTCAGTGTCAAAGGGCTTTCTAATATAATCATCTGCACCAATTTTAAGACTTTTAAGTTCACTTTCTTGCGAAATTTTTGCGGTTAACATAACAATAGGAATATGACTAGTTGTCTTATTAGTTTTTAGTTTTTCACATAATTCAAGACCATCCATAATTGGCATCATTAAATCTGTTATAATGATATTAGGGGTAATTCTACTAGCGATATTAAACCCTTCTTCACCATTTTCTGCTTCGTGAATCTCATATTCTTTTTGCAGTACTTGTTTAACAAAAACCCTTATATCTTTATTATCGTCCACAATTAATAAAATAGGCAACTTGGATCTTGATTTTGTAATATCGTCATCTAATAGATCATCGTTAATATCAATAGCAAAGGATTCTTTCTCAGAAGACCTCATTAAAAAATCGCTATCAGATTCTTCTTTACAAACAATTTCAGGAATATTCAAGTATGCCTCTTTTTTCATTGGGAGTTTAACAGTAAATAGGCTGCCTTCATTTACATTACTCTTAACTTGAATAGAACCTCTATGAAGTTCTACAAGGTTTTTAGTAAATGCTAAACCTATACCTGCGCCTTGTGGATTTTTTTTATCCTCATCTTCTTCTATATAAAATCTTTCGAAAATATTTTGGATTCTGTTTTTTGGTATTCCTTTTCCAGAATCTATAACTTGAATGACTACAACATCGTTATGACTGATCTGGTCATCAATTTCTTGAAAAACCTCAATAGTAATTGTACCATGCTCTGGTGTAAATTTAAAAGCGTTGGAAAGTAAATTGTTCACTATTTTTTCTAATGCTTCGTGGTCGAACCAACATTTTAAATTTTGATTTGACGTTTTTATCTGAAAATCTATAAGTTGCTTATGTGATAAAAATTGAAAGGGTTCTGCAACTTCCTTGATAAAAGTAACAATATTACTTTTACGAACCACCAATCTCATCTTACCTTGATTAATTTTTCTAAAATCCAATAATTGATTAACCAATCGCATTAAATAGCTAGCATTTTTTTGCATTAACGCATACTGTTCTTGCAATGCCTTTTGGGTTAAATTTTTACTGTTTTTCTGTAAAAACTCTATAGGTCCCTTAATAAGTGTCAATGGCGTTCTAAACTCGTGAGAAATATTAGTGAAAAATTCAAGCTTTATTCTTTGTAGCTCTTCATTTTTCTCATTCTCTAAATGCTCTAGTTCTAATTGATGTTTTTTTGTTGTTTTAATTATGGTAAATCTTCTATATAATAGTAAGGCTACTAAAAATAAAAGCCCATAAAAAACATACGCCAAATTAGTACGATAAAAAGGAGGTATCACTTTAATTTTCAACTCACTATGGGATGAATTCCATATACCATCATTGTTAGATGCTTTTACTTTTAAAATATAATTTCCTGGATTAATGTTTGTATATGTTGCGAATCGCTTTTTTGAAGAGGTAAAAACCCATTCCTTATCAAAACCATCAAGCATGTATGCAAATTGATTTTTTAGAGGAGCTGCGTAATGTAGTGCTGCAAAATCAAAAGAGAAACTATTTTCGCTATATTTTAACTTAATTTCTTGTGAATCGTTTATTGACTTATTTAATATAACCTTTCCATTTAATTTTTCTCCTATATCAACGGGTTTATTAGATATTGAAAAACTTGTTATAACAGTTTTAGCCTCATAGGCGTTATCGATAATATCTTCAGGGTAGAAAGCGTTAAATCCATTAATACCTCCAAAAAGCAACTCGCCATTTTCCCGCTTTAAGCAGGCCAATTCCTGAAATTCATTACTTTGCAAGCCATCGTTAACATCATAATTTTTAATGGCTTTTGTGTCAGGATTAAATTTTGTTAGCCCTTTATTTGTAGATACCCATAAATTATTATTATCATCTTCTAAAATTCCCTTAATAACGTTATTAGGCAAACCATCTGTATTGTTGTAAACCAAAAATCTATCAGGCAAACCTTCTGAGGCTGGAACAAATTTATTAAGTCCGCCACCAAAAGTTCCTATCCACATATCTCCTTGACTGCTTTCGTAAAGTTCAAGAATATAATTATGACTAATACTTAGACTATCTTTTGGGTTGTGGAAATAAGTGATGAATTTAGGCTGGCTCTTTGCTATTTCTATAGGCAATAACTTATTTAACCCTCTTCCAGTAGCAAACCAAATATTACCTTTACTATCTTCATAAATATTACGAATAATATTACTTGAAATACTTGAAACATCTCCTTTGGAATATAATAAAACATCTTTTTGGTAAGGTAAATTCTCTCCTTGATATAACCAACGATGAATGCCTCCATTGTAAGTGCCTATCCATACATTTTTATGACTATCTTCTAAAATTGAAAAAACACTATGGGTTATTTCTTTTTCTTTTTTAATGTCACTTTCGTTTATGCGACTTGGATTTGAAATGTCCAACGTAAACAATCCCCCTGGCACAGGTTCAGCTCCAATGAATAGCTTTTTAGTGTTTCCTTTTTCTACCTCTGCTAATGCAAATGGTTTTGTAATGGTTTTGAGTGTTATAAAACCACTGTAATTTTCGCTAAGGTTCTCTTTAAGGAGCATGTTTAATCCACCTCCTTCTGTTCCAATCCATAGCGTGCCATTGCTATCTTCAAACATAGCCCTTATTTTATCATAACTCAGACTTTCAGGCTCTAATGTTTTTCTAATATGCCTAAAATGTTTTCTCTCAGGATCAAACTTATTAACGCCTCCTCCATTGGTACCTACCCAAACAATTCCTGTATAATCTATAAACAAAGATTTAACTATATTTTTACTTAAACTATTGGGATTTCTAGGATCATAAACATAGCGGCCTTTAAATTCTAGAATCCTATCTTTATTAGCACTATCAAAATATAACAGCCCATCGTTTGTTCCCGCCCAGATGTGGTTTTCTTTAACAGCTATCACATTAAAAAAGCCATCATAAACCATATTTACCTTGTGTGTATCTCCATTTGTTTCAAGTAAATACAACCCAGAGCCCGTCCCTATCATCAAACGTCCATAAGCATCCTCCTTAATACTTCTTACCGTATCATTTGGTAGCCCAATATCTTCATTAACGGTTCTAAAATAGATATCTCCATTATTGTCCCTAAATAATTTATACAAACCATCAGAGCCTCCAACCCAAAGCTGTTTTTTACTGTCTTCAAAAATTGAAAAAATAGAGTTTTTATCAGACCCAGAAATCAGATCTTCCTGATACAAGTTAAAACGTTTAAAACTTACAGAATCAATAGACTTATTTAGATCTAATAAACTTAATCCATCGTTGGTTCCAACCCACAATTTATTTTCTTTGTCTAAAAAAAGGGTCCTTATATGATTATTACTAAGACTTTTTATATTAGACTCGTCATGGGTAAAATGAGTAAAAGTTTCTAATGATTTATTAAAATAGTTCAATCCATTTCCTGTAGTCCCTAACCATAAGTTTCCATTATTATCTGCGGTCAATGCAAAGATTAAATTACTATTTATACTTTTAGAATTATTAGAATCTGGATTATAAACTGTAAAATCATAACCATCATATTTATTCAATCCGTCGTGTGTGGCGAACCACATAAAACCTTGATTGTCTTGATAAATGTCATTAACATCATTTTGAGACAACCCGTTATCAGTAGTTAAATGATGAAAATAAATTAAATCCTGTGCGCTCATTTCATTTTGAAAACAAAACAAACACAGAAAAAAGAGAAACTTTAAGATTGAAAGGGTTTTACACATAACTATATACCAAATAAGGGCTTAACCCAAATATATCAATAAATTAATGTTTTGCTATTATTTTTGGTTGTTTAATTTTGAATACTCTGTACAAAAGTATCACATATAAAAACAAAAAAGCCCCACTTTTTAAAGTGAAGCTTTAAGTGAGCCCTGAAGGATTCGAACCTTCGACCGCCTCCTTAGAAGGGAGGTGCTCTATCCAGCTGAGCTAAGAGCCCTCAATGAAAACATTTCTGTTTTCTGGTGTGCAAATATAAAATTAACTATATATCTAACCAAAAGAAATGTTTTAAAATTTTCAAATAAAAAAAAGACATCATGAATTGATGTCTTTTTTAAATATCCTTTTTTTATAATTCTACCAAAATAAAGCATATAGTACTGCCAATAAAATACAGACTACCATAGAACCGATATTAAATAAAGGTGATGTTTTAAATAAATCTTTAGAAATCACAATAGCTTTAGGGTCTTCTGCGCCTTTGTTTTGAATATTACTCATTATAACTATGATTACCATGGTCAATACCGCTGCAATTCCCATTTGGTGCATCCAAGGCTCAAATGCAGGAATAGGGATAAACTTAAGCGCTAATGCAATTGGAATGGATAAAACCGCCCCCCAAATAGCAGCATTATTAGTTGTTTTCTTCCAGAATAAACCTAAAATAAATACAGCTAATATACCAGGACTTACAATACCTGTATATTCTTGTATAAACTGAAATGCCTGATCTATACCGCCTAAAAGCGGCGCTACAATTACTGCAATTATTAATGCCACAGCTGCAGAAATACGCCCTACATTTACAGTCGTTTTATCATCAGCATTTTTATTGAAATATTGCTTATAAATATCCATAGTAAATATGGTTGATGTAGAATTTAACATCGAAGCCAAAGAAGACACGACCGCTGCCGCTAATGCAGCAAAAGCAACACCCTTAAGTCCTGTTGGCAAAAACTGCAACAACCAAGGATAAGCCTTATCAGCTTGTTCAGCAGATGGCATATTTAGCATACCAACCTCGCCTAAATTAGCCATAATCGATGGATCATTAACCATTACATAAGCCGCAATTCCTGGAATGACAACTATTAAAGGAATGATAAGTTTTAAAAACGCCGCCAATAAAATACCTTTTTGAGATTCTTTTAATGATTTAGCCGCCAATGTTCTTTGTATGATATACTGGTTGAAACCCCAATAATATAAATTAGCCACCCATAAACCACCTACTAACACCCAAATACCGGGTAAATTTATATAGTTGTCATTAGATTCTTCAAGTATCATATGGAATTTATCTGGTGCAGCTTCCCATACTTTTGAGAAACCTACCAGCACACCTTCACCTCCAGAAACTGTATTCAACGCTAAATAAGTAGTCACTAAACCACCTAATACCAAGAACACTACTTGTATAACGTCCGTCCAAGCTACAGCGGATAAACCACCATAAAGCGAATATGCAGCAGCAAATAAAGCCAAACCAATAATAGCGTATATCATATCAAAACCCATAATGGTTTCAATGGCCAGACCTCCTAAATACAGTACAGAAGCAAGATTAACAAAAATATAAAGTCCTAACCAGAACACAGCTAATATAGTTTTTAGATTGGTAGAAAATCGCTTTTCAACAAATTCAGGAATAGTATACAAGCCCTTCTCAATAAAAATGGGCAAGAAATATTTACCCACAATAATCAACGTTAAGGCCGCCATCCACTCATAAGATGCGATAGCTATACCCAAAGCAAATCCAGATCCAGACATACCAATAAATTGCTCTGCAGAAATATTTGCTGCAATTAATGATGTACCAATGGCCCACCATGGTAAAGATTTACTTGCCAAAAAGTAATCTTCGGCATTTTTTTGATGACCTTCCTTATCACGAGAAACCCACAATCCTACACCTAAAATTAAAATCGCATAAGCAATAAAGACCACATAGTCCCACATTTCAAATCCTGCTGTCATAGTAAAATATTTAGTTTAGTTAGTATTAAGAAGTCAAATATAGAAATTATATTTTAAAATAAGACCTTTTTTAAAATAAAAAAACAAACCAGTAGGGTCTAGTAGGTTTTTGTAATTATTTTTTATATATTTGCTCACGAAATCATGATAACAGTCAAGAAAAAAATAGGGATTCCAAAATATAAGCAAATCATCAATTCAATTGAAGACGCTATAATATCTGGCACACTACAAAAAGGAGATCAAATACCTTCTATCAACAGCATTAAAGATGAACACAGTCTATCAAGAGATACTGTATTAACTGCCTTTAACGAATTAAAAAACAGAGGCATTATACATTCTGTTGTTGGCAAAGGATATTACGTATCTAGCGAAAATGTAAACGTAACCCAAAAAATATTCTTGCTTTTTGATGAGTTGAACTCTTTTAAAGAAGACTTATATAATTCTTTCTTAGAGCATTTAGGCGAAAATATTCAGGTTGATATTTTTTTTCATCACTTCAACGAAAACTTGTTCAGTAAACTGATATTTGATAATGCTGGCGACTATAATTACTATGCTATCATGCCTGCGAATTTGAAAAACACAAATAACGCCATTCAAAATCTACCCCAAGAAAAAGTCTATATTTTAGATCAGATACATGATGATTTGTTAAATTATTCAGCTATTTACCAGAATTTTGAAAAAGCCATTTTCAACAACCTTACCAAATCCTTACACCTTATCAAGAAATACAAAAAGTTAATTTTGGTGTTTTCGGAAGACAAACAACCTCAAGGCATGCTTAAAGGATTTACTATATTTTGTAAAAAAAACTCAATACCTTTTACAGTTTTAAATTCCTTACAGGACCATACGCTTGAAAAAGGTGAACTTTATATTATTCCTGATGATAAAAGTTTATTGAGAATCATTAAAAAAATGAAAAGCAATGCATTTATTCTTACTAAAGACATAGGGATAATTTCTTATAATGATACCTTGCTTAAAGAAATTGTTGAAGGCGGCATTACAACCATTTCAACAGATTTTAATATGATGGGCAAGCGTTTGGCTGAAATGATACTTAATAAAGAAGTAATCAAAATAGAAAACCCAAATAATTTAATCATCAGAAATTCATTGTAATCAACAAAAAATTAAAATTAATGTATAAAATCAACCACAATAAAGATTTAAATATTTTAGAAATTGAAAATTCTGATAAAAAAGTTTACGGCAAAATTCACCTTAACAATGGTGGAAGCCTACAAGAATTAACACTTAATGGGCATGCCATAATTCAAGACTTATCGCCTTTAACCTATAACATTACTTACGCGTCATCCATTTTATTTCCTTTTGCAAATCGAATTAAAGATGGTGCATATACATTTAACGGAGAAGATTTTCAATTTGAAATTAATCAAAAAGAAGAAAACAATGCACTACACGGGTTGATATACAATAAAACGTTTCAAATTACCGATACCCAAACCAGTGAAGAATCAGCCACAATCATTTTAAAATATAAAGAATACGAGAAGTCCATCGGGTTTCCATACAGGTATTCCATTCAATTAAAATACACTTTTTCAAAAAACAACTTAAGTTTGAGTGTTTCTGTTAAAAACACCGATTCCAAAGGATTCCCTTTTACAATTGGCTGGCACCCCTACTTTACAAGTGATGATTTATTTGGTAGTTCTATGAGTTTTGATAGTCAGCAAAAACTAATAATTGGCGAACGTAATATCACTACTGGCATTAAAGACATTGAACCCATCGAGACTTTACAGATAAAAAATAAACAACTGGATGATTGCTGGATTTTAAACTCTAATACTGTTAAATTCAATACTCCAAAATATAATTTAATAATTGATACCTCATCAAAAAACAATTATTTACAAGCCTATACACCACCAAAACCAAACACCATTGCCATTGAACCAACCACGGGAGTTTCAGACAGTTTCAACAATAAAATTGGTCTGGAAGTTTTAAATGCAAATGAAACCTATTCCGTAACATGGAACTTAAAAATAAATAACAACTAAACTATAACTAAACATGAGTGCTACACTAATTAAAGATGTCAAAAAGATATTTATCGAAACATTCAAATCAGAACCATTGCTTATATTTTCTCCGGGAAGAATAAATATTATTGGCGAACACACGGATTATAATGATGGGTTTGTTTTTCCTGCTGCTGTTGACAAAGGCATTGCTGCTGCAATCCAAAAGAGCAATTCTGGAGACTGCACAGCTATTGCATTAGACTTGGATAGTACCATAAAATTTGAATTGAACACATTAAAACCATCAAAAGAAGGTAGTTGGGAAAATTACGTATTTGGTGTGGTTTCAGAAATACAAAACAGAAATATTGTTGTGGGCGATTTTAATATCGTCTTTAAAGGTAATATTCCTGGTGGAGCTGGCATGTCATCCTCTGCAGCTTTGGAAAACAGTGTTGTTTTTGGGTTAAATGAATTATTTGATTTAGGTCTATCAAAACACGATATGATTTTAATCTCGCAAAAAGCGGAACATAATTATGTTGGGGTTAATTGTGGTATTATGGACCAATATGCAAGTATGTTTGGCAAAAAAAATCATGCCTTACATTTAGATTGCAGAACTGTTGAATCAAAGCCTTACGAAATAAACTTTAAAGATCATCAGTTAATGCTAATCAACACAAACGTAAAACATAGTTTATCAGACAGTGCTTACAACGATAGACGCTCTGCATGTGAAAGTATTGCGAAACTATTGGGCGTTAAAGCTCTAAGAGATGCTACTGAAACAGATTTAGAAACTATAATTGATAAAGTAACTCCGGCAAATTACCAGAAGGCACTATATGTTATCCAAGAGAATACAAGAACAGTAAAGGCCGCAAAAGCCATTACAGATGGAGATTTAGAAACTTTAGGGGCTTTAATTTATCAATCACACAACGGTTTATCCACGCAATATAAAGTAAGTTGTGATGAACTGGATTTTCTTGTAGAACAAGCAAAGAAGAACAAACATGTTTTAGGAGCAAGAATGATGGGTGGTGGTTTTGGTGGTTGCACCATCAATTTAATTGCTAAAAGCGAGGCTAAGAACTTTGCGGAGACAGCTTCAAAGGCATACAAAAACAAGTTTGATAAAGACTGCTCGGTGTATTTCATACAACTTTCTGACGGAACACATTTAGTAAAATAACCAACAATTATATAAAATGAAAAATACAGATTTACAAGATTATTCACATAAGCGCTATAATATTTTAACTGGAGAATGGGTTTTAGTATCTCCACATCGTGCAAAAAGACCATGGCAAGGACAAAATGAAACTGTTAATAACGAAAAGCGCCCTACACACGATGAAACATGCTATTTATGTGCAGGGAATACAAGAATTAATGGGGAAATAAACCCAAAATACACAGATGTATTTGTTTTTACTAATGATTTTGCAGCACTACAAAGCGATTCACCATCATTCAATGTAAAAGATGGTCTTTTAGTAGCAGAAAGCGAAACTGGTATTTGTAAAGTAATTTGCTTTAGCCCAGACCACTCTAAAAGTTTAGCTGATATGTCTGCAACCGAAATTCAAAAAGTTGTTTTCGCATGGCAAAGAGAGTATAAAGAGTTGGCAGACAATCCGAAAATTAATTACGTTCAAATATTCGAAAACAAAGGTGCTGTAATGGGTTGCAGCAATCCGCATCCGCATGGGCAAATTTGGAGTCAGTCTACCCTTCCTAACGAAGTAGACAAGAAAAACACACAACAATTAAACTACTTTAACAAAAACAACAGTAGTCTTTTAGGCGATTACTTAGCGCAAGAATTAGAAAAACAAGAACGTATAATTTTTGAAAACGAAGGCTTTGTAGTTTTAATTCCATTTTGGGCTGTATGGCCTTTTGAAGCTATGATTGTTCCTAAAAAACATCAAGCCAATATATTAGAAATGAATAACGATGAAGCATTGCAATATGCAGAAGCTATTTCGGTAATCACTAAAGCTTATGACAAATTATTTAACACATCGTTCCCTTATTCCAGTGGTATTCATCAAGCACCAACAGATGGTAATGAAAACAAACATTGGCATTGGCACATGAGTTTTTACCCACCGTTATTAAGAAGTGCAACAGTTAAGAAATTTATGGTAGGTTATGAAATGTTTGGTTCTCCTCAAAGAGATATTACTGCGGAAACTGCAGTAAAAATGCTTCGGGATTTATTATAGCCTGAACTGAAAAAATTTGAGAGTCATCTTTACCACCAACCTGCCTGCCCCGGCAGGCAGCAGATACACTAATAAAACTAAAATATAGGTGTAAAAATAATAATCACAAATAAAAAATCTACAGATTTTTTATTTGTGATTATTTGTGATTATTAGTGTAGATTATTTTTGCATTTATCCTTAAAATAGAAAATTAGTGTTCCCGATAGCTATTGGGACGTGGCATTTTTCATAAAGTATGTGTTTGCCTTGTTCTAAAACCTATGTTTTAAAGCTATACAACCAGAATACTTTATTTTTGTGTTTATAGAAAGTCTCATTTTATTATAAAAAAACCAAGAACCTCAGGGCAAGCTTAAGGGTCTAAAACCTACTGGTGAAAAATGAATATATACGAAACCACTCTAGCAGTCACTAAAACACACATAGACGATTTAAACCATGTAAACAATGTGCATTATGTGCAATGGGTTCAAAATATAGCAAAAGCGCATTGGCAATCAAAAGCCTCAGAAGACTTACAGAACAGATATAGTTGGTTTTTAATATCCCATTTTATAGAATATAGAAATGCTGCCTTTCTTAATGATACTATTAAAATTAAAACTTACATTGAGAAATCCGAAGGCGTTACCAGTACCCGTATTGTTGAAATGCACCATGCAAACACAAACAAATTACTTGCCAAATCCGAAACTAAATGGTGTTTTGTAAACGCCAAAACAGAACGTCCAACAAGAATTACACAAGAAATAGTTGATTTATTTGATTAATTCCCAAATAACATACTAAAACATAAATTCAAAAGTTATATTTTTATCGCTTAAAACTTACCCTTTTAATGAAACGCTATTTATACTTTTTGATCACATTAGGATTTTTAATGCTTTGGAGTTCTTGCCGTAAGGATTTTGAATTTTCACCAAGTACTGGAAGTCTCCAATTTTCAAAAGACACTATTTACTTAGATACCGTTTTTACCAATATTGGTTCTAGTACCTACAATTTAAAAGTATATAATAGAAGTGATAATAATATTTCAATTCCTTCACTTAGGTTAGCATTAGGAGAAACTTCAAACTATCGATTAAATGTTGATGGTATTGCTGGAAAGATTTTTAAAAATGTAGAAATTCTTTCAAAAGACAGCTTGTTTATTTTTGTTGAATCAACTATCGATATTAATAATTTCCCAAATCCAGATGGTAATTATTTATATACTGACCAAATAGAATTTGATGCAGGTTCGAATCAGCAAAAAGTTGAATTAGTCACTTTAGTTCAAGATGCTGTATTTATTTATCCGGATAGAGACAACACCACGAAAATTATAGAAACCCTAACCCTTAATATAGGAGGCGATTTAATTGAAACCGAATTACAAGGGCGAGAATTACTACCTAATGAGCTAACTTTTACAAACGAAAAACCCTATGTTATTTATGGCTTTGCCACCGTACCTCCCAACGAAACCTTAACTATAGAGGCAGGTTCTCGTTTGCATTTTCATGACAATTCAGGCATTATAGTTTCTAAGGGTGCTTCAATTCATGTTAATGGTGCTTTTAGCAATGACCGCGACTTACTTGAAAATGAAGTTGTTTTTGAAGGTGATCGTTTGGAACCTAATTTCTCTGATATACCAGGGCAATGGGGAGCAATTTGGCTTTTAGACGGCAGCGTCAATAACACCATAAATTACGCTACTATAAAAAATGCTTTAGTGGGTATTTTATGTGATGGAAACCCTAATGGAGTAAATGATAAACTTACCATTACAAATAGCCAAGTTTATAATTCTGCAAGTTTTGGGGTTTTAGGAAGAAATACATCCATTTATGGAGAAAATGTGGTTATCAACAATTCTGGTTTGTCATCTTTTGCTGGAATTTTGGGCGGGAGATACAACTTTACACATGCTACAATTGCTAATTACTGGGATAATGGTTTTAGACAATTCCCTTCTGTTTTATTGAACAATTTTGTTTTAGATGAAGAAAATAATGCAACGATAGCAGATTTAACCGAAGCAAATTTCAACAATTGCATTATCTATGGAAATGACAATCCGGAAATTTTATTAGATGAAATTGAAGATGAATCTGTGGTTTTTAATTTTAAATTCACCAATTGTTTAATTCGTTTTGAAGATAACAATAATAACTTTACAGGTCCAAATTACGATTTGGATGATACAAGCAAGTACGAAGGCAATATTTATAATGAAGACCCTAATTTTAAAGATTCCGATTTGAATGAATTAATAATAGGTGATGATTCTGCAGCTATCAATAAAGGTTTAGCAACTTTTGCCACCCAAGTACCAGTTGATATTTTAAACGTGAATAGAACATCTTCTCCAGATTTAGGTGCTTACCAACACATTACGTTGCCTGATGAGGAGGATTAATGGACTTTAGCTTTCAATTACACAATACTTGAAGAAAGCATGTTCATCCGTTATATCCAAGAACATTTAAGTCATCCCAGACCTGAAGCCACAATGATATATAACTGTTACTCGAAAAGATTTATCACAGATAGAAAACCCTTAAGGAATGCAATAAAGAAATTACCTTTAAAGGATAATAGTGATAAAAAACTTACCATATCCTGACTTGTTTTTTGACATGAGTGACAAAAGTTTATATCTAAAACGTTATGTCTAATTAACAACAAATACGATGAACACATTTGAAAAGGTAGTTTTTCTTGAAATGGAAAGTAAACAGTTTCCTGAATTACCAAACTCGGAATATTATCCGACTTATAAAAAACTAACAGAAAAAGATATTATTGATTTGAAAATTTCAAATAAAATTCACGAAATCCAGACTTGTATAAATACAAAAAAAAAAAGGAATTCATAAAACCAAATAAATTTAATGGAGGAATATAATAACCTTAATCCTCCCTTTTAAAGCTTTCTTCTTTATATTCTAATTTAATGAATTGTAAACTTAAGACGTATATAACTAATAAAAAACTCCTTTTATTGGATAAATTCTTCGAATGCTTCCTTTCATAAAAAAAGCAATCTTGAATCGTGAAAAAAGTGTAAATTTGCACTTTCTTTAAACAAACACAAATCTAGATCTAATGATTCATTTCTTTGGAAACGTAACCAGCAAAATATATGCTGTTCAATCAACAAAAGAATTATCAACTGAAACCATCTCTAAATTAACGTGGTTATTTGGCGATCAGCCTAAAATTGAAAAAGCATCCTTAGATGCTTTTTTTGTTGGACCAAGAGCAGCTATGATAACCCCTTGGAGTACTAATGCTGTAGAAATCACTCAAAATATGGGGGTTTCAGATATTATCAGAATTGAGGAATTTCTAGCTGTTTCAGAAGATTTTAAGGATTTTGACCCGATGATTTCTGAGAAATTCGAAGGTTTAAATCAAGACTCATTTACAATTGATATTCAACCAGAACCTATTCTTAATATTGAAGATATTTCAGCCTACAATCAACAAGAAGGTTTATCATTAAGCGATGAAGAAGTTGAATATCTTGAGGGCGTTTCAAAAAAAATTGGCAGACCGTTAACCGACTCTGAAGTTTTTGGATTTTCTCAAGTGAATTCTGAGCACTGTCGTCATAAAATTTTCAATGGAACGTTTGTGATTGATGGTGAAGAAATGCCTGTGTCGCTTTTCAAAATGATTAGACAAACATCAGAAGTAAACCCTAATGATATTGTTTCCGCATATAAAGATAATGTGGCTTTTGTAAAAGGCCCAAAAGTAGAACAATTTGCACCTAAACGTGCCGATATTCCTGATTATTATACAACTCAAGAATTTGAATCTGTGATTTCACTTAAAGCGGAAACACACAACTTCCCTACTACGGTCGAGCCTTTTAATGGTGCTGCAACTGGTGCTGGTGGCGAAATTAGAGACCGACTTGCGGGTGGTAAAGGATCGCTTCCTTTAGCTGGAACTGCGGTTTATATGACTTCATATTCTAGACTTGAAGAAAACCGCCCTTGGGAACAAAAATTTGAAGCTAGAGATTGGCTATACCAAACCCCAATGGATATTTTGATAAAAGCATCTAATGGTGCATCAGATTTTGGTAATAAATTTGGACAACCGCTTATCTGCGGTTCAGTATTAACTTTTGAACACAACGAAAATTCGGCTTCAAGCGCATCAGCAGCAAGAAAACTTGGTTTCGATAAAGTCATAATGCAAGCTGGCGGTATTGGTTATGGTAAAATAGACCAAGCTTTAAAAGACACGCCTAAAACTGGTGATAAAATAGTTATTCTTGGTGGTGAAAACTACCGTATTGGAATGGGCGGGGCTGCGGTTTCTTCTGCAGATACTGGTGCGTTAGATTCTGGTATCGAATTAAATGCCGTACAACGTTCTAACCCAGAAATGCAAAAACGTGCTGCCAATGCAGTGCGTGGTATGGTGGAAAGTGAAGAGAATTTTATAGTTTCTATTCACGATCACGGAGCTGGCGGACACTTAAACTGTCTTTCAGAATTGGTTGAAGATACTGGTGGTAAAATTAATATAGATAAATTACCTGTTGGAGACCCAACATTATCTGCAAAAGAAATTATTGGAAACGAATCTCAAGAACGTATGGGATTGGTTATTGCCGAAAAACATTTAGATACCCTACATAAAATAGCAGATAGAGAGCGCTCTCCAATTTATGATGTTGGCGAAGTTACAGGTAACAACAGATTTACTTTCGAGTCTGAAACCAAGGGCGACAAACCTATGGATTTAGCGCTTGAAGATATGTTTGGTAGTTCGCCTAAAACGGTTTTAACAGATAAAACTGTTGTGCGACATTATAAAAATTCAAGATATAAAACTAAAAATTTACAAATCTATTTAGAGCAAGTGTTACAACTTGAAGCTGTAGCTTGTAAAGATTGGTTAACTAATAAAGTAGACCGTTGCGTTGGCGGTAAAGTAGCTAAACAGCAATGTGTTGGCCCGTTACAAATTCCGTTAAACAATGTTGGTGTTATGGCTCTGGATTTTAACGGAAAAGAAGGTATTGCTACCTCTATTGGCCACTCACCTATTTCTGGATTAATTCATCCAGAAGCAGGTAGTAGAAATTCTATTACGGAAGCGTTAACTAACATCATTTGGGCGCCATTAAAAGATAATCTAGCCTCAATTTCGCTTTCTGCAAACTGGATGTGGCCTTGTAAAAATGAAGGAGAAGATACGCGTTTATATAAAGCTGTTAAAGCCATTTCAGAGTTTTCGATTGATTTGGGAATCAATGTTCCAACAGGAAAAGATTCGCTTTCCATGAAACAGAAATATAAAGATGATGAAGTCATTTCTCCAGGAACAGTTATTATTTCTGCGGCTGGAAATTGTAATGAAATTTCTAAAGTTGTAGAACCTGTTTTACAACAAAACGGCCAAAATATCTATTATATTAACATCTCTCAAGATGATTTTAAATTAGGTGGAAGTTCTTTTAACCAAGTTTTAAACACCATTGGAAATGAAGCTCCAGATGTAAAAAATTCAACTTTTGTAAAAGACACTTTTAATACCATACAAAATTTAATTAAAGCTGATAAAATTTCCGCAGGACACGATGTGGCTTCTGGTGGATTAATTACCACCTTGTTAGAAATGTGTTTTGCTGATATAAATTTGGGTGCAGATTTTGATATCTCTGCTTTAAATGAAGAAGATTCCATTAAAGTTTTATTCTCTGAAAATTCAGGACTAGTTTTTCAAGGAGAAGCTTCCATAGAAACTGTTTTAACGGAAAATAATATTGAGTTTTTTAATATCGGCACAGTAAATAACTCTGCAACGGTAAGCATCAAAAATAACGACGATAATTTCTCCTTTGATATCGCTGACATGAGAGATGTGTGGTACAAAACATCTTTCTTATTAGACCAAAAGCAAACTGCAAATGATTTAGCTCAAGATAGATTTGATAATTACAAAAAGCAACCTTTACAATATACATTCCCTAAACATTTTACAGGAAAACTTGAAGACGTCATTGCGAACGCAGTAAAGCAATCTCATCCTAATGAAAAGATTGCCACGTCGCAAACTCCTCGCAATGATGGTAAGCGTCCTAAAGCAGCCATCCTACGTGAAAAAGGAAGTAACTCTGAGCGTGAAATGGCAAACGCTATGTATTTAGCTGGATTTGATGTAAAAGATGTGCATATGACCGATTTAATTTCGGGTCGTGAAACTTTAGAAGACATTCAGTTTTTAGGCGCTGTTGGTGGTTTTAGCAACTCTGATGTTTTAGGATCTGCAAAAGGTTGGGCTGGAGCAATTAAATACAACGAAAAAGCTAATAAAGTAATACAAGATTTCTTCAATAGAGAAGACACACTTTCTGTTGGAATTTGTAACGGTTGCCAATTATTTATGGAATTAGAAGAGATAAACCCTGAACATGAGATTCATGGTAAGATGCTTCATAATGATTCTCATAAACACGAAAGTTCATTTACTTCGGTAAAAATTCAAGAGAATCATTCTGTGATGCTTTCAACGCTAGCAGGAACTACCTTAGGCGTTTGGATTTCTCACGGTGAAGGAAAATTTAGTTTACCTTATTCTGAAGACAACTATCATATTGTAGCTAAATATGGTTATGAAGGCTATCCGCATAACCCTAACGGTTCTGATTTTAATACCGCTATGATGAGTGATAAAACAGGTCGCCATTTAGTAACCATGCCACATATTGAGCGTTCTACGTTTCAATGGAATTGGGCTAATTATCCTGAAAATAGAAAAGATGAAGTGTCGCCATGGCTGGAAGCTTTTGTAAATGCTAGATTGTGGATTGAAAATAGATAGTCTGAAAATTATTTACATATTAAAAAGCCCAGAAATAAAACATTTATTTCTGGGCTTTTTCACTAACTCACACAATCATAAAAAATTAAAACTTCTTGATTACGGTTTAAGCAAACTTCAAATCCTTATTAATTTCCTTATAAGCTTTTGTTACTGAACGTTTCATGAGCAACGAAATTATTAATGCTATAATAAACAATCCTGCAAAGACTGATAAAGTAGCATCCAACGAACCTGTAGCTTTTTTTACTTCATCGTAAATTGTAGGTCCTACAACACCGGCTAGTCCCCATGCCGCTAGCACCATGCCGTGTATTGCACCCAATTGTTTTGTTCCGAATAAATCTCCTAAGAACGCTGGTAAGGTCGCAAAACCTCCTCCGTACATTGTTATTACCGTAAACAATACAATCAAGAAACTTAGCTCCATAGTCATTTTTGGCAAGAAATAGAATGCTAAAATTTGAAATGCAAAGAAAATAATATACGTGTTGGCACGTCCTAAATAATCAGACAAACTAGACCACATAATCCTACCTAAACCATTAAACACACCAATAAAACCAACTATAGCCGCAGCTTCCATTGGGGTGTAATTTAATTTCTCCTGCATCATTGGGCTTGCTGCCGATATGATAGCAATACCACAGGCAATATTAATAAACATCATAATCCAGATATAGTAGAAACGAGGTGTTTTAAGAGCGGCATTGGCATCAATATTCGCCATATCCTTTTTAATAGTTTTACCTTCTCCTGGCTTAAAACCATCTGGCAAATAACCTTCTGGTGGTCTTTCAATATATCTTGCAGACGATAAAATCAATATCATATATATAACACCTAAAATGTAAAAGGCATTAGATACCCCAACAGAATCAAATAAAGATTGCATAACAGGGCCAAATATTAAAGCTGCAAAACCAAAGCCCATAATAGCCATTCCTGTTGCTAAACCACGTCTGTCTGGAAACCATTTTACTAAGGTGCTTACTGGTGTAATATAACCAAGTCCTAGCCCTATACCTCCAATAACACCATAACAAAGATAAAATAGCCATAATGATTCCAATTGAACGGCTAAGCCTGACCCTAATATACCTACACCATAAAATATCCCAGCGGTTGTTCCACTTACTTTTGGTCCAACTTTTTCAACCCAGCGTCCTAAAAATGCTGCTGAAAGTCCTAATAATAAAATAGCAATCTTAAAAGCCCATTTTATAACACTTCCATCTACATCAAAAATATCTTTAACAGGGTTAGTCATTACCGAATACGCATATACTGAGCCTATTGAGATATGGATTCCTACTGCAGAAGCAGCTATAAGCCATCGGTTTTTTAGTTTTTGTGTTTTCATAATTTGTAATGTTTGGGTGTGCTTTACAGCAACCTCTTAGTTTGTTTTCACTTCTTTGAAATAGTTTTCTAGTATGCTTACTGCAGATTTTATTTCCTCAACAGTGTTTTCGCGAGCATCTTTCAATTGATACTCCCAACCTAAAGATTCCCATTTATGAACACCTAGCTTATGATAAGGCTGAAGTTCAATTTTTTCAATGGTTTTATAATCTTTAAAGTACTTACCCATAGCATGTAGCAATTCAGGTGTGTTTGTAATCCCAGGAATCAAAACATACCTCAACCACATTTTTTTTCCTGAAGCTTCTCTATGCTTTGCGAAATTAAACGTCGTTTCTTTGTTACGCTGTCCCGTTATAAACTCATAACCTTCCTCAGTCATGTGCTTAATATCCAGCATCACTAAATCAGCATAATCATCTAATAGTTCTTCGGTAAAATGATTTAACAGTCTACCGTTTGTATCTATATTAGTATGAATATCCTCTTCTTTAAGCCTCTTAAAAAAGGGAATTAACGCTTTTGATTGCAGTAAAGGTTCACCTCCAGAAACTGTTACACCACCTTTCTTACCAAAGTAAGGTTTCATTTTTACAGCCATTTCTGCAAGCTCTTCAATAGGATATGATTTTCCTCCTGCAGTATCAATAGTATCCGGATTATGACAATACAAACATTTTAATTTGCAGCCTTGAAGAAAAATAACCATTCTAACACCGGGTCCGTCATGGGTCCCAAATGATTCAATAGAATGTACGTTTAATATGTTATGTTGCGTTTTGATAAGTCAGGTTTTTAAAAAAAACATCCGAAAAAGAAGTGATTAAACTCCTTTTTCAGATGCCATCAAAATATTAATAAAACTACATGGATTCGTGGAAAGAACGTGTAATAACTTCCATTTGCTGTTCTTTTGTTAATCTTACAAAGTTAACAGCGTAACCAGATACACGTATTGTTAATTGAGGATATTCTTCTGGGTGCTCCATAGCATCAAGAAGCATTTCTTTATCAAGAACATTTACATTTAAATGTTGAGCGTTTTTGATGAAATAACCATCTATAATTGTTGCTAAATTTTCAATTCTTTCATTCGTGTCAGCACCTAATGATTTTGGTACTATTGAGAATGTATTTGAAATACCGTCTAATGAATCTTTATAATCGATTTTAGCAACAGAATTTAATGAAGCAATGGCTCCATTACAATCACGACCGTGCATTGGGTTTGCACCAGGAGCGAAAGGAATTCCGCTTTTTCTACCATCAGGTGTAGCACCAGTTTTCTTACCGTAAGACACGTTTGATGTAATGGTTAATACTGACATTGTTGGTTCAGCATCCTTATAAACAGCTAACTTTTTCAATTCATCATTGAAGTCAGCCACAGCTTTTGCTGCTAATTCATCCACACCATCTTCATCATTACCAAAGCATGGAAACTCACCTTCAATTTCAAAATCTACGGTTAAACCTTCCTCATTTCTAACGGGTTTTACTCTTGCATATTTAATGGCTGAAAGCGAATCGGCTACAATAGATAAACCTGCAATTCCGTAGGCAATATTAATACTTGGATTAGTATCAATTAAAGCCATTTGAGCTTTTTCATAATAGTATTTATCGTGCATGTAGTGAATAATGTTCATAGAATCATTATAAACTCGTGCCACTTCTTTCATAGCTATTTTGAAGTTACCCATAACCTTGTCAAAATCTAAGTACTCACAATCACAAGGTGCAATACCTTCAACCATTTGAGTTCCCGTTTTCTCACAACGTCCACCATTAATAGCCAATAATAAGGTTTTAGCCAAATTGGTACGCGCTCCAAAGAATTGAATAGATTTCCCTAAACTTTGATGAGATACACAACAAGCAATTCCATAATCATCAGAGCCACGTTCTGCTCTCATCATATTATCATTTTCAAATTGAATTGAAGAGGTATCAATAGAAACTTTAGAACAGTAATTTTTAAAATTTTCTGGTAAGTCTTTAGACCAAAGCACAGTCATATTAGGTTCTGGCGATGCTCCTAAATTGTATAATGTATTTAAGAAACGGAAAGACGTTTTAGTTACTTTTGTTCTTCCATCGTCAAACATCCCACCAATAGCTTCAGTAACCCATGTAGGATCTCCAGCAAATATTTCATCATAAGCACTCATTCTTAAATGACGTACCATTCGCAGTTTCATTACAAACTGGTCAATGAATTCTTGAGCTTCCTCTTCAGTAATAAGACCTTCTTGTAAATCATTCTGAATATAAATATCCAAAAATGTAGAGGTATTCCCTAAAGACATGGCCGCACCATCTTGCTCTTTAACAGCTGCTAAGTACCCCATGTAAGTCCATTGCACAGCTTCTTTAGCTGTTTCAGCAGGGCGACTTAAATCTAAATCGTAGTTATTACCTAAAGCAATGATATCCTTTAAAGCTCTAATTTGTTCAGAAACTTCTTCACGCAAACGAATTACAGCTTCAGTCATAGGACCTGTAATATTTGCTAAATCTTTTTTCTTTTCTTCTATCAAAAAGTCAATTCCGTAAAGTGCTACACGACGGTAATCACCAATAATTCTACCTCTAGCATAGTTATCAGGTAATCCTGTTAAAAATCCTAAAGAACGAAATTTTCTAATTTCAGCATTATAAACATCAAAAACACCATCATTATGAGTCTTTACAAATTTTGAAAATAACTCAGTTAAAGCATCATTTGGTTTTACACCTTGTTCTTCCAATGCTTTTTGAACCACTTTAAAACCTCCAAAAGGCTTCATGGCTCTTTTTAATAATTCGTCAGTTTGTAAACCAACGATAACTTCATTTTCTTTATCGATATATCCAGCAGCAAACGAGCTAACTGTTGAAATGGTTTCTGTATCTACAGAACGTACACCATTATTTTGTCTCTCTTCCTTGGTGGCAGCTTTACAAACTTCCCATAATTTTTCGGTTTTCACACTTGGTCCAACCAAAAACTCATGTGTTCCATGGTAAGGTGTAATGTTATTTAGTACAAAATCCCTAACATTAACCTCTTTAGTCCAAATTCCCGATTTAAATTGTTTTACTTCCATTTTATTACATATTAATATTTTGAAAAAAATCCATTTGTTTTGATGCCTCAAAGGTATCTACAGAGATTAATTATAAACCTGACAAATGTCAGTAAATAAGGTTTTTTATTAAGTTTGTTTTTACGAAAACGTTTGAAATACAAAAACGAAAAATAAAATATTTATACTTTTAACTTATTTGCTATATAAACGTTAACAAATATTATTTTTTAACATGATTTTTGCAAATGTTTTTATTTTCAAATCATGTTATTCGTAAAAATTTACAAATCAAAAAAAATATATACGTTAATATGCAAATGCATCCTAAAAAATAAAACCCCCGAAATAAATAAATTTACTTCGGGGGCTTAGAGACTGTTTTGATATATGTCAATTTTTTTTATGCCCCTTTTTGCGCCCTTTTTCGTTAAAATTTCATACCGTAACTATGGCTATGCTAGAAAATTTTGTCTAAAACGACATCAAAAATGACCTATAAAAATTCTAATCACACATTTCAAAACAGTCTCTTTGACTAAAAAAAATAAAAATATTACAAGGTTGCTTTTATAGCTGCTTGTGCTGAAACTAATCTAGCAATTGGCACTCTATATGGTGAGCAACTTACGTAATCCATTCCTAAGTTATAACAGAACTCAACAGAGCTTGGTTCACCACCATGTTCGCCACAAATACCAACTTTTAAGTTTGGTTTTGTGCTTCTGCCTCTATCGGTTCCAATTTTTATTAACTGTCCCACGCCTTCTTGGTCCAAAATTTCAAAAGGATCAACTTTTAAAATACCTTTTTCAATATATATTGGCAAAAACTTACCAGCATCATCTCGTGAATATCCAAATGTCATTTGTGTTAAATCATTAGTTCCAAAAGAGAAAAAATCTGCTTTTTCAGCAATTAAATCTGCCATTAAAGCGGCTCTTGGAATTTCAATCATAGTTCCAACTAAATATTCAATCATATCATTTCGTTCTTCAAAAATTTTACTTGCAGTATCTCGAATAATTTCTTCTTGTAATTCAAATTCTTTAACCGTACCAATTAAAGGCACCATAATTTCTGGCTTACAAATAATTCCCTTTTCTTTTAAATTGAGAGCAGCTTCTATGATAGCTCGAGTTTGCATCTCAGTAATCTCTGGATATGTGTTACCCAATCTACAACCTCTGTGCCCTAGCATAGGGTTAAACTCTTCTAGTTCAGACACTTTACTCTTAACTGCTTGTAATGAAATATGCATATCCTCGGCAAGCTCTTTTTGAGTTGCTAATTGATGCGGTACAAATTCATGTAATGGCGGATCCAATAAACGAATAGTAACAGATAAGCCTTCCATAGCTTCAAAAATACCTTCAAAATCAGCGCGCTGCATTGGCAATAAATCTTCCAAAGCATGTTTTCTACCTTTTACGGTATCTGCTAAAATCATTTCGCGCATGGCTTTAATCCTATCTACTTCAAAAAACATGTGTTCTGTTCTGGTCAATCCAATACCTTGAGCCCCAAAATTACGTGCTACTTTAGCGTCTTTTGGACTATCGGCATTCGTTCTTACTTTCATAATGCCATATTTATCTGAAAGCGTCATAACTTCAGCAAATTCGCCACTTAGCTCTGGCTCTATAGTTGCTACTTTACCTTCTATAATGTTACCGGTAGAACCATTTAGAGAAATCCAGTCCCCTTCATGATACTCATGACCATCTACAGTTAGCGTTCTGTTTTTATAATTTATTTTTAATGCACCAGCGCCAGATATACAACATTTACCCATACCACGAGCCACTACAGCTGCATGAGAAGTCATACCACCACGAGCCGTTAAAATCCCTTTTGCAATATTCATCCCTTCTAAATCTTCAGGAGAGGTTTCAATTCTAACCAAAATACTATTTTTATATTTATTGGCTTCATCTGCAAAGAATACTATTTTACCTGTTGCAGCTCCAGGAGATGCTGGTAAACCTTGTGCTATAACATGCGCTCTTTTAAGTGCTGATGGGTCGAAAACAGGATGTAAAAGTTCGTCGAGTTTGTTTGCTTCAATTAAAAGCAAAGCTTCTTTTTCATCAATCATTTTCTCTTTTAATAAATCCATGGCTATTTTAACCATAGCTGCGCCTGTACGCTTACCGTTTCTAGTTTGCAGTATCCAAAGCTTACCATCTTGAATAGTAAACTCCATATCTTGCATATCGCGATAATGGGTCTCTAAAGTATCTTGATAATCATTAAGTTCATTAAACATTTTTGGCATTAACTCTTCCAAAGACGGGTAATTTTCAGCTCTATCATCTTCTTCAACTTTAGCCAGTTCTGCCCAACGCTCCGAACCTAATTTTGTTATTTGCTGAGGCGTTCTAACACCTGCAACCACATCTTCACCTTGTGCATTTATTAAATACTCACCGTTAAACACGTTTTCGCCTGTACCTGCATCACGGGTAAAACACACTCCGGTTCCTGAATTATCTCCCATATTACCATAAACCATAGCTTGTACATTTACAGCTGTACCCCAATCGGCAGGGTAACCATTCATGTTTCTATAATACACAGCTCTATCACCATTCCAACTATTAAATACTGCAATGATTGCTCCCCAAAGCTGATCCCATGGATTCGTTGGAAAATCATGACCCGTTCGTTTCTTAACCGCATCTTTGAAATCGTAAACAAGGTCTTTTAAATCTTGAATTGTAAATTCGGTATCTAGCTGAATACTTCTTTTTTCCTTGAGATGTTCCATGATTTCTTCAAAAGGATCAATATCATCTTTAGAAGCAGGTTTCATCCCTAAAACCACACCACCGTACATTTGAATAAAACGTCGATAAGAATCCCAAGCAAACTGTTCGTTATTGGTCTTTTTAGCTAATCCCAAAACCACGTCATCATTCATTCCTAAATTTAGAACGGTATCCATCATTCCTGGCATAGACACTCTAGCACCAGAACGAACAGAAACCAATAAGGGATTATCTTTATCGCCAAATGTAGTCCCCATTAAAGATTCAATATTAGCAATAGAGGCTTCAACTTCTTCTTTAATCAACTCTACTACGGCGTCCTGCCCTAATAAATTATATTCTGTGCAAACTTCTGTAGTGATTGTAAAACCAGGTGGAACTGGAATCCCTATTGAACTCATTTCTGCCAAATTAGCACCTTTACCGCCCAATAAGTTTTTCATTTTACTGTTCCCATCCGCGGTTTTATCCCCAAATCGATACACTCGAGATTTTACTTCTTGAAATATTTCCATAATAATTACCTTTTATAAAAATTCAAGGTTAAAATTATAGACTATAATGCTTTATTTCAATGACTTTAATCATAAAACCAACATTAATCCATTAATAAAAAACCTTACCTATTTTGCTTAACGTAATTGTTGATTATTAAAACCAGAGCGTTCTAAAGAAGTTTTTAACATATTTGAAAATCCTTTTTAATTTCATACTTTGCAATACTAGAAACTATTAAATAGCAAATGACAGAAATTACAAGACTTTTTGATTTCCCTTATTATCAGCTAGAAAACCATCCTTTAGATAATGCTTTGGTTACAAAGCACAATAATGAATGGGTTAATACATCCACTAAAGACTATCTAGATAAAGCCAATGCCTTAAGTAGAGCTTTACTGAAACTGGGCGTTAAGAAAGATGATAAAATAGCTGTTATTTCTTCAACAAATAGGACCGAATGGCATATTGTAGATATTGGCACGCTTCAAACTGGGGCACAGACCATTCCCATTTATCCAACTATTTCTTCTGAAGATTATGAGTATATTTTAAACCATAGCGAATCTGTTTACTGCTTTGTTTCGGATAAAGACGTTTTAGAAAAAATAAATAAGATTAAATCTAAAACAAAATTAAAGGAGGTTTATTCCTTTGATGTCATTGAAGGATGTAAAAATTATTCAGAGTTATTTGAACTAGGAAAAGACAAATCAAATCAGAATGATGTTGAAGCTAGAAAAGATGCTGTTAGCGCATCCGATTTAGCAACTATTATTTATACTTCTGGTACTACTGGAAAGCCCAAAGGTGTAATGCTCTCTCATGCCAATATAGTTTCGAACGTGTTTGCTGTAGAAAAAAGATTCCCTCTTGAGAGGAATCAAAAAATACTCAGTTTTCTTCCTATATGCCACATTTTTGAACGTACGTTTTTATATTTATGTCAATATCGCTGTATCTCCATTCATTTTGCTGAAAGCATAGATAAAATAGGCGATAATTTAAAGGAAGTCAAACCCAACATGATTACTGTTGTTCCTAGATTAATTGAAAAAGTTTTTGATAAAATTATAGCAAAAGGTCAAGATTTATCTGGAATAAAAAAGAAATTATTTTTTTGGGCCGTGGATCTAGGGACTAGATTTGAACCATACGGGCAAAATGGCTGGTGGTATGAATTAAAACTAGCATTGGCACGAAAACTCATTTTCAGTAAATGGCAGGAGGCATTGGGAGGCAATATTGTATTTATGGCCTCTGGAAGTGCAGCGCTGCAACCTCGATTAGGGCATATATTTGGTGCTGCAGATATACCTATTATGGAATGTTATGGGCTAACAGAAACATCGCCTGGAGTTTCCGTAAGCGATAGACGCAATAAAGGATGGAAAATAGGATATGTTGGAAAAGCAATAGATGATGTGGATGTTAAAATAGCTGAAGATGGCGAAATACTTTGCAAAGGCCCAAACATTATGATGGGATATTATAAAGACCCAGAAAAAACTGCTGAAGTCATGACAGGGGATTATTTTCACACAGGTGATAAAGGTGAAATTGATGCTGATGGTTTTTTAAAAATCACGGGCAGAAAGAAAGAGATGTTTAAAACCTCTGGTGGTAAATATATTGTTCCAACACTTCTTGAAAACGAATTAAAGCAATCCCGATTTATTGAACAAGTTATGGTTATTGGCGAAGGCGAAAAAATGGCCGCAGCATTAATCCAACCTAATTTTGATTTTATTAAAGATTGGATCGACAAAAAACAACTTACCATCGGGAAATCTGAAATTGATATCGCAAACTCAGATATCATCAAAGACCGCATTCAAAAAGAAATGAATATCTGTAATGAAAAATTTGGTAAATGGGAGCAAATAAAAGTGTTTAAACTGACACCTGAAGTTTGGTCTATTGATGCTGGACACCTCACTCCTACTCTAAAAATGAAAAGAGATACTATAAAAAAAATGTATCTAGATTTAATTGAAGAAATTTACCGCCCATAATTTCTTCAACCATATTATAAATATAAAATTCCATTTTATAAAATAACTTAAACATTTCTCAATAAAACAGCTCAAAAACAAACAGTTGCTTAATTTTAAATCATATTTTTTGTTATTTATACATCATTTTAATACTTTTAAATTGATAACCAATTAAAACAAAAACAAATGAAAACAAAAAATTTTTTAGTTTCCGGTATCATTGGAGGTATTGTTGATTTCCTTTTAGGTTGGCTCTTTTATGGAATTATTTTTATAAACACATTTCCTCAACCGGAAGAAAGTTCCAACGCTATGTTATTCATATTTTTAGGTTGCTTAACTTTCGGATTATTTGTATCATTCATTTTTACAAAATGGGCACAAATTACAACTGCTATCACCGGAGCTAAAGCAGGCGCTATTATTGGCTTATTTATAGGTTTATTTTACAACTTTTTTAATTTAGCGATGAACGCTACTATTTCAATGGAATTAGCCGCTTTGGATGTTGCCATTTCAGTTGTTATGACATCCATTATAGGTGCCGTTATAGGTGCAGTAAACGGCAAGATAGGATAGCAAAAAACATCATTTAATTCACTGTTTTACAACCCATTACCGCTTACTTATAAAAAATAATTATAATTTTAAAAAAAATACTATGCATGCATAGTATTTTTTTTTATATTTGAGCACACCAATCAAACACTATGAAAGATAAAACCATAGACTATGTACTTAGAACTACATGGTTAACAGTTCAAAAAATGTACAATGAAGAAGCCTCAAAGTTTGGAAGCACCATGGCAACGGGTTTTACATTGTTAAGTATAGACCCCGAAAAAGGTACACCCTCAACAGCTTTAGGTCCAAAAATGGGAATGGAAGCTACAAGTTTATCTAGAATATTGAAAACCATGGAAAACAAAGGCTTAATTACAAGAAAACCTAATCCTAATGATGGTCGTGGTGTTATTATTTCCCTGACCGATTTTGGTCTAGAAAAAAGAAATTACTCGAAAGAAAAAGTATTGTTATTCAATGAAGCCATAAAAAACAATGTTTCAGAAGAACAATTAATACATTTTTATGAAGTAGCCGAAGTCATTAATGACATGGTAAGTAATAAAAAAATATACAGTCAATCTGATAGTTAAAAATAAAATGAGCAAACGTAGAATTAAAAAAATAGCCATTATTGGTTCAGGTATTATGGGAAGTGGTATCGCTTGCCATTTTGCCAATATTGGAGTAGAAGTCCTTTTATTAGACATCGTCCCTAGAGAACTTAACGATAAAGAAAAAGCAAAAGGGTTAACTTTAGAAGATAAAATAGTTAGAAATAGATTGGTTAATGATGCATTAACCGCATCTTTAAAATCTAAACCCGCCCCTATTTATCATCAAAGTTTTGCTAATAGAATTACTACTGGAAATCTTAAGGATGATATTGCTAAAGTAGCCCATGTAGATTGGATTATGGAAGTTGTAGTTGAAAGACTTGACATCAAACAACAAGTTTTTGAAAAACTAGAAAAATATAGAACTCCAGGTACCTTAATGACATCAAATACGTCTGGTATTCCTATAAAGTTTATGAGTGAAGGCCGTTCAGAAGATTTTCAAAAGCATTTTTGTGGTACACACTTTTTTAATCCAGCACGTTACTTAAAGTTATTTGAAATTATTCCTGGACCAAAAACAGATACTTCAGTTTTAGAATTCTTAAATGGTTATGGTGAACAATTCCTTGGAAAAACGTCTGTAGTTGCCAAAGACACACCAGCTTTTATAGGTAACCGAATCGGTATTTTCAGTATTCAAAGTTTATTTCACACGGTTAAAGATTTAGATTTAACAGTTGAGGAAGTTGATAAATTGTCAGGTCCTGTAATAGGCCGTCCAAAATCGGCTACTTTTAGAACCGTTGATGTTGTAGGATTAGATACTTTGGTTCACGTAGCAAACGGCATTAGAGAAAACTGCCCTAATGATGAACGTTTAGAACTTTTTAAATTACCAGATTTCATCAATACCATGATGGAAAACAAATGGTTTGGAAGTAAAACCGGTCAAGGATTCTACAAAAAAACCGTTTCTTCAGAAGGTAAAAAAGAAATATTAACGCTAGACTTAAACACCTTAGAATATCGTTCTGCAAAACGTGCAAAATTCGCCACTTTAGAATTAACAAAATCTATTGATAAAGTTGTTGACCGTTTTAAGGTATTAGTAAAAGGAAAAGATAAAGCGGGGGAATTCTACAGAAAAAGTTTTGCGGCTCTATTTGCTTACGTTTCAAATAGAATTCCAGAAATCACAGATGATTTATATAAAATTGACGATGCTATGAAAGCAGGATTTGGTTGGGAACATGGTCCTTTCCAAATTTGGGATGCTATTGGCGTTGAAGCTGGAATAGAAATAATGAAAGCCGAAGGTTTAGAACCAAATGCTTGGGTAAACAATATGCTTGCTTCAGGAAGTTCTTCTTTCTACACCGTAAAAGATGGAGCATCCTACGCTTATGATATTCCGAAGAAAACACAAGAAAAAATTCCAGGACAAGATAGCTTCATCATACTAGATAACATCAGAAAATCGAATGAAGTCTTTAAAAACTCAGGAGTTGTTGTTGAAGATTTAGGAGACGGCATCCTAAATGTAGAATTCCAATCCAAAATGAATACTATAGGTGGCGACGTACTTGCCGGATTAAATAAAGCCATTGATATTGCTGAAAAAGATTTTGCAGGTTTAGTAGTTGGTAACCAAGGTGCAAACTTCTCGGTTGGTGCAAACATTGGCATGATTTTTATGATGGCCGCAGAACAAGAATATGATGAACTTAATGGTGCTATTAAATATTTCCAAGATAGCATGATGCGTATGCGTTATTCTTCTATCCCAACAATATCCGCACCTCATGGTATGTCTTTAGGTGGTGCTTGTGAATTATCAATGCATGCCGACAAGGTAGTTGCCGCAGCAGAAACATATATGGGGCTTGTAGAATTTGGAGTTGGTGTTATTCCTGGTGGAGCGGGTTCAAAAGAAATGGCTTTAAGAGCTTCTGATACATTTAGAAAAGGTGATGTTCAATTAAATACATTACAAGAATATTTTTTAACAATTGGTATGGCAAAGGTATCAACTTCAGCTTACGAAGCATTCGATTTGGGTGTGCTTCAAAAAGGAAAAGATATTGTAGTTGTTAATAAAGACCGCCAAATTGCGGTTGCAAAACAGCACGCCAAACTTATGGCAGATATAGGATATACACAACCCATAAGAAGAACAGATGTAAAAGTACTTGGTAAGCAAGCTTTAGGTATGTTTTTAGTGGGAACTGACGCTATGGAAGACAGTAATTACATTAGCGAACATGATAAGAAAATCGCGAATAAACTCGCATACGTTATGGCTGGAGGCGATTTATCCGAACCAACATTAGTTAGCGAGCAATATTTATTAGACTTAGAGCGTGAAGCATTCCTATCATTATGTACGGAACGTAAAACTTTAGAGAGAATTCAACACATGTTGACTAAGGGAAAACCATTACGTAATTAGAAAAAAGAATAAAGAGATTAAAAAAGAGAACCTAAACGACAATATTTAGAGACAGATTTAAAAGTCTTTTTATCTAATCTATTTTCTTTGCTCTCTTTCCAAAATAAAAATAGAATTATGAAGACCGCATATATAGTAAAAGCATACAGAACCGCTGTTGGTAAAGCTCCAAAAGGTGTATTCCGTTTTAAAAGAGCAGATGAGTTAGGTGCCGAAACCATTCAGCACATGATGAAGGAATTACCAAATCTTGATGTATCAAGAATTGATGATGTTATTGTTGGAAACGCTATGCCGGAAGGTGCGCAAGGATTAAATATGGCGCGATTTATTTCATTAATTGGATTAAATAGTGTTGATGTACCTGGTGTTACTGTAAATCGATTTTGTTCTTCAGGAATTGAAACTATTGGTATTGCCACTGCAAAAATTCAAGCAGGAATGGCCGATTGTATTATTGCTGGAGGTTCTGAAAGTATGAGTTCTGTACCTATGACAGGTTTTAAACCAGAATTAAACTACGATACGGTTAGTGCTGGCCACGAAGATTATTATTGGGGGATGGGAAATACTGCAGAAGCGGTTGCAAATCAGTTTAAAGTATCTCGTGAAGACCAAGATGAATTTGCTTTTAATTCTCATATGAAAGCTTTAAAAGCACAAGCTGAAAATCGTTTTCAAGACCAAATTGTACCTATAGAGGTTGAACAAACATACATTGATCCCAACGGAAAAAAAGCAACAAAAAAATATACAGTAACAAAAGATGAAGGCCCTCGGGAAGGAACAAGTTTAGAGGCTTTAGCAAAATTACGTGCTGTTTTTGCTGCTGGAGGAAGTGTTACTGCCGGTAACTCATCGCAAATGAGTGATGGTGCTGCTTTTGTAATGGTAATGAGTGAAGATATGGTTAAAGAATTAAACCTTGAGCCTATTGCAAGATTAGTCAGTTATGCCGCTGCAGGTGTAGAACCTCGCATTATGGGAATTGGCCCTGTAAAGGCTGTTCCAAAGGCATTAAAACAAGTGGGACTACAACAGAATGATTTATCGTTAATTGAATTGAACGAAGCGTTTGCATCTCAGTCTTTAGCAGTAATTAGAGAATTAGATTTAAACCCAAACATAGTAAACGTTAATGGAGGCGCCATTGCTCTTGGCCATCCACTTGGTTGTACAGGAGCAAAACTTTCGGTGCAACTTTTTGACGAGATGCGTAAACGAGATATGAAAGGTAAATATGGAGCAGTTACTATGTGCGTTGGAACTGGTCAAGGTGCATGTGGCATCTTTGAATTTTTAAATTAAAAAATAAAGTAAAAGCAATGGAAAAAGACATTTTACGTGGCGGTCAATTCTTAGTTAAAGAAATTGATTGTGAAGATATTTTTACACCTGAAGATTTCAACGAAGATCAGCTTATGATGAAAGAAGCTGTTACCGAATTTGTTGATAGAGAAATTTGGGCAAAAAAAGCACAATTCGAAAAGAAAGATTATGCCTTAACAGAATCTTGTATGAGGCAAGCTGGAGAGCTTGGTTTCTTAAGTGTTTCAGTTCCTGAAGAATACGGAGGAATGGGCATGGGCTTTGTTGACACGGTATTGGTTTGTGATTTTATTTCTGGAGCGACTGGCTCTTTCAGTACTGCATTTGGTGCACATACGGGTATTGGCACCATGCCAATTACACTATACGGCAATGAAGAACAAAAACAAAAATACGTACCCAAATTAGCCACTGGAGAATGGTTTGGCTCATATTGTTTAACAGAACCTAGTGCGGGTAGTGATGCTAATTCTGGAAAAACAAAAGCAGTACTTTCTGAAGATGGTAAAACATACAAGATTACAGGTCAGAAAATGTGGATTTCAAATGCTGGTTTTTGCAGTTTAATGATTGTTTTTGCTAGAATTGAAGATGATAAAAACATTACGGGTTTTATTGTTGAATACGACTCAGAAAACCCAAACGGAATTACGATGGGCGAAGAAGAGCACAAACTAGGTATTCGCGCATCTTCTACTCGTCAAGTTTTCTTTAACGAAACAGTAGTTCCTGTTGAAAACATGTTATCCACTAGAGGTAACGGATTTAAAATTGCCATGAATGCTCTAAACGTAGGTAGAATAAAGTTAGCCGCTGCTTGTTTAGACGCACAAAGACGTGTGATTACTGAATCCGTTAAATATTCCAATGAGCGTATTCAGTTTAAAGTTCCTATTTCTAGCTTTGGAGCAATTCGCCAAAAAATAGCTGAAATGGCTACTAATTGTTGGGTTGGTGAAGCTGCAACTTATCGTGCATCAAAAAATATTGAAGACCGTATTACTATTCGTCAAAACAACGGAAAAGACACACATCAAGAAGCCGAATTAAAAGGTGTTGAAGAATATGCAATTGAATGTTCTATCCTAAAAGTAGCGGTTTCAGAATTTATTCAAAAATGTTCAGATGAAGGTATCCAAATTTATGGAGGTATGGGATTCTCTGAAGAAACACCTATAGAATCTGCTTGGAGAGATGCTAGAATTGCTAGAATTTATGAAGGTACCAATGAAATCAATAGAATGCTTTCGATTGGTATGTTGATCAAAAAAGCCATGAAAGGTCATGTTGATTTATTGGGGCCTGCACAAGCTGTCGCTAAAGAACTTACAGGCATTCCTTCTTTTGATGTTCCTGATTTTTCGGAGTTATTTTCAGAAGAAAAAAGCATCGTTAAAAATCTTAAAAAACTATTCTTAATGGTTACAGGTGCAGCTTTTCAGAAATATGGTGAAAAAATTGAAAGTCAACAACAACTCATGTTGGCTTCTTCAGATATTTTAATTCAAATTTACTTAGCAGAATCCGCTATTCTTCGTGCAGAAAAAATGGCAAAGAAAGAAGGTGAAGCCAATGCAAAAGAACAAATAGCTATGGCAAAATTAAACTTATTCCATGCTATTGATGTGATTGAAACCGCTGGAAAGCATTCTATAATTTCTTTCTCTACAGGTGACGAGCAACGTATGATGCTTATGGGTTTAAAACGCTATATTAAATATGTAAACATGCCCAATATTATTGAATTAAGACATATTATTGCTGAAAAAGTAATTAAAGAAAATAAATATTGTTTTTAATACAAAAAACAGGATTTGAATAGAGCGACTAACTCAATTCTAAAAGCGCTTCGGATAAATTTTCGGAGTGCTTTTTTTTATTTTTATTAATTTAGAGAAAAATCATAAATATGAAAACTTTAGTAATTGTTTATCTATTATTTACGACTTCCATCTTGATTGCTCAAGAAAAGAAAACATTAGAACCTAAACTAAAAAATATAGCTTGGATATCAGGAAACTGGAAAGGTGAGGCCTTTGGTGGACTAACAGAAGAAAATTGGAGTGAACCATCTGGTGGTTCCATGATGGCTACCTTTAAATTAATTAACGACGGAAAAGTTTCATTTTATGAAATAGAAATTATTAGAGAATTAGAAAACACTTTAATACTTCAATTAAAGCACTTCAACAATGATTTGAAAGGTTGGGAGACTAAAGATGAAACCGTAGATTTTCCTTTGAAAGAAATCACTCCTACTAAAGCTATTTTTGAAGGCATGATATTTGAGAAAGTAAATGATAACGAAATGAATGTTTATGTAGATATTCATCAAAAAGACGGTTCTATAGAAACCGTTAAATTCAATTATACCAAATAGCAAAAATTAACAAACTCTTATGAACCTTTTTATTTAATTTTAGTGTAAATTTTAAATTAATGAAAAACCATTTCAGCTTACTTATAATTTTTTTAATAACACCCCTTTTTTTCTTAAATGCACAAGGTCTTTTAACAGAAAAAAATAATTTCACAAGGCAAGACACTTTAAGAGGAAGTATTACTCCTGAACGCGAATGGTGGGATTTAACCTATTATCATTTAGACATTAAAGTTGACCCAGACAATAAATTCATTTCGGGAAAAAACACCATTCAATATAAAGTTTTAGAGCATGATTCAGTCATGCAAATTGATTTACAATCTCCTATGAAACTGCTAAAAGCAGTTCAAAATGATAAAGAATTAAAAATTAGACATGATGGTAATGCACACTTCATCTCCCTAATCAACAATCAAAATATAGGCGAAATAAAAAGCTTAGATGTGTATTATGAAGGTCATCCTAAAGAAGCTGTAAGAGCTCCTTGGGATGGTGGCATTTCATGGAAAAAAGACAAAAATGGTAATCATTTTATAGCATCGTCGTGTCAAGGTTTGGGAGCTAGTGTTTGGTGGCCATGTAAAGATCATATGTACGACGAGGTAGATAGTATGCAAATTAGCGTGAATGTTCCTGATAAATTAATAAATGTTTCTAACGGAAGATTAAGACGTGTTGAGCAAATTGGAGATACAAAGACTTATACGTGGGTTGTTAAAAATCCAATTAATAATTATGGCGTTAACATAAACATTGGTGATTATGCAAATTTCACTGAAGTTTATGATGGACAAGGGGGGAATTTAGACATGAATTATTATGTTTTAAAAGACAATTTAGAAGTGGCCAAAGAACAATTTAAACAAGCTCCAAAAATGATGAAAGCTTTCGAGCATTGGTTTGGTCAGTATCCATTTTATGCCGATAGTTTTAAACTTGTTGAAGTGCCCTATCTAGGTATGGAACATCAGAGTTCTGTAACTTATGGCAATCAATATAAAAATGGCTATTTGGGGAATGATTTATCTGGTACTGGTTGGGGTCTAAAATTCGACTTCATCATTATTCATGAAGCTGGGCATGAATGGTTTGCCAATAATATTACCAATAAAGATGTTGCTGATATGTGGATTCATGAAGGATTTACCTCGTATTCGGAAAACCTCTTTTTAGACTATTACTACGGTAAAGAAGCAGCTGCAGAATATGTTATTGGTACACGTAGAAACATTGCAAACGATAGACCTTTAATAGGGAATTACAATGTTAATAGCGAAGGTTCTGCAGACATGTATTACAAAGGAGCCAATATGCTCCATACCTTAAGACAACTTGTTGAAGACGATGAAAAATGGCGAAAAATTTTACGAAAAATGAATGTTACTTTTTACCATCAAACCGTAACCACACAGCAAATTGAAGATTTTTTATCTAAAGAAACTGGTATAGATTTAACTGAATTTTTTAATCAGTATTTAAGAACCACTATGGTTCCTACACTAGAATATTCAATAAAAAAGAAAACTTTAAAATACCGTTGGACTAATATTGTTGAAGGTTTTGATATGCCTATTCAAGTAAAAATCGCGGATGATGAACATTGGATTTATCCAAAAGTTGAATGGCAGACTTTAGAAACCCCTTCCAGTAAAATACCAGTAGTTTTTGACAAAGATTTTTATGCGGAATTTAAACAACTATAATTGTTTTGAACCTTCCTGAACTCCATTTTGAACGCCACACCGATTGGTATGATTGGCTACTTAACAACCATAGCAAAGAAAAAGCAGTATATCTTATTTTTTACAAACTAGAAATGAAAGTCCCCACAATGCGATGGGAAGAGGCTGTTAAAGTGGCTATTTGTTTTGGTTGGATTGATTCTACTGTAAAAAGTTTAGGAAATGGAAAAAGGCGACAGTACTTCTGCCCTAGAAATCCAAAAAGTACTTGGAGCGCTCTCAATAAAAAATATGTAAAAGAATTAACCAAAGTAGGATTAATTCATCCTTCTGGGCATAAAATGATTGAGCTTGCAAAAAAAACAGGGACATGGACAGCCATGGACGATGTTGAAAATAGCATTATTCCTAAAGAACTTCAAGTTGCATTCGATAAAAACAAATTGGCATTTGAAAACTATCAAAATTTTGCAAGAGGTTATAGAAAAAGCTACCTGTCTTGGTTACACAGCGCCAAACGCAAAGACACAAGAAAAAAACGTATAAATCAGATTATTGAGTTATGTGCTAATATTAAAAGTAGAGATACTTGGTAAGCTGCTTAAGGGTTTATAAAAGTATTAATCTCAGATAACGAAAGTTTGGGGTTTGCACCTTCACTTTGTGCTACCAAAGCACCAACACCACAAGCAAAATTGATAGCTTTTTGTGGCTCTACATTACTTAACAATTGACTTATTAAAGCTCCTAAAAAAGAATCGCCTGCACCTACTGTATCTTTTACTTTTATTTGATAACCGTTATTATAATATAGCGCATTATTATAAAGCAATACTGCTCCATGCTCACCTCTTGTCACACAAATATGATCTGTATTGGTTTGTTCTGAAATGTATTCTAAGTTGTCTTCTAAGCTATCATATTTTGAATTTAAGAAACTGGCTACCTCATATAATTCGTCATCATTAAACTTTATAAAGTCCGCCTTTTCCATCAGATGTGTTAAAATAGCTTTAGTATAGTAAGGTGCTCGTAAATTAAGGTCGAATATATTATAGCTTGCATTATCTATAAGGCTGTAAAGCGTACTTTTTGAAACCTCATCTCTAGTTATCAAACTTCCAAAAACAAAAGCGTTAGACTTACTAACTATATCTTTGCTCATTTCATTAAGTTCTATTTTGTCCCATGCTCTGGGATACATAATATCGTAAGTTGCAGATCCTTTATTGTTAAGCGTTACCTTAACATCGCCTGTTTTATAATCGATAAGCCTTTGGATATAGGTTACGGTATCCAAACCTGTTTCATGTATATGCTGAATTAGTGCTTTACCATTTTCATCATTACCAATAGCACTAATCATTTTAACATTGTGTCCAAAAGAATTTAGTCGCAATGCGACATTAAGTGGTGCACCACCAATTTTTTTATGCGTTGGAAACATATCCCAAAGTACCTCTCCAAAACAAACTATGTTTGACATTTGCTTTGTATTAAACTATTAATAAATATTGGATTCCATAGTCCGCTGATTTATAGAGTTTCTAAACTCCTGAAGCATACGTTTAGCAATACCTGTCCATCCAAAGTTTCTTCTTGCAAAGCGAGCGCCTTCAACAGATAATTCATTTCTTAAATTTGGATATAACAGAGGCATAGACATCATTGCTCCAAACTCTATTGGACGATGTGGGTCTGCAAATAAAGCCTGATTACCAAAATCAATCAAATCATTTAAACCGCCATGTACCGTAATTACACTTGGAGTTCCGCATGCCATAGCCTCAATGGCTACCATTCCAAACGGTTCATATCTCGAGGGCATAGCAAAAATGTTTGCTGAACGATATACGTTTGCTAAATCTTCATCTGCTATATAATTCTTCCACTTAATCTTATCGTTAACACCAAGATCATTGGCTAGTGCTTTTAATTTTTTTATCCCTTGTTTATCTTGTGCAGAATCTCCTCCAACTGCCGCAACTAAACGTGCTTCTGGGCACAATTCAAAAACTGTGGGCAAAGCTTTTATAAGTAAGTCATAGCCTTTATTATGTGCCATTCTTCCTAAAGCTAA
Organism: Algibacter agarivorans; assembly: GCF_039543245.1. NCBI lineage: Bacteria > Pseudomonadati > Bacteroidota > Flavobacteriia > Flavobacteriales > Flavobacteriaceae > Algibacter > Algibacter agarivorans. The sequence goes on from NZ_BAABJJ010000037.1 coordinate 38,485, forward strand.
AATATCGGTTGGATGAATATCATATTTTGCCCGTATTTTATCGTTTTCTTTTGTTGGCACGGGATAAAAACGATTTTCATCAATTCCTGGGGGAATCATTGAGCAATTTCTAGGTAATACATCATATTGTTGCGTTAATAAATCTACTTGAGGTAAAGTTGTTGCTATAACATGATTACACATTTGAAATACAAAGTACTCCTTTCTTATACGTTCTTTAAAACGATAGGTTTCCATTTCTTTTTCGTTCATATCGCTACCCATGGTATGTTGTTTCCACCAGCCTAATGAATGTGGTGTGTGTACATGTGATATACCTAACTCTTCAGCAATTTTTTGACCTGCCCAACCAGCATCCCAATAATGGGAATAAATAACATCGTACTTTTTACGTTCTTTTTTTATTGCAGCCAAAGTATTGGTAACAAACTTCTTTAAATGATCATGCATATCTTCCTTTCGGATAAATTCTTTTCCTCCAAAAGGGATTCGCCATACATTAAAATTTTCATTAACATGGTCGTATTCAGGTTGGTTCTCAAACTGTCGTGTTAATAAATCTACATTTTTACCTAGCCTACTGAAACGATCTGCAAGCTCAAGTACATACACTACCTGTCCTCCTGTATCTGGTTTTCCTAGTTCTGGATTTGCAGCTACATATCCGTGTAAAGAGATCATTAAAATCGATTTCATAGTATTATTTTTTAGTTATTTATTAATTATTTTTAAATCATGGCAAGCAGAAATGTATTGTGCTGCAGACCATGCTTGATAGGCTTTACCCATGGGTTTTCCAGTTGTTCCGTGTGCCCATTCGTTAAACTCCCACTCTTCATTTATGCCTTCTTTATTTATAAGTGCTAACTTGTGTAATTCGGCTATTGCAATATCTTTTAAACCTAATTTATTAATAAACTTAACCCAAAAACCACCAACAAATGGCCATATTCCACCATTATGGTAGTGATTTGGTAAATTCAATAAATTAACGGTGTAATAAGGTCTCCAATCAGGATCTCCTGGGCTTACCACGGGATATACATTAGCAACAGGAAAAGGGTCATTAACGCCTACACCTAACATAAATTTAAAGGTTTGGTGGGCTTTTTCGGAGTCAATGGTTCCATGTAAAAAGGCTAGAATATTACCAAGTGTATCGCATCTCCAACTAAAATCAAATGGTGTTGTTTGTGCTATTAAATATGATGTATCTCCAAGCGTAAATTGCTTTTCTGCAAATGATACTGTTTGAAATAGCTGCTGTTGTGTTGAAGGCCAAAAATTTTGTAATATTTCTTTTTTTATGACTTGTGACCAACGAATATATTCACCTGCTTGTTCATGATCACCCAACATCTCCAAGAGTCTTCCAAAACATACATTAGAACGATACCAAAGAATTTCATCATAAAGTATATTATAACTTCTGCCAAATAAATCGGTCCAATCCCCTGCTTCGGGTATTTCCAATAGTGCATCATTATTACTATCGTGAGCACCTAACCATCTCATGGTTTCTTTAATATCCGAAATATAATCTCTTAGGAATTTTATATCCTTGGTCACATTTACATATTCATAAAAAGCAATAACGACCCATATCCCACTATCTATGGAACAAATACCTCCAACACCTGAATAATCTGGAATATTGTCTTTTATTCTAACATTTGATGGTATTTGCCCATTTCTGGAGATGTGTTCAAATAAAGTGATAAGTGTTTGTCGGACACATTTATGAATCTCTTTATCTTTATGAATAAGCGGTAAAGCACCAATAACAGTAATAGCACCATCTCTTGCCCAAACACTATAATAATTTTCATCTGTTCCATGAGCTACATTATCCTTTATAGAGCATGCCGAAAAACCAAGTGGTGTGATATTCTTTTTTAGAGCTTCAATGGCCTTTTCATAGCCTTCACGAATCAGTGCAATTTTCTCGTCTTCATCTTCTGTGGCAATATGACTTAGTTCTTGTTTTATAAAAAAATCATCGGTATGGTCAACATTAGTATCTAATTTAGCTTCCTGTGGTAATACTTTGTAATAGACTAATCCTTCAATAATCCCATCACCTTTTTCATTTTCGGTATGATAAACTTGCCTATGCTTTGTGTATTGGTAAAGTTCTTCATGGGCATTGGCTACTACAATACCTTTTACATCCTTAATATCAAACATAGCCGAGTCATTACCACTATCGCCGGCAACCATAACCTGGTTAGTCTTTATGTTTAGTTTCTCTAACAACCATTGTAATGCATTAGCTTTATTAGCAAATTTTGGAAGAATATCTAAAAACTTACCTCCTGAATACACAACGTTAATATGCATATTCGCATCAGCAAAATCTTGTTCTACGCTAGTTATTAGTTCGGGAGTTGCGTTGTGAAAAAAATAACTTCTTTTATAGGCATGTTGAAATTTAGTAGGTTGATCACTTATTGGATGATCAATGTTTTGAATTACATTTTCAACAGATTTTAAGTCCCATCCATCATCAAGAACATGATTAAACTCTTTTACTAGACTTTTATCGTTATAATTATAAATATGTGTTCCAACACCAGAAATTATATAATCGGGTTGGGGAAGAACACCTTTATCTATTAAATAAAGAACATCATCAATTAATCGCCCTGTATTATAAGTTAAAAGAACATCTTTTGGTTTGTACTTTTTCCATATTTTCCCAAAGTTACTTTTATACGTATGAAAATCTATTAAAGTATTATCTATATCAAATGAAAGCAGACTTATCTGGGCTTCGATTTTATCCATAAAAAATATGTTGTTTTTGTTTAATTCTAATTTTAATTTTGAAGAAATTAGAAGTTAAACAGCTAAAAACCTATTAAATAAGAACTATTCTTAAAACTATTCAATATGTAATAAATAGAACGCCACAGATTATCAATTCGAAAAAATGACCATTACATTTTTGAATAATTAATAACTGCAAAAAATAAAAAAACCGAAAAAAACATTTTTTCGGTTAAAAATTTCAAGTCAAAATTTCGAATTTTATAAATCGTTTATAAAACTACCGTAAGGATCTTTAAATTGAACACCTTCAGTAAACCTGTGTTTACTTAACTGTTTAAATTCCACTAAAGCCCAAAGCACAAATTCTTTTACAAAATAGCTGTCTTGTTTTAATAAGTTAGGTTGATATTCAGCTAACAAATCATCTAATGGCGAAATAGCATCCAATAAAGCCTTATACTCTTTATCTCTTAAATCATCTAACAATTCAAAACCATCTTTTTGATTGAAAAACCAAGACACAATATCATCATAAGGGCTCTCCTCTTCTTGTTTTTGTAGTTTTCCAATCTTAGGAAAAAACTCAGGAAATAAACTTTTTACAGCTTCACCAATTAAATTATAAGCAACCACGGCAGCGCCTTCTTGCTCACCTTCATAAACCAATTCTACTTTCCCGGTAATAGACGGAATAATACCAACAAAATCGGATAATCGTAATGTGGTTATTCCACCTCCAACCATTAAAGACCGTCGCTCTGCTGTGCTTAATAAATTTTCTAAAGCTGTAATACTTAAACGTGCACTTACGCCACTTTTGGCATCGATAAACTCGCTCTCGCGGGCTTGAAAAACAATTTGTTCTAGCAAATCTCTTGCTAAATCGGGCACTATAACAGATGCTTTCTGGCCTTCAACCACTTTAGCTTCTTGCTCTGTAATCTGTCTTGCCGTTTCAATATCCGATGGATAATGCGTTAAAATCTGGGAACCAATTCTATCTTTTAAAGGCGTAACAATACTACCGCGATTTGTATAATCTTCGGGGTTTGCTGTAAATAAAAATTGGATATCTAAAGGTAATCTCAGCTTAAAGCCCCTAATTTGAATATCGCCTTCTTGTAAAATATTAAACAACGCTACTTGAATTCTAGCTTGCAAATCCGGTAATTCATTAATTACAAAAATGCAACGGTTTGCCCTTGGAATCATACCGTAGTGAATTACCCTATCATCTGCATAGCTCAGTTTTAAATTAGCCGCTTTAATAGGGTCTACATCTCCAATAATATCAGCGACAGTAACATCTGGCGTAGCCAGCTTTTCGGCAAAACGCTCACTTCGGTGTAACCATGAAATTGGTGCATCATCTCCTTTTTCTTTTATTAATTCAACTGCATATCTAGAAATTGGCTGTAATGGGTCATCATTAATTTCAGAACCTTCAACAAAAGGAATATACTCATCTAATAAATTCAACATTAAACGGGCTAAACGTGTTTTTGCTTGTCCACGCAATCCCAATAAATTAATATTATGCCTTGATAAAATAGCACGTTCCAACTCTGGTATTACGGTGTTTTCATAGCCGTGAACGCCTTCAAAAGTAGTCTCTTTATTTTTTATTTTCTGAATTAAATTATCTCTTAACTCATCCTTTATAAATTTGCTTTTGTAACCTGCCTTTATTAATTCGCCTAGTGTTTTTATGTTTTCTATTTTCATATTTAATTATTTAACCCTCCGAATTTCGATTATCATCGGAATCCACCTCCCTTAAAAAATTAGGGAGGAACAAGTTCTATTTATACTTTTAATTACTTTTAAATTTTATTTACCATTTTCACTTTTACTTGCTCTCCTCTTAAATTTAAGAGGAGAATGAATTTCGGTTTTATTTCAAATCGGAAGAAAGAGGAGTTTTATCTTAAATTAACCTCTAATTCTTTTTTTTCTATTTGTTTCATAATCCTCAAAAATCATTTCACCTAAACCTTTCAAACCTGTATAAAACGCTTTTCCTTGGTTGGCATAGGTAAACTCCCGTACAAATTGCATTAAGTAATTATCTTGAGCAATCATAAATGTAGTAATAGGAATGTGTAATCGCCTTGCCTGTTGCGCCATAGCATAACACTTATTTACAATATGAGTATCTAGACCATTACTATTTTTATAATACTGTCCGTCTGGTAAACGCAAGCAACTTGGTTTTCCGTCGGTTATCATAAAAATTTGTTTATTGGTGTTTCGTTTTCTGCGTAATAAATCCATTGCCAATTGCAGACCTGCAACGGTGTTAGTGTGATAAGGCCCTACTTTTAAATACGGCAAATCTTTAATTTCAATCTGCCAAGCGTCGTTACCAAAAACTAAAATATCTAAAGTGTCTTTAGGATATCTTGTGGTAATTAATTCGGCCAATGCCATGGCTACTTTTTTAGCTGGAGTAATTCTATCTTCTCCATAAAGAATCATACTATGACTAATATCAATCATTAACACGGTACTCATTTGCGATTTGTGTAGCGTTTCTTCAACTACTAAATCATCTTCTGATAAAGTAAAATCGCCAATACCATGATTGATTTGGGCATTTTTCAAGCTTTCAGTCATAGATACTTTATCCAAAGCATCACCAAATTGATAATTTCTAAAATCGCCGGTATGCTCATCGCCTACTCCTGGGCTTTTACTTTTATGATTGCCTTGCCCACTACGTTTAATTTTTCCAAAAATATGGTCTAATGCTTGTTGCCGAATAGCTCTTTCTGTTTTTGCAGTAATAGCCATACCTCCTTGTCCTTTATTATCAATTTCTTCTCTTATGTAGCCTTTCTTTTTAAGGTCTTCAATAAAATCATCAATAGTGTATTCTGATGTGGTGAGTTTGTATTCTTTATCTAATTCTCGCAACCAATCAATGGCTTCGTCAAAATCGCCAGAAGTATGCGTAATTAATTCTTTAAAAATATCAAAAAGCTTATCAAAAGGTGATAGATTTGGTGCTTCATATTTTTTAAATACAAAACCTTTTCTGGAAGTTTTAATGTTTTTCATAGCTGTATAAAAATACTATATTTTTATACAAAATGTTGAATCTAGTAATTAGATTTATCTATACTTTAACAAGGATTTTAAATAATTGCTATTCAACACGTTTTAAACCTTCTAAGTTTTCTATTTTTATATACTTACCAACTGTAGAAATTAGTTTTTCTTTTTTTAATTGAGACAAAACACGTATCGCTGATTCTGTAGCTGTACCAACAATATTCGCATAGTCTTCTCTAGAAAGCAATACACTTAGCGTACCATCAGGATTTACACCAAAACTATCGTGAATATAAACTAAAGCCTCCGCAAGTCTTTGCTTTACAGACTTTTGAGCCATATTAACAATAATATTATCAGCTTCCTTTAAATCGTGTGCCATATCTTTCAACACGTCAAAAGAAAACTTTGGGTTTTTTTGAAGATCGGCAATAATCTCACTTTTAGGAATAAAACAAACTTCCATATCATTTAATGCTACCGCTTGTAAATTAGAACTTTCATCACTAATTAATGAACGCTGCCCAAGTAATTGGCCTTTAACAACCATTTTAACTATTTGATCTTTTCCGTTTTCGCTTAATTTGGATAGTTTACAAATGCCATCCTTAACACAATATACACCATTTAAAACTTCGCCTTCTTCAAAAATAATTGACCCTTTTTTAATCTTTTTAGAAGTTTTACAACCAGATATACGTATTAGTTCATCTTTAGTTAAAGACTTCAAAGAGTTAAATTGCTTAATAATACATTGTTCGCACTTGCCCATGGTAAAAAATTAAAGTAGTGTAAAAATAAAGAAAACATGACAAATATCATATATAAAAAGCACTTGTTTTGTATTTTCGCAAAAGGTATAAATGAGCAAATTTTATGGGGCATAAAACATGTTTCCACTGTGGATTAGATTCAACATCTTCCGAAATAACTTATGATGAAAAATCATTTTGTTGTAATGGTTGCAAAACTGTTTACGAGATTTTTTCTATAAACGATTTAACATGCTATTATGATTTACAGAAAGCCGCTGGTGCCAAACCAAGTGATATAGAAGGCAAATACAACTTCCTAGATAATGATAAAATTGTTGAAAGTTTATTAGAATTTAATGACGAAAAAACACAGATTGCAACAGTTTATATTCCTCATATCCATTGCAGTTCTTGTATTTGGATCCTTGAAAACCTAAACAAAATAGCACCTTCAATAAGTGCTTCTATAGTAAATTTTGGAAAGAAAACAGTTCGCATTACTTATAATAGCGAAAGCTTCTCTTTAAAACAAGTTGTTAAATTATTAAGTAGTATTGGCTACGAACCTTTTATAAGTCTGGACGATTTTAGCGTTGGCAAAAAAAATACCGACAGGTCGCTTATTTACAAATTAGGCATTGCCGGTTTTGCCTTTGGGAACATTATGTTTTTATCGTTTCCAGAATATTTTCAGGTTTCTGGTTTTTGGATTGAAACCTACGCTCCTATTTTTAGATGGCTGATGTTTACTTTTTCGCTTCCTGTTGTATTTTATTCGGCACAAGATTATTTTATTTCTGCATATAAAGGATTGCGCTCTAACATATTAAATATTGATGTACCCATTGCTTTAGGTGTAACCGTTTTATTTTTAAGAAGTACAACCGAAATTATTTTTAATTTAGGTACAGGATTTTTTGATAGTTTATCTGGACTCATTTTTTTCTTGCTTCTTGGAAAATTTTTTCAACAAAAAACCTATACTTTTTTATCATTTGAAAGGGATTACAAATCATATTTCCCTATTGGGATTACTAAAATAAATGCTGATGGAAAGGAGGAATCTGTTCAAGTTTACGATATTGAAAAAGGTGACAGATTGCTCATTAGAAATGAAGAACTTATTCCTGTAGATTGCATTCTTATAAATGGCAAGGCCCATATTGATTATAGTTTTGTAACAGGAGAATCTGAAGCCGTATCAAAAAAATCTGGTGATAAATTATTTGCAGGAGGGAAACAACTAAACTCTAGTATTGAAGTTGATGTTTTAAAAACCGTTGAACAAAGTTATTTAACCCAACTGTGGAGTAACGATGTATTTAACAAAAATAAAGAAGACAGCTTTACGACACTAACCAACGCTATTAGTAAAAAATTCACCATTGCCGTTTTAAGCATCGCGTTTATAGCAACTGCCTTTTGGTTATTTAATGATGCCTCAAAAGCATTGAATGTGTTTACAGCGGTTCTAATTATTGCTTGCCCGTGTGCCATTGCCTTAGCAGCTCCTTTTACATTTGGGAATTTATTACGCATATTCGGTAAGCTAAAATTCTATGCAAAAAATGCTTCTGTTATTGAACAATTAGCAGCTGTCGACACTATTATTTTTGATAAAACTGGAACAATTACCGCAAACAAAGAAACCCATATAGACTATGAAGGCTTAGAGCTTTCTGGCAATGAAGAATCTTTGCTTAAAAGCACTTTACGGAATTCTAATCATCCACTTAGTCGCTCTTTATACTCGCTTTTAAACGAACATAACATTGTGACTTTAGACACCTACCAAGAACACATAGGAAAGGGCATGGAAGCACGACACGAGCAAGATTCTATAAAAATCGGGTCTGCGCCTTTTGTTGGGTTTGCTTCTGAAACGGCTACATTAAACACAGCAGTCCATGTAAGTACCAACAATCAATACAAGGGGAAATTTACGTTTTATAATAAATATCGAAAAGGGCTTTCTAAACTTTTTAAAAGGCTGAAAAGAGATTACGACTTGGTCATTTTATCGGGCGACAATGCAGGCGAAAAGGAAAACTTGACAAAGTTATTACCAGCTAAAACTAAATTATTTTTTAATCAGAAACCTGAGGACAAATTAGAATACATAAAACACCACCAAAACTCTGGAGCAAAAGTTTTAATGATTGGTGATGGGCTGAACGATGCTGGAGCATTGGCACAAAGCAATGTAGGTATTGCCATTTCAGAAAATGTAAATGTGTTTTCGCCCGCCTGTGATGCTATTTTGGATGCTTCAAAATTCAACCAATTATTCAAATTTATAAAAGCTTCAAAATCGTCTATAAAAATTATTAAATGGAGTTTTGTTTTTTCATTTATTTATAATATCATTGGGCTATATTTTGCGGTTACTGGTCAATTAGCTCCAGTAATAGCTGCCATATTAATGCCTTTAAGTTCGATTAGTATTGTAGTGTTTACAACAATTTGCACGAATGTTTTAGGTAGAAAATTGACCTAATATTAAAAAAGAGATTTTGGCAAACAAGTGAGTTAGCCCTTCCGGCAGGCAGGGATTGCAGCGTCATCCTTTTTTGAGTCACGAGAAAAAGATATAGCGAAAAGCCCACCCGTTGTGGTAACCTACCAACAGGCAGGCGCCCAAAGAAAATTAGAATGATTACAAATAAGAAAACATGATAAATGTCATGTTTTACAAAATAGTATGAAAGTACTTTTGATCTATAACTTCAAGTAGGTATGAGTGTTATATATATTTTACTAACTATTAGTATTATTGTTGCTCTTGTTTTTTTTGTAGCCTTTATTGTGGCTGTAAAAAATGGACAGTTTGACGATAGCTACACCCCTTCCGTTCGCATGTTATTTGAAGACGAACTCATTAAAGAAAAACCAAAAAAAACAATACTAACCAAAAAAGAATAATATTTCAATTATGGAGATGCAACAGTTTCATTACGATAATAAAATCGTTAAAAAATTCCTCTATGCTACAATAATTTTTGGAGTTGTAGGCATGGCAGTAGGTTTGCTACTTGCTTTTATGTTTCTATTCCCAAATCTTACCGACGGTATTTCGTGGCTTAGTTTTGGTCGTTTAAGACCTTTACATACCAATGCCGTTATTTTCGCTTTTGTTGGAAATGCCATGTTTGCTGGTATTTATTATTCGCTACAGCGTTTGTTAAAAGCACGTATGGCAAGCAACCTTTTAAGTAATATTAACTTCTGGGGTTGGCAACTTATTATTGTTGCAGCTGCCATCAGTTTACCTTTAGGCTATTCAACTTCAAAGGAATATGCTGAATTAGAATGGCCAATAGATATAGCCATTGCATTAATTTGGGTGGTTTTTGGTGTGAATATGATTTGGACCATTTTAAAAAGAAGACAACGCCATTTATACGTTGCTATTTGGTTTTACATTGCTACGTTTGTTACCGTTGCCGTACTTCATATATTTAATAGTTTAGAATTGCCTGTAAGCGCAATGAAAAGTTATTCGGTTTACGCTGGTGTTCAAGATGCTTTAGTACAATGGTGGTACGGACACAATGCGGTGGCCTTCTTTTTAACAACGCCTTTTTTAGGATTGATGTATTATTTTGTACCGAAAGCAGCAAATAGACCTGTTTACTCCTATAGATTATCTATCGTGCATTTCTGGTCGCTGATATTTCTTTATATCTGGGCTGGACCACATCACTTATTATATACAGCGTTACCAGAATGGGCGCAGAATTTAGGTGTTGCTTTTTCTGTGATGCTTTTAATGCCGTCTTGGGGTGGTATGATAAATGGACTTTTAACCTTACGCGGTGCTTGGGATAAAGTAAGAACCGACCCTGTTTTAAAATTCATGGTTGTAGCTATTACTGGTTATGGTATGGCAACATTTGAAGGGCCTACACTATCATTAAAAAGTGTAAATGCCGTAGCCCACTTTACCGATTGGATTATTGCACACGTACACGTGGGCGCATTAGCATGGAATGGTTTTATGGCGTTTGGTATTATTTATTACCTCATCCCTCGCTTATTTAAAACAAAAATGTACTCGTTAGCCTTGTCAAATTTACATTTCTGGTTAGGCACATTAGGTATCATTATCTATGCGCTACCCATGTATGTTGCTGGTTTTACGCAATATTCTATGTGGCAACAATTTAATCCAGATGGCACTTTAGTTTATGGTAACTTTTTAGAAACCGTTACTGAAATCATCCCGATGTACTGGATGCGTGCTATTGGTGGTACACTATATATCATTGGTATGTTCATCTTGGTTTACAATGTTATAATGACAGTTAAACAAGGTAGTAAAGTTGAAGATGAATTAGCAGAAGCAGCTGCTTTAGAGCGCGTAACTAAAAAACGCACTTCTGGTGAAGGTTGGCATACATGGTTAGAGCGTAGACCTATTCAATTAACCATTTTAGCTACAGTTGCTATTTTAATTGGTGGTATTATTCAAATTGTGCCAACTATTATGGTAAAATCGAACATCCCAACCATATCTAGTGTAAAACCTTATACGCCGCTAGAGTTAGAAGGTAGAGATATTTATATTCGTGAAGGCTGTGTGGGTTGCCACTCACAAATGATTCGTCCGTTTAGACATGAAGTAGAGCGTTACGGCGAATATTCAAAAGCTGGTGAGTTTGTTTACGACCATCCGTTCCTTTGGGGAAGTAAACGTACAGGTCCTGATTTACACAGAATTGGTGCAAAATATTCAGATAACTGGCACTTCAATCACATGTACGATCCACAAAGTACCTCATCCGGTTCTATTATGCCACGCTATCCTTGGTTAATAACAGGTTCATCTAGTAAACTTGACAAATCGATGACAGAGGCAAAAATGGAAGCTATGGTTACACTAGGCGTACCTTATACAGATGAAGACATTGCCAATGCGCAACAAAACATGTTAGATCAAGGAGCTCAAATTGAAGAAAACCTGCATAACGACCCAGATTTTGCTAAAACTTATGAAGCAGACAAAAAATATGCTTCTGATAATGGCGAAACGTTTATAGAAATGAAAAACAGAGAAATTGTTGCACTTATAGCTTATTTACAGCGATTGGGAACTGATATTCACGTAAAACCTGAGCAACAATAATAACCATCAAAATTATTCAAAACCATGTTGAAATTTGTAAAAAACCATATGGAGAGTATTGCAGGAATCGAGATTTATCCGATGATCTCTCTACTCATCTTCTTTACTTTTTTTGTACTACTTTTTTGGTGGGTTATTACCGCTAAAAAAGACTATATAAAAAACGTAAGTAACCTTCCTTTAGACAACCAAAACGACGATATATTATGAGAAAATTAGTTCCATCTTGGATTCGAGTTCCAATAGTATTTTTTATCATTTTCGGAGCCGTAGAATTCTTTATAGATTCTGGAGAAAAACCTGCATTTATTGAATATCCCGCAGTGATGCTATTTCTTCTTTTAGTGCTTTTAATTCTTATTGCTATTGAAGCGATTGTTGGCGCATTAGAAAATGTAATGCTACACAAATTAGATGAAGAAGCCAAAACACGCTTTTTAGCTGAAAAGGAATCGGCTTATAAGTTCACTTGGCTAAAAGAAACCTATACAAAACTTTTAGGCTCAAAACCGATTGAAGAAGAAGGCGAAATTATTTTAGACCATAACTACGATGGTATAAAAGAATTAGATAACAACTTACCACCTTGGTGGGTGTATGCCTTTTACATCTCAATTGTTTTTGCATTTGTTTACTTAGCTAAATATCATGTTTTTAATGGAGATAATCAAATTGATGAATTAGAAACAGAATTGGCAGAAGCTAGAATTGCTATTGAGCAATACAAAAAAACGGCAAAAAATTTAGTAGACGCCAATACCGTAACACAACTTACTGAAGCAGCAGATTTAGCAGCTGGAAAAACAATATTCGAAACAAATTGCGTGGCGTGCCATATGGCAGATGGCGGCGGTGGTATTGGCCCAAATCTAACCGATAAACACTGGATTTTAGGTGGTAACATTAAAAGCATATTTACAACCGTATCAGAAGGTGGGCGTTCAGGAAAAGGGATGATTGCCTGGAAAGCACAACTTAAACCATTAGAAATGGCACAGGTAGCCAGTTATGTTTTAACATTTCAAGGTACTACGCCAGCAAACCCGAAAGTAGCAGAAGGCGATGTTTGGGTTGATGAAAATGCTGAAGCTCCTACCGAAGCAGTTGAGTAAATTGTAACAGATTCAATATAAACTAAACACTTTTAGACCTGCGAGGTTTTAAAAAACCTTGTAGGTCTCTTAAAGCATAGTTTCATCATACCTACAATGTTTTTAATCCCGATAATTATCGGGGCTCGCAGGATAAATAAAAAAAAGTGGAAACCCCAAAAAACGAAACATTTAGAGATTCTATTGGTACGATTACCGAAGAAGGCAAACGTGCTTGGGTATTTCCTAAAAAACCTAGCGGAAAGTTTTACAAATACCGAAAGCTGGTTAGCTATGGGTTATTAGCATTTTTATTATTATCGCCCTTTATAAAAATTAACGGTAATCAGTTTTTGATGTTCAATATATTAGAACGTCGTTTTAATATATTCGGATTTCCATTTTGGCCACAAGATTTTCATTTGTTTGTTATTTCAATGATAATTGGCGTGGTGTTTATTGCACTGTTTACGGTGTCTTTCGGTCGGATTTTCTGCGGTTGGATTTGTCCACAAACCATTTTTATGGAAATGGTTTTCAGACGCATTGAATATTGGATAGAAGGCGATCGGGGAAAACAGATCCGTTTATCAAAACAAGAATGGAATGCTGAAAAAATAAGAAAGAAAGGATTAAAACTGATTATATTTTTAATCATTTCATTCATTATTGCAAATGTGTTTTTAGCCTATTTAATAGGAAGCGATAAGCTCATTCAATACATAGCCGATGGTCCTTTTAGCCATTTAAGCACACTTATCTCGCTGTCAATATTTACAGCAGTATTTTATTTTGTATTTGCTTGGTTTAGAGAACAAGTTTGTATTATTGCTTGTCCTTACGGAAGATTGCAAGGAGTTTTATTGGACAAAAAATCCATAGTAGTGGCTTACGACCATAAACGTGGCGAAGCAGAAAAAGGCAGGAAAAAATTCAGGAAAAACGAAGACAGAGCAGCCTTAGGCCATGGCGATTGTATTGATTGCTTTCAGTGTGTGAATGTATGCCCAACAGGCATTGATATTAGAAACGGTACACAACTAGAATGTATAAACTGTACCGCTTGTATTGATGAATGCGACCATATTATGGAAAGCATTAATCTTCCAAAAGGGTTGATAAGATATGCCAGTGAAGAAAATATAGAAACGAAAGCACCATTTAAAATCACGAATAGAATGAAAGGCTATATAGCCGTTTTAACCATTTTAGTTGGATTACTTACTGGTATGCTTTTTTTAAGAAACGACATAGAAGCCAATGTTTTAAGACTTCCAGGCCAATTATATGAACATAAAGATAACAATATAATAAGCAATGTGTTTACCTATAAATTGGTAAATAAAACATCCAAAGATATTGAGGATGTGAGTTTTAAATTGATGTCGCATAAAGGCAAATTAAAAGTGGTATCCACACACGACAGTTTTATAGTGCCCAATCAAGGCATTGCTCAAGGCACCTTATTTATAGAGATCAATAATTCGGCTTTAACTGGAGATAGAAATAAAATAAAGATTGGTGTTTACTCGGGTGACAAGCTAATTGAAACAACAACGGCAAATTTTTTAGGGCCTAGGAGTTTTAAATAAGACAGAAGCACGAAGACAGAAGTTGGAAGTGACTTTGGCGGATGGGTGCATTAGGGATTGAACGGTATGTTTGAGCTCCTCGAAGGGAGCGAGTAGTGAAAGCCCGACCCGAGGTACGAAGGGAAATGCCATAAAAAAGAATTATGAGATTCTGAAATGAACTCAGAATGACAAAATATTGAATCATGAAATTTAATTGGGGAACCGGAATTGTACTTGCTTTTATTGGCTTTATCGCCTTTATTTTGTACTTTATCATAACGATGCTTGTGGACGATAACTTTGAACACGAATTAGTTACTGAGGATTATTATGGTGCCGAATTACTATATCAAAATGATATTAATAAACTTGAAAAATCAAAAGAGCTAGAGGAAAATATTAGCTATTTAAGAACTAGTGAAGGCTTAAAAATTGTGTTCCCTGAAACTATAGATTACAAAAAAATTACTGGAAAAGTGTTCCTATATAGACCATCTAACAAACAGTTAGACTTTGAAACTATCATTTCATTGTCTAAATCTAATTTGCTCATACCTGACAATCGTTTGGTAGATGGTCGTTGGAACATTATAGTAGATTGGCAATATAACGGAAATAATTATTTATTTAAAGAATCTATAACATATTAGTATGCTTTTTTCGGCATTTATACTGGGATTGCTTGGAAGTTTCCACTGCGTAGGTATGTGTGGGCCAATAGCGTTTATGCTACCAGTAGACCGAACAAATGGGTTTAAAAAAGTGTCACAAATTGCTATCTATCATTTTGGCAGGTTGTTAGCTTATAGTACTATTGGACTCATTTTTGGACTTATCGGGCAACGCCTTTACATTTTTGGATTTCAGCAACAGCTATCTATTATTATAGGTGTTTTAATGATTCTTGCAGTTATCATTCCTCAAAAAACCTTTAATAAATACAATTTCTCGAAACCTATTTATAGGCTTATTTCCAAAGTTAAATCTGCCTTGGGCAGTGCTATGAAGAAAAAAACATTGGATACCTTTATAACCATTGGTTTTTTAAATGGATTCTTACCTTGTGGCTTAGTATATATGGCATTATTTGCAGCTATTGCTGGAGGAAATGCAATTAACGGTAGCTTATATATGGCTATTTTTGGCATTGGAACTATTCCTTTAATGACGACGGCAATTTATTTTAGTCACTTTTTAAAAGGTTCAGCAAGACATAAAATTCAAAAAGCTATTCCTGTTTTTGTTATTATTATTGGTGCTTTATTTATTCTACGCGGTTTAGGTTTAGGTATTCCTTACCTCTCTCCTGCTCCCGTTTACGACGTGGTCTCTGGCGGGGTGGATTGTCATTAAAAGATACATTTTGGTTTTTTGGGGGTTCCCTTGAGGTTACTTTAGGAATGTTCTCATCACTGCGGACATCTACAATCCCCTCTAGAAGATATTCAAAATACACAAAACCACCTTACTTATAGATGTTTAACTCAAAAACTACACTAACTCATAGTATTTATCAATTATACATCAATAAAAATAATAGCTTTGGTTACTATAATAATAGTATTACTATTATATTTGCGCTTAAATTTACTAATTATGGATTCATTACTTTCAAACTTAAAGATTGCAGTTCCTGAGAAAATCTATGTAAAAGACCCAGAGTCTTCTGATCTTGGTAAGCGTATTGTGGAACATAGTATCATCTTAATTGACGAGATTGGCTTTGACAGCTTTACCTTTAAAAAACTTGGGAAATTAATAGGCTCTAACGAGAGCTCTATTTATCGTTATTTTGAAAGCAAACACAAACTACTTCTGTATTTATCGTCATGGTATTGGGCATGGATTGAGTATCAATTGGTGTTTGAAACACATAGTTTAAATCCATCTGACAAACTTGAAAAGGCTATTGAAATTGTTACTAGAGCCATAAAAAAAGATTCAAAATTCTCCCATATTAATGAGACCATTCTAAATAAAATTATGGTTAATGAAAATTCAAAATCGTTTTTAACTAAAGAGGTTGACCAAGAAAATAAAGAGGGCTATTTTGTAATATACAAGCGCATTGTACATCGTTTACGCGATATGATTATTGGTACAAAACCTGATTACAAATTCCCATCAAGTCTCGCAAGTACTATTATTGAAGGTAGTTTACATCAGCACTTTTTAAAAGACCATTTTAAATCAATTACAGATTGTAACGATGGGGTTTCCCCAACAAATTTTATGAAAAACTTAGTACTTAACACTTTGAAATCCTAACTATGGAAAACAATCAAATGACCCCTTGGCAACGTTTAGTAGGCTTACTTCAGTTGGAAAAAAGGGATATACTACAAATTTTTTACTACGCTATTTTTGCTGGTATTGTCGCCTTATCACTACCATTAGGAATCCAAGCTATCATCAATTTAATTCAAGGTGCGCAAATATCAACATCATGGGTCGTCCTGGTCATTATAGTAACGCTTGGCGTGGCTTTTTCTGGCGCTTTACAACTCATGCAATTAAGAATTATTGAAACCATACAACAACGCATATTTACAAGGTCTTCTTTTGAGTTGGCGTATCGATTTCCAAAAATAAAAATGTCTGAGTTGCGTAATTATTACCCACCAGAATTGGCAAATCGCTTTTTTGACACACTAACAATTCAAAAGAGTTTGTCAAAAATTCTAATTGATGTGCCAACAGCTGTTTTACAAATTTTATTTGCTTTAATACTGCTGTCATTTTACCATCCTTTCTTTATAGTCTTTGGACTTTTACTACTTGTTCTCATATTTGTAGTATTCAAATTCACCGCAAAAAAAGGATTAGAAACCAGTTTAAAAGAATCCAAAAACAAATACAAAGTCGCCCACTGGATTCAAGAAATTGCGCGTTCTGTAATTAGCTTTAAATTGTCTGGAAGCACAAACTTAGGTATAAATAAGAATGATGATTTAGTAAATGATTATTTAAAAGCAAGAGAAAGTCATTTTAAGGTTATCATGCTTCAATTCATTCAAATGATAAGCTTTAAAGTTATTGTTACTGCAAGTTTACTGTTGATTGGAGGCGCTCTTGTTTTAAACCAAGAAATGAATATCGGGCAGTTTGTTGCAGCAGAAATCATTATTCTTTTGGTAATCGCTTCAGTAGAAAAACTAATCTTAGGGTTAGAATCATTTTACGACACTTTGACGTCCTTAGAAAAAATAGGTCAAATTGTTGACAAAGAATTAGAAAATCAAGGTGGAGAGACACCTCAATTCAGTAAAGGTATTAATATTGAATTGGAACATGTTTCATATGAAGTTGACAATAGAGATAAACATATTCTAAATAACATTTCATTAAAAATAAACTCAAAAAGTAGAATTTTAATTAATGGTGAAAGCGGTTCGGGAAAATCTACTTTACTTCGATTAATCGCTGGAGTTATACAACCTACAGGCGGTCATGTGTATATAAATGATATGTCTATTAATAGTTTACACTTAAACTTTTACAGATCGCAATTAGGACTTTCCTTATCGGATGAAAACCCTTTCGAAGGTTCTATTAGAGACAATTTAACCTTTGGAAATGCTAATATTGCAGATGAAAAAATTCATGAAGTTCTTGACATTGTTGGGCTTAAATCTTTTATAAAGGAACAATCAGATGGTCTAAACACGGTGCTTTATCCAGACGGCAGACAAATGTCTTACTCATTATCAAAAAAAATTGTTTTGGCTCGCGCAATTCTAAAAACACCAAAAGTATTAATCCTTGAAGATGCTTTAGATAGGTTTAATAGAGCGGAAACAAAAGCTATTGTAGATTATTTATCCCATCAAGATAGGCCTTGGGCACTCGTTGTAGTTAGTTTTAGTTCTGTTTGGAAAGATAAATGCAACGAAATCATCACCTTAGAAAAAGGTCAAATCAAATCTAAAAACAACTAAGTCATGCTCAATATATCACATAACCAGTTGAACAAAAAAATAGACTTAGCCGAATATAAGTCTGGAAAGAATATCATGAATATTAAGTATTACAAATACTTTAATAGATTTTTGTTAGCAGCGGCTATTATTCTTTTAATAGTAATGTTTTTACCTTGGACTCAGAACATAACAGGTCAAGGCATTGTTACGACTTTAAAACCTAATCAGCGTCCGCAACATATTCAATCTCAAATACCTGGACGCATTGAAGAGTGGTTTGTACAAGAAGGTGATGAAGTAAAAAAAGGCGATACCATTTTAAGGATTTCTGAAGTGAAAAGTGATTATTTTGATGATAGGCTGATGGAAAGAACCAATGACCAAATACAGGCCAAATCATCATCTGTAACAGCTTATGGCGGAAAAGTTGATGCTTTAAATAGACAAATTTCAGCATTACGAAACGAGCAAAAATTGAAGATGGAGCAAACTAAAAACAAATTGATGCAATCGCAGCTTAAAGTAAAAAGTGATAGCATTGATTTGGAAGCCTCTAAAACTAATTTAAAAATTGCAGAAACACAGTTTAATCGTATTCAAACGTTACAAGAAGAAGGTTTAAAAGCCTTAAAAGATGTTGAAGAAAAACGCTTAAAACTTCAAGAAACTCAGGCTAAATTTATTTCGCAAGAAAACAAATATCTCATGAGTCAAAATGATGTAATTAATGCGAGGTTAGAATTATCAAGAACAAATGCTGCTTTTACTGATAAAATTTCAAAAGCGCAAAGCGATATGTTTACCGCACAATCTAGTGGTTTTGACACCCAAGCTCAAGTTACAAAACTTGAAAACGCCTATAGTAATTACAAAAAGCGTAATAGCCTATTGTATGTAACTGCGCCACAAAATGGATTCATAAACAAAGTGCTTACTGGCGGTATTGGTGTAACCTTTAAAGAAGGCTCAGAATTAGTTGGCATAATGCCTTCAAAATACGATTTAGCAGTTGAAACTTTTGTTAAACCAATAGACTTACCCTTACTTCATAAAGGCGAAAAAGTACGTGTTCAATTTGACGGATGGCCTGCCATAGTATTTAGCGGATGGCCAAATGTATCTTATGGAACTTATGGTGCAAAAGTTGTTGCTATTGAACGTTTTATAAGTAGCAACGGCAAATACAGAGTACTACTAGCACCAGATGAAACAGACCACGAATGGCCAGAAGCTATACGAGTAGGTTCTGGGGCAAGAACTATAGCCTTATTAGAAGATGTGCCTATTTGGTTTGAATTGTGGCGTCAAATTAACAGCTTCCCTCCTAACTATTATCAACCTGATGGTATAAAATCTGGATCTAAAAAAGATAAAAAATGAGAGCATTCATATTAAGTATTTTATTATGCTTTAGCAATCTAGTTTCGGCTCAAGATAGTACTTCGGTCATATCGCTATCTGAATATTTAGGCTATGTTAAGTCGTTTCACCCTATTGTTAAGCAAGCCAATTTGATGATTAATGAAAGTGAAGCAAAACTAATGAAAGCTCGTGGCGCTTTTGACCCAAAACTGGAAGTAGATTACGATAGAAAGACATTTAAAAACACGGAATATTACGACAGGCTAAATGCTTCCTTTAAAATCCCAACTTGGTTTGGTGTGGAATTAAAAGGAAATTTTGAAGAAAACACAGGGGATTTTTTAAACCCACAAGCTTTTGTTCCAGAAGATGGTCTATACAGTGCAGGTGTTTCTGTTCCCGTTGCCAGAGGCTTACTTACTAACAGTAGAATGGCAATGTTAAGGCAGTCAAGATTGTATGTAAAACAAGCCCAAGCAGATAGACAATTATTGGTTAACAGTATTTTATTCGATGCCACGATCACCTATTTTAATTGGTTAAAAACCTATAATGAAAAACGGGTTTACGAAGATTTCTTAACGAATGCAGAAATGCGTTTTAATGGCATTAAAAAGAGTTTTGAAGTAGGAGACAAACCCGCCATTGATACTTTAGAAGCTAGAATTGCGCTGAATAACAGAAGACTTAATTTAGAAAAATCAAGAATCAAATTTGTTAAATCGTCATTAGAATTATCCAACTATTTATGGCTGAATGACAACACACCTATTGAAATTAAAAATGGTATGATTCCAGATGTACTGACCTTTAACAGTATTGATTTAACCCTAAACACATCAGGATTGGACATGGAGAGTTTTGATATTGAAAGTCACCCAAAATTGCAATCTTTAGATTATAAGTTTAAAAGTTTAAGTATTGAAAAACGATTAAAGCTAAATAACTTATTGCCTCAAATAGATTTGCAGTACAATTTTTTATCTCAAACTCCAGAAGTGGCGCGTTCATTTAGTACATCGGCTTATAAAAGTGGTGTTAACATTAGTTTTCCTTTGTTTTTAAGAAAAGAACGTGGCGATTTGAAATTAGCAAAAATAAAACTTCAGAACACTAAGTTCGACATTCAAAATACTAGAGTTAGTTTAAAAAACAAGATTGATGCGATTAATCAGGAATTGGACTCATACATCTTACAAAACGATTTTACAGATACGATAGTAAATGATTATTCAAAAATGCTATCTGCGGAAGAACGCAAATTCTTTTTAGGAGAAAGCTCATTGTTTTTAGTAAATTCTCGGGAATCAAAACTAATTGACGCGAAACTAAAAGCTATAGACATTGAGAATAATTTCTTTAAAACTAAAGCCAGCTTGTTTAATGTGTTGGCGCTTTCTGAAGCTCAGGTGAATTAAGATTTGAAGTTGAAATCTAATTAGATATTATTCAGCTAACTTGACTTTGTAAAAAATTTCGGCTATCTTCGTTTAACGTCTGTTGGCATTCATTTGAATGCACTAAATAAGGTGGGTTCAGAAAAACCTTAAGAGTAGGAATAATTTAATATTACAGATAATGAAAAAACTATTATTTATTACAGCAATTGCAATTTTAGTTTCATGCTCAAAAGATGACAAACCAGCTAGAACCATGTATGATATTACATATACGGTAATTGCATCAAATGGAGCAACCATTAACAAGGTAGACTATAGAAATAGTCAAGGGGACCTTATTGAACTAACCAATGTTACTTCACCTTGGATCATAAACCTTAAAGTTAGAGCAGGTCTTGGATTAGAAGCAGCAGCATATGGAGACATTCCTTATCAAGGCTCATTAAGTATTACTGCTGTTTGGTTGCCAGAAGGAGGAGATTCCCAATCAGAAACTGATACACTTGGGAATAATACTCCCGATTCAACTATTAATAATGGAAAAGTGGAAATTTCGGGTAGAACTTTACCAGATTAATATTTTTTCCTTTAACAAAAACGAAATGCCAACAACCGCTATAGCTCATTGCTTCCGTCTTTCATCTCGGAAATCCCTTGCATGTTTACTGTCTTTGGGTTACGGCGGAAAATCCTCGGGGATTTTCATACAACGAAACCATAACCTAACACATTAAACTAACCTCTCCAAAAACAAAAACAACTTTCAATTTAAAAACATAAACTAGCAAACACCTGCGTTAGGCGGGCAGGCAGCAGCCCAAAAATATTGACTTGTAATTAAATTCTAAATAATTAAGAGTTACCTCTCCGCCTAAAGGCACCTCCCTTAAAAAATGGGAGGAATTATTTTGTTATTTTAAATCTTAAACGTCATAACTGGTAATGTGGAATGATTTGCCACATCTTCACCTATGCTGCCTTCAAAGAAATGCGCCAATCCTTTTCTGCCATGTGTGGGGACAATTATTAAATCTGCTCCAATTTTATTTGCGCAGTTTAAAACCCCCTCTTCAACCGTATAATCAGATACGTAATGAACATCTTTCATTTTATCTAAATTACCTTCTGCTTTTGAAAAAAAGTTAACAACACGTTTTTCAATTTCTAAAGAACTCTTAAATTTATCATTGGGCAAATTAACATGCACTAAATAGAGTTTGGTTCCTGTTTTATCGAACATTTTCTTTGCATCCAAATAAGGCTTTATTGCATCCTCTGAGAAATTGCAAGCAAAAGCAACCACATCAAAACTGACATCTTGCACATCATTCTTTACAACTAATACGGGAATTTTTGAATGACGCACCACACGCTCGGTATTAGATCCAACAAAAAATTCCGCAATACCACTTGTGCCTTGAGACCCCATGACTATTAAATCTGCATCGTGCTTAAGCGCGACATCATTAACCTCGCTAAACACTTTAAAATGCTTAATAATTGGTGTTACTTTGATATCATTTAAATAATCCTTTTTTAAAAAATCTTCAAATTTCTGTTGAGCCAGTTGAAGAAAAAACGCTGTTTTCTGATTTTGAAGCCCATCTGATGCAGACAACATAATTTCAGACATCTCTAACATGTGCAACACCAACAACTCAGCATCATACTTTTTAGCAAGTTTTGCGGCTGTTTTTAATGCATATTCAGAGTGTTCAGAAAAATCTATGGGTACGATAATTTTTTTCATGATTTCGTTTTTTTTAAGACCCCGAAACTAGCTCAGGATGTGAATTAAATTGGCATATTGAAGAAAATAACCTTCAACTAAACAGTCATAGAAAACAACTGGGTATCTGGTTGTTTTCTTTGTAGCAGCACATCAAACGCCATACATATATTTCTAACAAATGGTTGTCCTTTTGCTGTAACTTTAATGGCATTAGAACGGACTTCAACTAATCCGTCCTTTTCCATTTCTTTCAATCGAATTAAAGTATCTGGCAACGCATCAAAATAAAGAGAACCCTGCTCCCAAGATGTTTTAAATTTACACATTAAATTTAATATATGTCTTCTGACAACTAAATCTTCTTGATTTAAAATATGCCCTCTGTACACTGGTATAACATTATCGTTTAACAGGTTATAGTAGCTCTCAATATCTTTTACATTTTGAGCAAATCCGTACCAACTATCACTGATGGAAGACACTCCAAGACCTATCATGGCTTGAGTTTTTGAAGCGGTGTAACCCATAAAATTCCTGTGTAGATTGCCTTGTTCCATAGATTGGTAAAGTGAATCTGTAGTGAGCGCAAAATGATCCATACCGATCTCTTCATATCCAACTTCGGCAAGTAATCGTTTTCCTAATTCATACTGATTTCTTTTTAATTCTGCCGATGGCAAATCGGAATCACTGAATCCGCGTTGCCCGTTTCCTTTTATCCAAGGCACGTGTGCGTAACTGTAAAACGCTAATCTATCGGGCAGTAATGCTTTAGTTTTTAAAATAGTTTCTTCTACGTGTTTTAAGGTTTGGAATGGTAAACCAAAAATAATATCGTGGCCTACCGAAGTATATCCTATTTCTCTAGCTAACTCCGTAGCGCGTTTTACATTCTCAAAAGGCTGAATTCTATGAATCGCTTTTTGCACGGTTTCATTATAATCTTGAACTCCGTAGCTTACGCGTCTAAAACCTACATCATACAGGGCTTGCAAGTGCTCACGAGTCGTGTTATTTGGATGTCCTTCAAAACTAAATTCGTAATTTTCAGCACGTTCTGCATGCCTAAAAATTTCATTAATTAGGTGTTTTAAATTTTCTGGACTAAAAAAAGTTGGGGTTCCTCCACCAAGATGCAATTCCTTAATAATAGGTTTTTCATCAAACAATTCTAAATACAAGTTCCATTCTTTTAACACGGCATTTATGTAGGGCGATTCTACATTATGCTGTTTGGTAATACGTTTATTGCATCCACAAAATGTACAGAGGCTTTCGCAAAACGGCAAATGAATATAAAGACTAATGCCTTCTTTTGAATTACTTTCTTTAAAGGATTGCACCAAAGAAGACTTCCATTTTTTTAGAGAAAATGATTCTTGATTCCAATACGGAACCGTTGGATAACTCGTATAACGAGGACCCGCAATATTATATTTATTGACTAATGATTTTAACATACCCAACTATTAAAGCTCAAAAGTATAACTGTTCATTTTCAAAAAACATGATTTATGTCATACTAACTCTTGCAATCCATTTATTAATATCTTAACTTTCGCATAAATAAAATTCAAGAAAAATGAAAAAAATAAGCTTCTTATTATTTGCCTTAGCCATAAGTACAATATCTTGTAAAAATGAAAAAAAAGAGGCTAAAACAGATTCAAATATTAAAATAGCAGCCAAAGAAAATTTTGTTGTAAAACCCGAAGCAACATCTGTAAAATGGACTGCATATAAAACTACTGAAAAAAAAGGAGTTGGTGGTGAATTTACTACTGTAAATTTTGAAACTAAATCTGGAATATCACCACAGGAAGCTTTAAACAATTTGAATTTTTCTATTCCAATTAGTAGTTTATTTACGAATGACGCGACCAATACACGAGATGCAAAAATAAAAAACTCCTTTTTCGGGAGTATGCTAAATACTGAATTTTTAAAAGGCTCTATTAGTTATGTTGATAACAAATGTACTGCCTCTATTACCATGAATGGCGTTACTCATAATTTACCGCTAGATATAAACATAACAGACGAAAGACGGGTTACCATGACTGGCACAATGAATCTTAAAGATTGGGATGCTTTAGATGCATTAGCAGCATTAAACAAAGTATGTTTTGATTTGCATAAAGGTGCCGATGGCGTTAGCAAAACTTGGGAAGATGTTGCTATTGAAGTTAGTACTTTTTTAAGAAAAAACTAATTTTTGTTTAAATTGATATATTTTTAGTGGAGCAGTTACTTGTTTTTCAAATTGTATTCATACAAACATCAATCCTTCTTAAAAACATGAGTGTAAATCCACATTAAAGTAAATGTTGGTATCACATCAAATCCAGGTAGAGCTTCTTCTATAAAGGTTACAACACCTGCAATTTTTCCAGGTTTTCCTTTATAAAGTTTTGTCATTAGCCAACCCGATACTGGTGCCCAAACAATATCGGTAAACTCGCCAATACCAGGAATAAAAAAAGACACATATCCTACAGCATCTAAAGCAATGCCGAGTACTAATTTTATGTATTTATTCATTAAAAGAAGTTTTTTGGTTTCCACTAATTCCGATAGCTATCGGGAGGAAATCTATCCCCTTTATAGAATCAAGAAAAATACCAAATGACACCAAATGAATTTTGAAGTTTATTTAGTATCACTTACCTATTAACTTTAAAAACTCATTTCTAGTTTCAATTTTTTCAAACTGCCCTCTAAATCCAGAAGTTGTCGTAATAGAATTTTGTTTTTGTACGCCTCGCATCATCATACACATGTGAGAGGCTTCAATAACCACAGCTACGCCTTGAGGTTTTAAAGTGTCGTTAATGCAATCTAAAATTTGTTCCGTTAAACGTTCTTGAACTTGAAGTCGTCTTGCAAAAACATCTACAATTCTAGGTAATTTACTCAATCCAACAATTTGACCATCAGGAATATAAGCGATATGTGCTTTACCGAAAAATGGTAAAATATGGTGTTCGCAAAGCGAATAGAGCTCGATATCCTTTACAATAACCATTTCGTTATAAGATTCTTTAAACATGGCTGTCTTAAGAATTTCAACCGGATCTTGGTCATACCCTTGTGTTAAAAACTGCATGGCTTTTGCAGCTCGTTCTGGAGTTTTTACAAGACCTTCTCGTTGGGTATCTTCTCCTAAATCTTTAATAATACTTTCGTATCTGTTTTTAACATCGTCTGTGACTTTCATGTTATACTCCTCAAAACTCTTATATGGCATAGCTTTTTTTTAATAAATATAAAGCTTAAAACGGACTTAACAATAAAAAGCTAAGGCAAAATCATACTTTATGAAAAACCCCACGAATACACTAATTTTTTCTTCATTATGAGTTTACACAAAAAGAATCTACACTAATTTAAAAAAAATCTATAGATTTTTTATTCGAGATAATTATTTTTAGCCCTATTCTCAGTTTAATTCGTGCATTCGTGGCAAAAATGACTTTCAAATAAACGTATGAGTTTGCCCTGAATAAAAAGCAATCTTAATTGTACATAACAGGTTAAAGTAGTAATTTCACGACTATTATTTTTTTATAGATGATTCAAGCAAAAAACATTCATAAATATTACGGCGATTTACAGGTTTTAAAGGGCGTAGACATTCATATTAAAAAAGGTGAAATCGTATCCATAGTTGGGGCTTCTGGTGCTGGAAAAACTACCTTATTGCAAATATTAGGAACCTTAGACAAAGCATCTTCGAATGAAGATTATGAGTTAAACATAAACGACACTAAAATCAATTCGCTTAATGATAAGGCTTTAGCCAAATTCAGGAATGAACATATTGGTTTTATATTTCAGTTTCATCAATTACTACCTGAATTTACAGCTTTAGAAAACATATGCTTACCAGCTTTTATAAAAGGCACAAAAAAGACTGAAGCCGAAAAACGCGCTAAGGAACTGCTGGATTTCTTAGGGTTATCGCATCGTTACGACCATAAACCGAATGAACTTTCTGGTGGCGAACAACAACGTGTTGCTGTTGCACGTGCTTTAATTAATAATCCTGATTTAATTTTTGCCGATGAACCTTCTGGTAATTTAGACAGTGAATCTGCTGAAAATTTGCACAACCTGTTTTTCAAACTTCGTGATCAATTTGGACAAACTTTTGTAATTGTAACTCACAATCAGGAATTGGCTGATATGGCAGATAGAAAATTAACTATGGTTGATGGTAAAATTACAAACTAATCTTTTTTCCTCCTCTGTATAAAGCAAAAAGCCCAAGAATCGGGCCAAAACTTAGTAAAATCAAAAGGTTCTTAGGGTTAACAATATCCAATAAAACATTTATAAGTTGAATACTAATAATGGTAATTGCAAAACCTATTGAATTTACAATAGTAAGTGCTGTACCTCTATTTTCCGAAACTACATTTTGTGCCACAAGAGATGAAAGCAAAGGCGAATCCGCTATAACAACCATACCCCAAAAGACAAGAAAACCTATAAAAAGCACTTCAGAATTTGTTACAAAGAATAGTGGTGATACCAAACAGCATGCACACGATAATGCTAAGGCTATAGTTGCTATTCGTTTAGCTCCATATATTTGAGATAAATACCCTGAAACTACACAAGAAAAACTTCCAGAACTTATAATTATAAAGCTTAATACAGGTATATTATAATTTACATTAACGTGTGTTTTTGCATAAGTTGCCAATACTATAGGGACAAACGCCCAAAACGCATATAACTCCCACATATGGCCAAAATAACCAAAAGCCGCCTGCCTAAAACCACGTTGCTTAAAAACTTTATAAAGTATTGAAAAATCCAATTTTGAAGCAAGTTTTCTGTAAGGACCATTTGGTACAAAAACCAACATAAGAGCACCTCCTAAAATAGCACAAGCTGAAGTCATACCAATAACTATTTTCCAGGGGAATACCGTGCCAAAACCTTTTAATAAATGAGGAAACCCTGTCCCTAACACTAATGCCCCTACTAGAAACCCAAGTGACTTCCCTAAGCCAGATTCATAATAATCGGAAGCGATTTTCATACCTACAGGATAGATACCTGCCAAGAAAAAACCCGTTAAAAACCTAATTAATATTAAGCTGGAAATACAATGAACCCCAATAGCCATTATAAGGTTAAAAATTGCAGCGGTTACGGCACTAAAAAAGAACACTTTTGATGGAGAAAATCGATCGGTTATCGTTAAAAGAGCAAAAATAAATGTTCCAAAAATAAATCCAAACTGAACAGCAGATGTTAAATCTCCAAGAGCAGATGTACTTAAATTAAAATTACTTATTAAATCTTTCATAACTGCATTTCCAGCAAACCATAATGATGTGCAACAAAACTGTGAAAAAACAATAATGGGTAAAATATATTTTTGGTGATTCATTTTAATAAATAATAAACGAATTTAGTATTTTATTAATAATCTTAGCTTCTTATTTTTCCCTATAGTGAGGATTCTAGAAATTACTGAAGTAATGATAAGATTAATATAAGTTCAAGGATTAAGACGTGCTTAAATTCAACTAATTACAATATTTTTGTTAACCATGAAACAAATATCAAAAAGGTTGACTAAAAAAGACCTAAAAGAATTTCTTGACTCTAAAGTTGTACAATACAACAACTTTAAGTTTATTGAAAGCGACCCTATTCAAATCCCGCATCTATTTACTAAGAAAGAAGACATTGAAATTGCTGGTTTTTTAACTGCAACCATTGCTTGGGGAAACCGAAAAAGTATTATTAATAATGCAAAGCGGATGATACTGTTACTTGAAAACGCGCCTTTTGATTTTGTTATGAATCATGAAGAAACCGATCTAGAAAAGCTACTGCCTTTTGTACATCGCACTTTTAATGGCAAAGATTTTATACAGTTTATAAATTCGCTTCAACATATTTACAAAAATCATGGTGGCTTAGAATCCGCATTTTCAAAACATGCTAAAAAAGACTCACTTCAAAAATCTATTTCAAACTTTAAAACCACTTTTTTTGAAATTGAACATTTACCAAGAACTCAAAAACACGTGAGTGATCCATTAAAAAATTCGGCTGCAAAACGGATTAATATGTTTTTACGTTGGATGATCCGAAATGATAAAGCAGGTGTGGATTTTGGTATTTGGAAAAGCCTATCACCTAGTCAACTATCTTGCCCGCTTGATGTCCATTCTGGTAATGTGGCTAGAAAATTAGGGCTATTAACACGTAAACAAAACGACGGCAAAGCTTTATTTGAACTCGATACCAATTTAAGAAAACTAGACAAAAACGACCCTGTGAAATACGATTTTGCATTATTTGGCTTAGGCGTTTTTGAAGGGTTCTGAGTTGCGTTAGGACCGCCTGCCAGCAAGCAGGGAATGAAGCGGCATTCTTTTTTAAAAAAATTGTGATAAATTAAATTTAATAGAACTAAAAATCAACAGATTGCCACGTTCTTCGTCCTCGCAATGACGTTTTAGAAAGATATAGCGCCATAAAAAAAACGATTGATAAACCTATAATTCATCAATCGTTAATCTTAAATCGTAACTTGAAAATAGAATTAGCCTTTTAACCAAGCCTTACGCAATGCTTTTTGAGCATCTGTAGTATCTGCTTTTTCAAAAATACCCTTACCTGTGGTGTAGGTTTTAGTAGTGGCTGTTTTTATAATGATTTCCTCTCCATCTCTTTCAAGTATCACTTCAACATCTTTTCCAGATTTCCAGTGAAACACTTGTTGTAAAACTTGGTTAGCATTTTGTATGGATACATTTGTTCCATCAATGGTTTTAATAACATCATTAGGTTGTGCCCCTTGTTCTGCCCAAAAGCTATTTTCTAAAACAGCTTCTGTAAAAAAGATGGTTCCTTTTTGTCCGTCGCCGCTAACGATAGGAACACCATTCATTAATATATAGTTGGTTTCTATTTCGCCTTCGGCTATTTCTAAACCTACTTTTGCAAAAAAATCATTATAATTTATTGGAATATCCCCTATAACGTGTGTATTGAAAAAGTCTGCTAATGATGGGTAGGTCATCGACACAATTTCGTCTATCAGTTTATCATCTTCAAAGGGTTTGTTTTTTCCGTATTTATTCGAAAGCTCCTTCATTAAAGACAGAATACCTCTGTTACCGTTACTTTCTTCTCGCATTAAAATATCTATACACATCCCTATTAACGCACCTTTTTGGTAAACGTTTAAATACTGGTCTTTGTAAGGTGGTTTTAAAACATTTTCGCTCATTATAGTAAAACTCATGGCATCATTTAAACTCTTTGAGCGCTCTATTTTACTCATAATTTTATTGAAGAACTCGGCTTCTTCAACCAACCCTTGATTTAATTGAAATAAGGATGCGAAATATTCAGTAACACCTTCATACATCCATAAATGCTTTGAGAACGTTGGGTTGTTATAATCGAAGTAATGTATGTCTTCAGAATGTACACTCAATGGTGTAACAATGTGGAAAAACTCATGGGACACGACATCAATCATACTTGATGCTAAAGCGGCTTCGTCCATAGCTTCTTGTAAAACAACAACCGTAGATGTATGATGCTCTAAAGCACCAAAACCTTTTGGAGACTCTTCTTTTCCATCAGATAAATACAGATAAATATCATAGCGCGGTGTTGCATTTATATCGCCCAAAAACTGTTTCTGTGCCTGCATCATTTTAAAAATGGTTTCCTTAAGTGATGCAGCGGTATGTACTTTATTTGGTGAATACACGCTTAAAACAATTTTGATATCGCCAACATGAAACTCTTCAACATCTAAATTTCCGTACATCATAGGATTATCTGTAATATCAAAATATCTTGGAGCAAAATAACTTGCGGTAATGTTTTTACCATCTTCACTCGTTTTCGAACTCATTTTTTGCAGAGCAGATGTACGTACAAAATCAGCTGGAGCGGTAACATCCAATTTGTATTGATTGTTTTTAAGGGAATCAAAATACCCAATAAACCCATGCAAATTCAATACATAGTTATTAGGCTCGATATTTGTGCCCCCTGGCGAAAAAGGTTCGTCTTGTCCAATTCCACCAATAATTTCAATATCGAAAGTATCATTAACTAAATAAGTAATCTTATCAAGCTGTTTTGCATTAGTAATGGTCCACGAATTGATATCTACCTTACTAACTTCCATTTCATTGCCCTTGTAATCAATGGCTTTAAAATCATCAACATACTTTCCAAAATCGCTCACAGAATAGGTACCTGGAATTACTCTTGGCAATCTGTAAGTTACGGTTTTAACAGTAAAACGCCCCGGATTAATGGTTACTGGTGCTCTGTCGTTATTGATATTTGCAAAATCTATTGAAGTTTCAATAGGTAAGCTTGTCGCTAAATCATTTGTGGCATTTTTTGTTGGATTACAACTAGCCAGCAAAACACCAACCATCAATAATGCGGAAAGAATTCTTGTATTCATATAAGTCTTTATTTTATATCTTTTTAAATGACGTCGAAATTACTATTATGTTACATGTTTTGTTCTTAAGGTTTTGTTAAATTCGCAAGATGCAGAAGCCATTGGTAAGTATATTAATTCCTTTTAAAAACACCGCCCAATTTATAGGTGATTGTTTGCAGTCTATACTAAATCAGACCTACACAAATTGGGAGTTGCTTATAGTTGATGACGCTTCAGCAGATAATAGTTATAATATTGTAAAGCAATTTGCCGAAAACGATAACAGAATAAAACTCATAAAAAATTCTGGTAGTGGTATTATTGATGCCTTACAATTGGCTTTTTCAAAAAGTGAAGGTGAATTTATTACAAGAATGGACAGTGATGATTTGATGCGTCCAAACAAGTTAGATGTTTTAGTCGCTAATTTATTAGAATACGGAAATCGGCATGTAGCTATTGGTTTGGTTCATTATTTTTCTGAGGAAGGCATAAAAGCAGGTTATAAAAGTTATGAGGTTTGGTTGAACAACTTAACTAAAACTGGAATTAATTATTCTGAAATTTATAAAGAATGCGTAATACCGTCGCCGTGTTGGATGATTCATCGCGATGATTTAATAGCTTGTGAAGCCTTTAACCCTAAAAGATATCCTGAGGATTACGATTTAGCCTTTAGATTTTACAAACACCAATTTAAATGTATTCCATGCGATACCGTTTTACATGATTGGAGAGATTATAGCCATCGCACCTCTAGAACACATGTACATTATGCAGAAAACCATTTTATAGATTTAAAATTACATTACTTTTTAGAATTAGACCATAATCCGAATAAAACCCTTGTGGTTTGGGGTGCTGGAAATAAAGGAAAAACCATAGCAAAAGCACTTATCAAAAAAGATGTTCATTTTGAATGGATTTGTGATAACCCTAACAAAATCGGTCGAGACATTTATGGAAAAACATTAAAACCTTTTAGCTTTTTAAAAGACCTAAAAAATCCGCAAAGTATTATTACCGTAGCAAATAAAACGGCTCAAAAAGAGATTAAAAACTATTTGGATACGTTAAAAATGAGGTCTATTGACGATTATATTTTCTTTTGTTAATCAAAAAAAGAGTTTCAAGATACTTTATATCGAGGTTTCCCTTGAAATTGTCATTAACATGAAATCGAGAATCCAAATCAGAATAATACAATGAAATCAATATTCTTATTTTTAGCCTCGAATTTCACTAATTTTCACTAATATTTGAAAAATCTTTAGATTTTTATATTCGGATAATAATTTTTGGATAATCACCAGCCTGCCGGCTGGCAGGCTTCACGAATTTTAAATGAGTTAAACTCATTTATTCTTACTAATTTGTGAAATTAGTGGCTTATTATTTGGAATGCATTTGCCCTAGAATCCAAATAAAGAAATCTTTATATATTCATTTGCATTTTCTATATTTGTTCAATCTAAAAAAGATATGCAGTTTAAACACCCAGAACTTCTTTACGCATTATTTTTACTGCTCATTCCCATTATTGTTCACTTATTTCAATTACGGAAATTTCAAAAAGTTGATTTTACCAATGTTGCTTTTTTAAAAGAAGCAACCATGCAAACCCGTAAAAGTTCGGTCATAAAAAAGTGGTTAATTCTATGCACTAGATTATTACTTTTAACCTCCCTTGTTTTAGCTTTTGCACAACCGTTTACTTCAAAATCAAATACGTTTAAAGCAAAAAAAGAAACGGTAATTTATGTAGACAATTCGTTTAGCATGCAGGCTAAAGGGAATCAAGGTGAACTTTTAAAACGTGCCGTACAAGATGTTATTAATAATGTGCCTGAAGGTGAGAACATATCAGTATTCACTAACAATACCATTTATAAAAACACGAGCATTAAAGCCATTAAAAATGATTTGTTACAGCTCGAATATTCCTCAAACAAATTAACTACAGAGGCTGCTTTTTTAAAAAGCAAAACGGTTTTTAAGAATGAAAAAGGAAGCTTAAAAAATTTAGTTTTTATTTCTGATTTTCAGCAAGATGAATCCGATTTTAATCCCAAAACAGATTCGTTAACCAGCTTACATTTTGTAAAACTAAACCCGGTAAACACAAATAACATTTCCATTGACAGCGCATTTATTTCTGAAACTACTGCAACATCAATCGCGCTAAAAGTACGCTTAAGAAATAGTGGTGTTGCTGTTGAAAACTTACCAGTTTCACTTTATAATGATGACAATCTTATTGCTAAAACATCTGTAGTCATTGATAAAGATGCTGAAACTACTTTTTCGCTTCCTGCAAACCAAATTATAAAGGGAAAAATCACCATAGACGATTCAAATTTACAGTTTGACAATAGCTTATACTTTAACATAAATAATGCATCAAAAACCAACGTTTTAGCCATTAATGCGACAGACGATTCATTTTTAAAACGTATTTACACGAACAAGGAATTCAATTATACTTCAGCACAAAACAGTCAATTAAATTATAGTAGCATTGAGAAACAGCACCTTATTATTTTAAATGAATTAAAAACGATTCCCATTGCATTAACATCTGCTTTAAATCAATTTACCAGTCAAGGTGGTTCGTTAATTATTATCCCTTCAGAAGACATCAATAAAGCATCCTATAATCAGTTATTAGCAAATTACAGTACTAATTTCAGTGATTTAGTGGCATCTGAAAAACGTATTACCACTATAAATTATTCACATCCTATTTATAGTAATGGGGTTTTTGAAAAGCAGGTTAAAAATTTTCAATATCCAAAAGTCAATACTTTTTATGGCATCACTTCCAATATGATGTCATCCGTTTTACAATTTGAAGATGGCAAACTATTCTTGGGACAAAGCAAAAATGCTTTTGTTTTTACTTCGGCCTTAAATACTGAAAATTCTAGTTTTAAAAATTCTCCGTTAATTGTACCCACTTTTTATAATATCGCAAAACAAAGTTTTAAAATCCCTGAGCTCTATTACACAATTGGTAAAGAAAACAGTTTTGCTGTAGAAACCCAATTGCAGCAAGATGCTGTTTTATCGCTTGTGAATAATGATATAAACATCATTCCAAAACAACAATATTTTAATAATAAGGTTGTGGTAAGCACTTCTGAAACCCCTTCTATTGCAGCAACATATTCAATTAATATTAAAAATGAAACCGTTAAAAATGTGAGCTACAATTATAGTAGGGATGAAAGTGATTTAACTTACAGAAATCTTTCAAATTCAAACAACATAATCGTTAGCAATTCTATTACCGAAATTTTCGATACCATAAAAAGTGACACAAAAGTTAATGCGCTATGGAAATGGTTTGTTATTTTTGCGTTAGCGTTATTGATTATTGAAATGCTCATATTAAAATTCTTTAAATGAACATACTTATAAAATCTGCCACCATAATAGATTCAAAAAGCGAGTTTCATAATACTACTCAAGATTTATTAATTGAAAATGGTGTGATTGTTAAAATTGCTACCACGATTAAAAACCCCAATAATTATCAAGTCATTAAATTAGATAATCTGCATATTTCGCAAGGTTGGTTTGATAGTAGCGTAAGTTTTGGTGAACCTGGTTTTGAAGAGCGAGAAACCATTAAAAACGGCCTTAAAACAGCTGCTGCTTCAGGTTTTACAACGGTTGCTGTAAATGCAAATACTAACCCTGTAATAGATTCTAATTCAGACATTACTTTTATCAATTCTAGAGCAAGCAATAATGCGGTTACTTTATTACCTATTGGTGCACTAACTGTGGGAAGTAAAGGTGAACATTTGGCGGAACTTTACGATATGAATACGGCAGGTGCGGTAGCCTTTTACGATTACAAGCAACCTATTTCTAATCCTAATTTAATGAAAATTGCCCTGCAATATGCCAGTAATTTTAATGGATTGGTTTGCTCTTTCCCACAAGAAAATAAAATTTCTGGTCATGGGGTTATGAATGAAAACATAACAAGTACAACGCTTGGTTTAAAAGGAATCCCTGCTTTGGCGGAAGAATTACAAGTAGCCCGTGATTTATTTTTATTAGAATACACTGGCGGGAAATTACATATTCCAACTCTATCTACCGCCACTTCTGTAGCACTGGTTAGAGAAGCAAAAAAGAAAAAACTGGATGTAACCTGTAGTGTGGCCATCCATAATCTGTATTTTACTGACGACGTACTTACAGACTTTAACACACGCTATAAAGTACTACCTCCATTACGCACCCAGACTGATGTGGATGCTTTAATTGAAGGCATAAAAGATAGCACCATTGATATGGTAACAACCGACCATAACCCCATAGATGTTGAGAAAAAGAAAATAGAATTTGACTTTGCTGACTATGGCACCATTGGTTTGGAAAGTGCTTTTGGAGCACTTCAATCCATATTTACTATAAAGAAAACAATAGACCTTTTAACCAAAGGAAAATCTAGGTTTGGTTTAGAAAACACCCCCATAAACGTTGGTAGCACCATAAATATCACGCTTTTTAATCCAGACATAAAATATACGTTTTCAAAAAGTGATATCGTTTCAAAGTCCAAAAATGCCATATTTGAAAATGAAACTCTAAAAGGAAAAGTCTATGGCATTATTTCAAACAATAAAATTGCTTTAAACTCTTAATTATGAATGAACAAGATATTGAACGTGGGCGCAAAAATGCCATCATAAGTTATATAACAATCATTGGCGTTATAGTTGCTTATTTTATGAATAATGAAGATAAGAACAAGAGTACTTTTGCAAGTTTCCATATTAGACAATCCTTAGGATTATGGCTTACATTTTGGGCTTTAGGTTATATTATAGGAAGTTTTGATAGTTGGTTAGTAACCTCTAGTTTTTATTTGTTTTTTGCGGTACTCTTTGTTTATGGATTATCAAATGCTATAGGAAGAAAAGCGCAAGCAGTACCTTTAGTTGGTCTATTCTATCAAAAAATATTTGCTAATCTTGGAAATTAAATGGTAAATACGTCACTCGCTTTACATCACGTTATTCGTAAATCTACTTTAACAGAAAACGCACCGTTATTGATTATGCTACATGGCTATGGCAGCGATGAAAACGATTTATTTTCATTTGCAACCGAGTTACCTGAAGAACTTTTTGTCATTTCTGTTAGAGCTCCCTACCCTATGCAACCTTATGGTAATGCTTGGTATGCTATCAATTTTGATGCCGAAAAAGGAAAATGGAATGATAACGAGCAGGCTAAAGTATCTCGTGATTTAATAGCCAAGTTTATTGATGAAGCTGTTGCAGCTTATCCTGTTAATAAAAATAATGTTTCGCTTTTAGGGTTTAGCCAAGGTTCTATTTTAAGTTACGCTGTGGCTTTAACATATCCTGAAAAGATTAAAAACGTTGTGGCTTTAAGTGGCTATGTAAACAAAGCTATTTTTCCAGAAGATATAGAAAGTCGCGATTACTCAAACTTAGACTTTTATTGTTCCCACGGCAGTGTAGACCAAGTAATCCCCATAGATTGGGCGAGACAAAACGCCCCTTTTTTAAGTAGCCTAAATATCA
Source organism: Algibacter agarivorans (assembly GCF_039543245.1). Classification (NCBI taxonomy): domain Bacteria; kingdom Pseudomonadati; phylum Bacteroidota; class Flavobacteriia; order Flavobacteriales; family Flavobacteriaceae; genus Algibacter; species Algibacter agarivorans. The sequence goes on from NZ_BAABJJ010000037.1 coordinate 75,289, forward strand.
AACACAAATATTCCGAATTTCCTGTAGGACACGGTGTAGCCCCTCAAAATTTTTATGAGTTTAAGGCATGGTTAGTAAAACGGATACATTAAACTAATTCCGTTATTATTACTAAAATTCTATGCATGACAAAAATTTAGTATATATAAACATCTTGTTTTTAGCGTTTTTACACCTTATTTGTTACTTAGACCTCACCGGTTTTAAAGCCTGAGATTTTTGTTATCCCGGAAACTGAACTGCTACTTGTTTATACCAATTCTGCATTGAAATTAGTGTAAAAGAAAATGATGATTTTTTTCTTTACACGAAATAGAAAAACAAAGCATAGCCCTATCCCGATAGCTATCGGGAACGGTTTCTTTTTATATTGATGTAGAAATGAACAAAGGGCGTTTTATTGCGGTCATTTCAATGCGGAATTGGTATTATTTTAACAAAAAAAAAATTGTTATGTAATTAGAACAAAAAAAACTTTGTGGTTATCAGATTTTAAACAACACTCTATGATAAAAATTAATCACCTTTACTAGATAACAGTAGAAAAACTTACCATATCCTTACTTATTTACGTGATTGGAGTAATGAAGGTTACTATTTAATACGTTGCCACATATTTGAAAAAAAAACGGCAGACATAGAATTCAACGATATTGAAAAACTCAAAAAATTGGGTTTTGCTGGATTTAAAAGCGTATCGGAATTAATAGCTGACCCGAATATTCTACCTAACGAAATGGGAGTTTATTTGGTCCTAAACTCGATAGCCAAAAAAGTTGAATTTTCACCAAAAGGAGTTGGCGGATTTTTAAAGGTAAAGACCCTAATATTTCGCGAGCGGATTTGAAAAATAATTGAGTTGAAAACTCAAAAACTATTTTTAAAAGGAAAACCGAGGACTTGCAACATAAAGCCCGACCTCCCGATAGCTATCGGGAGTGGTAACGCAAAAAAAAACAAAAAGCTCAAAGGAAAACCTCAGAGCTTTTTTTAATCAACATTTGATTTGATATAATGCTTATACGAAAAGGGGCTTATCCTTCATCATTGCATTTACCTTAGTTTTTACTGTTTCTAAAACGGCTTCATCCTCAAAATTTGTAATAACCTCATCAACCAAATCAACAATAGCAACCATATCGTCTTCTTTTAAACCACGTGTGGTAACCGCAGAAACGCCTAAACGAATTCCAGAAGTTACAAATGGTGATTTATCATCAAAAGGCACCATATTTTTGTTTACAGTAATATCTGCCTTTACAAGTGCATTTTCTGCATCTTTACCAGAAAGGTTTTTATTACGCAAATCAATTAACATACAGTGGTTATCTGTACCGTTAGAAATAATATTATAACCTTTTTCAACCAAGGCATCTGCCATAGTTGTTGCATTCTGTTTTACTTGTAATTGATAGTGTAAAAAATTATCCGTCAACGCTTCTCCAAAAGCAATGGCTTTAGCAGCTATAATATGCTCTAAAGGTCCACCTTGATTTCCTGGAAAAACCGCTGAGTCTAATAAAGAAGACATTTTACGTAAGTTTCCGTTCTTTAATGTGATGCCGAATGGATTATCAAAATCTTGCCCCATCATAATCATACCACCTCTTGGCCCTCTCAATGTTTTGTGAGTGGTTGTGGTTACTATATGACAGTGTGGAAGGGGATCGTTTAAAATACCTTTTGCAATTAATCCAGCAGGATGCGAAATATCTGCCATTAAAATTGCACCAACGCTATCAGCTATAACTCTAAAGCGTTTAAAATCGATATCGCGAGAATATGCAGAAGCTCCAGCAATAATTAATTTAGGTTGCTCTTTTGTAGCAATCTCTTGAATTTTATCATAATTTAAAACTCCTGTTTCCTGCTCTACACCGTAAAATACTGGGTTGTAAAGTTTACCAGAAAAATTTACTGGCGACCCATGTGTTAAATGTCCACCATGAGACAAATCGAAACCTAAAATTTTATCACCAGGTGTTAAACACGCATGATACACAGCTGTATTTGCCTGACTTCCTGAGTGAGGCTGCACGTTTACATAAGCCGCTCCAAACAAAGCTTTAGCTCTATCAATAGCTATTTGTTCTACCTCATCAACCACTTCGCAACCGCCATAATAACGCTTTCCTGGATAGCCCTCTGCATATTTATTGGTTAACACAGAGCCTGCAGCTTCCATAACTTGGTTGCTTACAAAATTCTCTGATGCAATAAGTTCTATGCCATGTAATTGGCGTTCTTTTTCAGCTTCAATAAGTTCAAAAATTTGTTCGTCGCGTTGCATAAAATAGTGTTCTAGTTAAATAATGTGCAAAAATAGCAAATAGATTAGTTATTAGTATTAAAAAATTCAGATTTACTTTTAAGTTTTCAACGGTTTATCAACGATTCATGTTAATGCATATTTTTTATGTTTTTTTCAATTAAAATAAAAAAAATATGTACGTTTGATAAGAATACGATAACCCTTAAACAAATATAAGTATGCCATTATCAGCTAATAATCCAGATAGAAAATCGTGGTTACACGTCGATAAAAACTCCGATTTCCCAATTCAGAACATTCCTTTTGGAGTATTTTTAACTCGCGATGACATTATTACCATTGGCACGCGTATTGGCGATACCGCTATAGACTTAGGAGCATTACACCAATTAGGATATTTTGAAGGCATCCCGTTAACTGATGATATCTTTCTTCAGGACACCTTGAATGATTTTATTGCAGATGGTCGAAAAACATGGCGTGCCGTTAGAAATAGAATTGCAGAAATTTTTGATGCCGAAAACAAAACTTTAAAAGATAACAACAAGCATAAAGAAATCGTATTATTTCGTTTAGATGAAATTGAAATGAAATTACCAGTTCACGTTGGTGATTACACCGATTTCTACTCAAGCATAGAGCATGCAACCAATGTTGGCACAATGTTTAGAGACCCCGATAATGCGCTACTGCCAAACTGGTTACATATTCCAGTGGGGTATCATGGCAGAAGTTCGTCTATTATCCCTTCAGGAATTCCTATCCACAGACCGCAAGGACAAACACTTCCAGACAATGCTACAGAACCTATTTTTGGACCAAGTAAATTAGTGGATTTTGAATTAGAAATGGCTTTTATAACAACTGATGCTAACGATTTAGGAGAACCCATTCCTATTGCAGAAGCTGAAGAATATATTTTTGGATTGGTGTTGCTGAATGATTGGAGTGCTCGCGATATTCAAAAATGGGAATACGTACCTTTAGGCCCTTTCTTAGCTAAAAACTTTGCATCATCCATTTCGCCATGGATTGTAACTTTAGATGCTTTAGAGCCTTACAAAGTTGAAGGGCCGAAACCTATTAAGCCACAATTGGAGTATTTGCAATATATAGGCAAAAAGAGTTACGATATAAATTTAGAAGTATCCATACAACCAAAAGGCGCCAATGAAACCGTGGTGAGTAAATCTAACTTTAAATATATGTATTGGAATATGGCACAGCAATTAGCACATCATACGGTAAATGGTTGCCCTGTAAATTCTGGAGATATGATGGGAAGTGGCACCATTTCTGGTTCTACCGAAGATAGTTATGGCTCCATGTTAGAATTAACCTGGAAAGGCGAAAAACCACTAAAAATGAGAGATGGCACCGAACGCAAATTCATCAATGATAATGATACCGTAATCATGCGAGGTTACTGCGAAAAAGAGGGCACTAGAATTGGTTTTGGCGAGGTTTCTACTAAATTACTACCTGTTTATAAAAAGAAATAAATTAAACGTTTTTTCTGTTATTTGGGCGCTCCCCTATCGGGTCGGGCTTTCCGCTATATCTTTTTTGTGCTGAACTTGTTTTAGTATCTCATCAAGTGTTTTCTATATATACTAAAATCAGTTTCAACACAAACTTATAGTTTAGCACAAAAAAGGATGCCGCTACAATCCCTAGCGCGTTCTAGTCCGCAGTTTTCAATAATAAGCCTGCAGATATTTAGTGTACTTGAAAGCTGAGTTCAATATAATCAGCTAAATAAATAATAGATTAAAACAGATATTAATGAACTTTATAATAACCCACCCCTTAATCCCCTCCAAAATGGGGAAACTCATACGTTTGAGTTTCCATCCTAATAAGAAGGTTCCAATAACTATCGGGATAAGGGAGGTGTAAAAAAATTAATTATTCTCTTATACCACAAGTTACAAACTTGCCGTAGCAGAGAATCTATAAAAAATCATGAATATTCACTTGCTTAAACCATAAAATACGCGGGCAACCCAGCCAAAGTCATTTATAAAGCATATCTTTTATATTATCTACACATGTCTATTCTAATCAATAAAAAAATGAGTTTCTTTATAAAAAAAGTAAGATTAATTTTATAAAATAACTAAAAATTACACACTTTATCGGATTTATTAGTATTTAATAAGTATCGTTCGTATTTTGGCACCACTATTGAATTGGTTTCCCAAATAACCAAAATTTTTAACCTATGAAAAAATTACTACTCCTACCCCTTGTATTATTACTTATAGCTTGTAACACCAGAAAACAAGTCGAAATTGCCGTTAATTCTGGTAATTACGACCGCGCCATAAACACAGCACTAGATAAGCTGAGAAAGAATAAAGACAAAAAGCGTAATTACGATTATATAGTTATGCTTCAAGATGCTTATTACAAAGTAGTGGAGCGCGATTTAGAAAACATTGCGCACCTAAAAAAAGACAATAACCCTGAAACCTTTAGAAACATCTACGAACGCTATTTAGATTTAAATGCGAGACAGGAAGCTATAAAACCTATTTTGCCTTTAAACGTTAATGGTAAAAACATTCCGTTTACGTTTAACGATTATAGCAATGACATTATTAGCTCTAAAACACAACTCGCAGATTATTTATATGAAAAAGGCATAGACCTTTTAGAATCTGATGATAAACATATTATTAGACAAGCACATAGTGAGTTATCATATTTAGAACGTATTAGTCCAAATTACGAGAATACTAGAGACCTTCTAGCAGAAGCCCACGAGCGCGGAAAAGACCATATTCTAGTATCTATACATAACGATACACAACAAGTAATTCCGCAACGTTTAGAAACTGAGTTATTAAACTTTGACACCTATGGCTTAAATAAATTTTGGAACGAATATCATGCTAATAAAGTTCCTAATCTTAACTACGATTACGCCATGCATCTTAATTTAAAGCAAATTGATGTGTCTCCAGAACGTATTAACCAACGTGAGTTTTTACGAGAAAAAGAAGTTGCCGATGGTTGGGAATACGAAAAAGACCGTAATGGTAATGTGTTAAAAGACAGTTTAGGCAACGATATTAAATTTGAAAAAATCATAAAAGTAAGAGGACGTTTATATGAAACCATACAAACCAAATCTGCGCAAGTTATTGCCGATGTAGTTTATATTGATACCCATAGCAACCAATCTGTAGATACTTTTACCATAGATAGTGGTTTTGTTTTCGAACATATTTTTGCAAGATACAAAGGAGATAAACGCGCATTAGTCAAAGACGACAGACCATTATTAAATAACAGACAACTACCCTTTCCAAGTAATGAACAAATGGTGTTTGATACCGGTGAGGATTTAAAATTGCAGTTAAAGGATATTATTAATTCTTATGCTGTTAGACGGTAAATGAAAAAACCTCCCAAATTTGATTATGGGAGGTTTATTTATGGAATTTTTTAGTTACGCTTATCGACTAAGATATCGTTCCGTTTCAACGAACTATATCGTTCAATATGGGAATTACAATTTTCTTACCAAAAAATCAATAGATAATCACAGAAGCCATTAAAACTTATCAACAGAAAACTTCAAAAAATCGCCAGAAATAATCTGTTTTAAATGTTCCGTAGGCAGGTTATAAAGATATACCCAAGTTTCAAGCTCAGAACCATCTTGAAGAAAAGCAGTAACTAATTCTCTGGTATATAAATTAGGTTTGGGCTGATTTTCTCCAACACCTTCATAGTCATCTAAAACCTTAAAAAGGGTCTCAAAATCCTTCACATTAAAAATTGAACCGTAAACCTTTTCAGAAGTGTTTGTGCTTTCAATGGCACCAGGAAACCAAGACACTTGAAAAAGCTGTCCATAAAAATAACCTTTTCCAACTAATCGTGCATGAACATTTAAAAACTTAGACATATCATTATCCAAGTCTTTAAGCAATGTACCGTAAACAAATAAGTAGTTAGAATGCAAGGGCATTATAGTTAATTAACAAATCGACTTAAATCAATATCACTAATAGCACCATGAGATTCATGAGCTACCACTACCCCATTTTTAATAACAATAAGTTGCGGCGATTGGTGCATCACTTGAAACTTATAGCCGACTTCGTTGGAAACGTCTCTATAATTCAGCAAATCTAAATAGTATAAATCTAAGTTGTTCGCATTCAAATCGTAGGCATCAACAAACTGATTCATCACCATTCTGCTAATACCACAGCGTGTAGAGTGTTTAAAAACCACTTGTGTTTTAGTAGCCGATTTTTCGTTTATAGTATCTAATTGAGATAATTCACTTAATGTAATCCAAGGCAATAGTTTTTCTTCCTTTGGTTCAGATGAACCAAATAATTTCTTTATTAATCCCATAAATTGAATTCTGTTTTTTTTTCGTTCCGTACAAATAAAATGTACTTATTTTTATTTATTCATAATAATAATAATAATAATAATAATAAGTCGAATCATTCTCCCAACCTTACAAACCGACAAAAAGTCACTAAAAACAAGGCTTAAACAGACATTTTGTCCCTTACAATGAGTTGGTAGGATAATTGACCTATAGATTGTAAAGAAAATAAAATTAGAGTTATGAACTTAAATAATTATACAATAAAATCGCAAGAAGCCATACAGCAAGCGCAACAAATTGCTCAAGGCTTCGGACATCAACAAATAGAAAATGAACATATTTTTAAAGGCATTTTTGAAGTTGATGAAAACGTATTGCCTTTCATTTTGAAGAAATTGAATGTAAACGTTTCCATTTTAGAACAAGCTTTGGATAAACAATTGGAAAGTTTTTCAAAAGTAACAGGTAGCGAATTGATGCTATCTCGTGAAGCTGGAAAAAGCCTTAACGAAGCGTCTATTATTGCTAAAAAAATGAAAGATGATTTTGTTTCTATAGAGCATTTGATTCTTGCCGTTTTTAAATCGAATAGTAAAATAGCACAAATGTTAAAAGACCAAGGTGTTACTGAAAAAACTTTAAAAGCTGCTATTGATGAATTACGAAAAGGCGAAAACGTGACTTCACAAAGTCAAGAGGAAACTTATAATGCCTTAAACAAATACGCAAAAAACTTAAATCAGTTAGCCAAAGACGGGAAATTAGACCCCGTAATTGGTCGTGATGAAGAAATACGTAGAATTCTTCAAATTTTATCAAGAAGAACAAAAAACAACCCGATTTTAGTTGGAGAGCCTGGAACAGGGAAAACCGCTATTGCAGAAGGTTTAGCACATAGAATTATTGATGGCGACATTCCTGAAAACCTAAAAGACAAGCAAATTTTCGCTTTGGATATGGGTTCGCTAATAGCAGGTGCAAAATATAAGGGCGAATTCGAAGAGCGATTAAAAGCCGTGATTAAAGAAGTTACCACTAGTGATGGCGATATCGTACTATTTATTGACGAAATACACACCCTTGTTGGTGCTGGTGGTGGCCAAGGTGCCATGGATGCTGCAAACATCCTAAAACCCGCATTGGCTCGCGGCGAACTGCGTGCCATTGGAGCAACGACTTTAGATGAATATCAAAAATACTTTGAAAAGGATAAAGCTTTAGAACGTCGTTTTCAAAAAGTTATGGTTGATGAACCAGATACCGAAAGCGCCATTTCAATCCTTAGAGGGATTAAGGAAAAATATGAAACCCATCATAAAGTACGTATTAAGGATGAGGCTATTATTGGCGCTGTAGAGCTTTCAACACGATACATTACAAATCGTTTTTTACCAGATAAGGCCATCGATTTAATGGATGAAGCCGCTTCTAAATTACGCATGGAAATCAATTCTAAGCCAGAAGAACTGGATGTTTTGGACCGCAAAATTATGCAGTTAGAAATTGAGATTGAAGCTATTAAAAGAGAAAAAGATGAAAGCAAATTAAAATCGTTGCGCTCAGATTTAGCTAATATAAAAGAAACCAGAAACGCACTTAATGCGAAATGGAAGTCTGAAAAAGAGGTGGTTGACAATATTCAAAATACAAAACAAGATATTGAAAACTTCAAATTAGAAGCTGAAAAAGCAGAACGCGAAGGCGATTATGGTAAAGTTGCTGAATTACGTTATGGGAAAATTAAAGAAGCGCAAGAACAGCTTGAAATCTTTCAGAAGAATCTAGATGAGCAATCTGAAACCTCATTAATAAAAGAGGAAGTTACTTATGATGACATCGCTGAAGTTGTTGCAAAATGGACAGGAATTCCCGTTACCAAAATGATACAAAGCGAACGCGAAAAGCTTTTAAAATTAGAGGACGAATTACATAAGCGCGTAGTGGGTCAAAATGAAGCTATTGAAGCGGTTAGTGATGCCGTTAGAAGAAGTCGCGCAGGTTTACAAAATCCCAAAAAGCCAATCGGAACCTTCTTATTTTTAGGAACTACGGGGGTTGGTAAAACGGAACTTGCAAAAGCATTAGCTGAATATTTGTTTGATGATGAAAACGCGATGACTAGAATTGATATGAGTGAATACCAAGAGCGTCATGCTGTAAGTAGATTGATTGGCGCACCTCCGGGTTATGTTGGCTATGATGAAGGCGGACAGCTAACGGAAGCGGTTAGAAGAAAACCATATTCTGTAGTACTTCTAGACGAAATTGAAAAAGCACACCCAGATACGTTTAATATCTTATTACAAGTCTTAGACGAGGGGCATTTAACCGATAACAAAGGGCGTGTGGCTGATTTTAAAAACACAATCATCATCATGACCTCTAATATGGGAAGCATGCTTATCCATGAACGTTTTGAAGCCACAAAAGATATAAATTCTGCCATTGAAGCTGCAAAAGTTGATGTGTTGGCACTCTTAAAACAAACGGTTCGTCCAGAATTCTTAAATAGGATAGATGACACCGTAATGTTTACACCGTTAAGTAAAGAAAACATTGTTAAAATTGTTGGTTTACAGCTAAAAGGTGTCACGAAAATGATTGCCGAGCAAGGCATTACTTTTGATGCAACACCTGAAGCCATAGCCTATTTAGCTAAAAAAGGCTATAATCCAGAATATGGAGCAAGACCTGTAAAACGTGTGATTCAAAAAGAAGTACTGAATGCTTTGAGTAAAGAAATCTTAGCAGGAAAAATAACTACAGATAGCATTATTTTACTAGATGCTTTTGATGATAAGTTAGTTTTTAGAAATCAAGGCGACTTGGTTAAAGAAGAATTTTAAAATTTAATAGATCCTATTTGTAACAAATTCTTACACAAATAGTCTATTAGTTTGGTTGGTTAGTTGGAAAGCAACATGAATCTTGTAATGAGATGATTGTTGCTTTTCTTTTTTCCTGAAAATTAGAGCATATAAAATATAAATGCACTTTCAAAATTAAATGCCATGCACAATAAAGGTAAAAGCCACTTAAAATCGGAAGTATGGTGCTGATTTGTTCATTCGAATTTATTAATACCTAAAATACAAACATAAACAGAAGATTTCATGAAATCGATTAAAACACCCCGTAACTAACTGAAAATCAATATATTTTTCAAAAATCAAGCAAACTAAAGTCCTATTGTATATAAAAACAAATTTAAAAACATACTATTTATCAAGCTAAGTTGTTATTAATTAATAATGAATGCCGTTTATCTAAAAATTGTATCTTTTGTAACGTTTTACGAATTAAAATTGATAAATTAGCTAGAATTTCCGTTCCAAAACGACAAATAAGCCTATTAAAGATTCCGTTTTGCTATCATAGTAAATACAGATTAAAAACACGTTATAATTATAATGAATATCTCCAATTACATAGACTATACACTTTTAAACCCAACTACTACTGAACACGATATTATTGAACTTTGCCATAATGCAAAAGAAAATAATTTTCATGCTGTCTGCATAAACAGTTGTTATGTGGCAGTAGCCAATCAGTTGTTAGATGAAACGGATGTTAAAATATGTTCCGTAGTTGGATTTCCTCTAGGCGCTATGGCAACAAAAGCTAAAGTTTACGAAGCGGAATTAGCAATAGCAAATGGCGCAGATGAAATTGATATGGTAATCAATATTGGGCTTCTTAAAAGCAGAAACTACGTTTCTGTTTTAAGAGACATTACCGATGTAAAATCCGCTATTGGAGACACCCCTCTAAAAGTTATTTTAGAAATATCTGAATTAAACAAAAACGAGATTATTAGAGCTTGTGAAATCTGTTTAGATGCCAATGCCGATTTTATTAAAACCTCAACAGGTTTTTCTAAAGGTGGAGCAACACTTACCGCTGTAAAAATCATTAAAAAAACGGTAAGAAATCGCGCTAAGATAAAAGCTTCTGGCGGTATAGCAGATTACGAAACAGCCTTAAAATATATTGATGCCGGCGCAGACAGAATCGGAACGTCTTCTCTTATAAAAGCAACCACCAATGCCCATCAAATTAGAAATACCAGAATTTACAAACAATATATAGAGACTTTACAAAAAACGGATAGTTCTAAAACCAATAAAATCACTAAAGAAGTTTAATACTTCACGGTTAAAAACATTAAAGTTGACAAAAACAAAATGCGGCGTAAAATCATTTGATTTTACGCCGCATTTTGTTTGATAACTTATTTTAATTAAAACAAAAATCAAACTTCAAAAACCTCTCAAAACTGATTAAAATCATTGTTTATAAATAATAAAATTCCGCATCTTACCGTTAACGATTTAGTGCTTTAAAAAGCCATCTTAAATCAAAAAATAGACTTAACTTTAGCAAGGATATGAAATTATTAAATAGCTATATAGACCATACACTTTTAAAAGCAACCGCAACAAAAGAAGACATTACCCAGTTATGTGACGAAGCAAAAGAACACAATTTCTTTTCTGTTTGTGTAAACAGCGCTTTTGTCAGTTTAGCTAAACAACAATTAAAAAACAGCGAAGTAAAAATCTGTGCAGTCGTTGGATTTCCGCTTGGCGCCATGAGTACACAAGCTAAAACTTTGGAAGCAAAATATGCATTACACGATGGTGCAGATGAAATAGATATGGTTATTAACGTTGGCCTACTAAAAAGCAAAGATTTTGATGGGGTTTGGAAAGATATTGAAGCTGTAAAAAGCATCATGCCAAATAACACTTTAAAAGTTATTTTAGAAACCTGTTATCTTGAAGACATAGAAATAATTAAAGCTAGTGAACTTGCCATACAAAGTGGTGCCGACTATATAAAAACATCTACTGGTTTTGGAACTGCAGGCGCAACAATTCACGATGTAAAACTTATGAAACGTGTTGCTAAAAACGTTATCAAAATAAAAGCATCTGGAGGAATAAAGGATACTAAAACAGCCTTAGATTATATTCATTTGGGCGTTGAACGGTTAGGCACATCATCTGGTATCGCAATTATTTCTGGCAAATCATCAAATTCAAACTACTAATAAATGAGCATACATATTGAAGCAAAAAAAGGAGATATCGCAGAAACTATTTTACTGCCAGGCGACCCTTTAAGAGCCAAATGGATTGCAGAAACCTTCTTAGAAAATCCGTTTTGCTTTAATAAGGTAAGAGGTATGCTAGGATACACAGGCACCTATGATGGTAAACGTGTTTCCGTAATGGGAACAGGTATGGGCGTGCCTTCAATCTCTATTTATGCACACGAGCTTATTGCCGAATACAAGGTAAAAAACTTAATTCGCGTGGGTAGTGCTGGTTCTTATCAAAAACATGTAAAACTTAGAGATGTTGTATTTGCAATGGCGGCATCATCTAATTCGGGGGTCAATGAACTTCGTTTTGGAGGTGCAGACTACGCGCCTACGGCAAACTTCGAATTGTTTCAAAAAGCTGTGGATGCAGCCAAAACAAAAAACATATTTATAAAAGCTGGCAATGTATTTACTTCGGATGAGTTTTATGCGGACGATTTCGAATCTTATAAAAAGTGGTCCAAATTTGGAGTGCTTTGTGTTGAAATGGAAACTGCTGGACTATATACTATTGCTGCCAAGCATGGTGTAAATGCTTTGTCAATTCTTACCATTTCTGACTCTTTAGTAACTGGCGAACGTACCACAAGCAAAGAACGAGAAACTACATTTAAAGATATGATCGCAATAGCTTTAGAATTGGCGTAAATTAATCATAAATTTTTGGGCGTTACCCCGAAAAAGGGTCGGGCTTTCACTACTCGCTCCCTCCTAAAAAGTCGGGGAGCTCAAACATGCCGTTCTATCCCTAACGCTCACTTGTCTGCGAAATTCGTTTTTAAATCAATAGAGTTTGGTTCTTTTGTTAATTTTTGTTGTTATCGTATTTTACAATATTCCTCAAAGTCGGGAGACTTTGCGAGAAGCGGGTTGCCATAGTTATAATACCACAACCACATGTTCCAATTCTATTTTTGAAAGTAATTCTAACGCATCGTTTTCAAATAGACTATCTAAATCTTCCAATTTAGCTTGACTTTCAATTGGCTTGTAATTATTATAATCAACAAACCGAATACCTTCTATAAAACGCTCATTATAAGCTTCGCGGAAACGCAGACCTAAACCATGATTTTCTTCATAAGAATATGCTAAATAATCAGCCTTAAACGTTTCGGTATTTATCCAATAGATAAAAACATCATCAAAATCTTCACCGCCTCCTTCTTGGTTAAAAGTAACCTTGATTTTATGGTAACCGTTACTTTTAATCTCTACTTTACCGATATAAGATTTATTTACCGCAGCTCCATTTAAACCATAAGGCAAGACCGAAAAATAATGCACAGAATTTACCGAACCTGCATACGCTTGTGCTTTTCCTTCAGATACTTCAAAAATGGTATTATTAATATAGCGCTGAAACCCTTTATTATTTAAAACATCTTTAATTTCCCCTAAAGAATCACTAAAACCTCTCTGATAATTGAATTTCCCATTATTTCTTGTGGCATTGTAGTGCTTATCTCTGAAATCAAACTCAATATTTGAGTTATCCAAAAGCGTTCCACCTGAAACTTCAATCGACTTTACGATAACGGCATCTGCATCTTGAAGTTCCTTTTCACAACTATAAATAAGCCCTGTTAATACAAAAAGCAACATGATCTTTTTTATCATAACTAAAGTTTTAAAAGTCTGTCGTAAAACGATGTCATTACTTAATTTATGTTGGTCAAACTTTAATTAATATTAAGAATTAAGACTAAATGTAATTGTATTATCTGTAAACTTCTGAGCCAACACATCAATGGCTGACTCCTTTAGCTGCAATACTCTAGGATAACCACCTGTTGTCTGACAATCTCGCATTAAAATAATCAATTTTCCAGAAGGCGTTAACTGAACTGTTCCCGGAAGTACCGCAGATGTTATAATGGCATCTAAATTGTTTCCTAAAGGCTCTTTTAATTGATATGCCATTCTATTGTTTTCCTTAGAAATAGTAAATGTATTTGAAAGTAATCTTTCTTGTTGCTCACCTGAAAGTAAATCGAATTCCGGCCCTTTAAAAACGTGTATAATCGATGCTTTTAAATAAGAATTATCAATTTTAAGTCTAGCGTGATGTTTCGTTTTACTAAAAGAACACCGCTTCACAGATAATTTACCCCCTTTTTGCAGATAATATTTAGGTGTAATACCCTTATACATACTCCTGCTGTTCATTATCATTTCAGTTTCAAAACCTCCTAATATGGCTAGGTAACAGCGAAACCCTGATTCTAATTTCCCAAATGATAACACATCATTTTTATTAACCTTTGTAACCTTATTATTTTGGATTAGCAAATCATTCAACTTCGGACTCATATATGCTCCAGACAAACAAATTAGTGTCTCGCAATCAAATTGCAAAGTTACCCCTGTCATGGTCATTTCAATTACAGCTTCATTTTCATTATTACCAAGCAACGCATTAACCATTGATGCTGCATATCTATCCATAACCCCAGAATACGGCACACCATAATCTTGAAAACCTATGCGTCCAAAATCTTGGATGCTCGAATAAAAACCAGATTTTAGAACTTTAACCATTCAGGACCTCGCTTTCTAATTGATACACATTAGCATCCACCAATGTTTTAATATGTTGGTGTTCTTTTAACGATATGGGATAAAACTGAAGTTGATCTCCTGCTTTAGCAAAACACGGTTTCTTTTTTGAACTATCAAAAAAATTAATTGGTGAATTCCCAATTACGTTCCAGCCTCCTGGACTTTCTTGAGGGTATATTCCGGTTTGATTCCCGCCTATGGCAACCGCTCCTTTTTCAATTTTTAATCTTGGTGTTGCTTTTCTTGGCGTAAATAATGTTTCATCTAAACCTCCTAAATATAAAAATCCGGGTAAAAAACCAATAAAATAAATCGTGTAAAGTGATTTAGAATGACATGTAATAATGTCTGCTTTCAACATGTTTTTTTCTTCTGAAATCATCTCTAAATCTATCCCAAAACTAACATCATAACATACTGGGATTTTCCATAAAATTTTGTTCGAAGTTATTGCAAACTCATTTAAACTATAGATTTTATCTATATAACTAATTTCAGTACTTTCACTTTCTATAAATTCTTTATATATAATTAATAATGAATTATATGCAGTTTTTACTTCAACCAACTCTTTAACACTATTATTTAATATTTTTTCTTTAAGACAAAGAATATCTTCTAAAATTTCGCTATCAATCTTAGCTGGCCATTCCACCAAAATTGAGCGTTCTCCGAAGCGTTTATATGTAAGCAAAAAAGCCATTGATACTTATCTGATTTTAATACCTTTATTTTTTAAACGACTGACTAAATTAGTGATTACATTCACAGCATCGGGATGATCGCCATGAACGCAAAACGTTTCCGCTTTAAGCGTTATTAATTCACCTGAAATAGTCTTGACTTTTTTATCTATAATCATACTATAAACATGATTAAACACGGCTTCTGCATCATGAATTATGGCGTTGTCTTCATTTCTTGAAACCAAAGTTAAATCGTCATTATAGTTTCTATCCGCAAAGGCTTCATACATAATTTGTATATTATTCTGAACAGCAACATCTGCAATAACAGAATTAAAAGGCACATACAATTTTAAAGGCAGTGCTAAAGCTTTTACGACCTCAACAATAACGTTAGCCGCTTTTTCATCAACTGCGGCCAAATTATACAAAGCACCATGAGGTTTTATATGGTGAAGGGCAACATGCTCTTCATCTAGAATCGTTATTAAATCTTTAATTTGATTTTTTATTGACGTATAGAGTACAACACAAGGCATATCCATAACCTGTCGCCCAAAATTTGCTTTATCTGGAAACGACGGATGGGCACCTATCTTAACACTATGCTGTTTTGCGAGTTTAACCACATGTTGCATGGTTTCAGAATCTCCTGCATGGCCACCACAAGCTATATTGCACGACGAAATATAAGGCATGAGTTGAGATTCATTACCTACCCCCTCGCCTGTATCAACGTTAATATCTATAATTCGATTTTCCACCTAACTAATTTAGCTATTCTACGGTAGAATTTAAAGCATAAATAGCAAAACTTCCTAACCAATGTCCACCTTCATAACTATCGCCAACAATACTCGGTAAAGAGTAGTTTATATGTTGATTTGCAATGTTTTTTAAGTGAGCATATTCTGGCAATCCATCAACAATTTTATTTAAACTCCATGCTCTTGAAAAATTGACACCATCTAAATGCACTAAATGCCCATCGGTTCTATCGGATACCACACCAACTTCTAATTTGAAGTTTTTATCTTTTAACTGCGGTAAGAAAGCTTCTAACCAAGGTTTGAATTCCCCAATTGGCAATAAACGTTTCATTAGTGCAGCCTCCTCTAAACAGGGCGATAAAAAATCACTTCCGCTCGGTTCCCAAGACATCGGGCAATTTTCGTCTTTTAGATAGAAAAACATAGCACGGTCTTTAATTGCAGATTTTAATGGGTCATGGTTTATAGTTTCTGCATAATCATAGGCAAACGATAATCCGAAAGCCGTATTAGCGTGCGTTCCCACACGAAGCGGATAATTTAATTTGGGCAGAAACTCCATGTATTTTTCAATAATCAAATCGGTTAACGGTTGCAGATTTGTTTCTAATTGTCGTGCGGTTTCATCATCCCAAGTATGTATTGTCTCAGCTAGTTTTAATAGCCACGCCCAACCATAGGTGCGTTCGTAAGATTTGTTGTGTTTTCCATAGAAGTATTGAACCTCAGCATCTATATTTTCCTTTGAAATATTATTAAGCAATTTTTGTTTAATAGCTTCTGCATTATGAATATCTGGAAATGATTTTAGTAAACTCACCAAACTCCAATGCCCGTGTACTGCCGAATGCCAATCGAAACAACCATAAAATGCGGGGTGCAATTGGGTTGGGGGTTTTAAATCTTCATCGCCTCCCAAAGTCTGCGATAAACGGTTTGGGTATTCCGTGTTTATGCAGTGCAGTGGTAAATCAGCCAAGGTGTTTGCTTGTTTTAAGTTTAAAACTGGAGTTACCTCTTGTTTGACTTCTGGTATGGGCTCTGTTTCTTTTTTATTTTCGGAATGGTTGCAGTTAAAAATGAGAAGTGAAAGCAGTAGAATGCGTGTGTTTTTCATGTTATAAATTTAGTATTAAATCTATAAAAGAAAAAGTGTTTTATGGAAATGGTTAAAGGTAGTATGTTTATACGTTTATGGTTTCTTGCTTATACTCAAAGTCGGGAGACTTTGCGGAGCGGGATTATGAAATTTATAGTTCCTACTCATACATGTTTTTTTATAGTTTACATTATAGATTTGATGAATAGATACCACACGAAAGGATTCGTGCGGTAGCGGCGATTCGTGCGGTAGCGGCGTCAAAGATGGTTTCTTAATTATTATACAGATTCCTGCCTCCGCAGGAATTAGCCCAACCAGCCCTCTCTATCCAAACTTCTATATTGAATAGCTTCACTGATATGCGAACCATTTACATCCTCAACACCTTCCAAATCAGCAATCGTTCTTGATACTTTCAAAATCCTGTCGTAAGCACGAGCCGATAAATTCAAACGTTCCATGGCGGTCTTCAAAAGTTGCATGGATTCTTCATCTAAAACACAATGTTTTCTAATTTGCTTAACATTCATTTGGGCATTATAATGCACTTTATCAGAATCATCAAAACGTTGCGTTTGAATTTGCCTGGCTTTAGTAACACGTTTTCTAATTTCTACAGAGGTCTCCCCTTTTCTATTATCCGATAATTTTTCAAAAGGTACGGGTGTTACTTCAATATGAATATCAATTCTATCCAACAATGGGCCAGAAACTTTACTTAAATACCGTTGCATTTCAGCAGGACTTGATGTTACAGGGGAATCTGGATCATTAAAATAACCACTCGGGCTCGGGTTCATACTCGCCACCAACATAAACGATGATGGATACGTTACCGTAAACTTGGCTCTGGAAATTGTAACCTCTCTATCTTCTAACGGCTGACGCATAACCTCCAATACTTCACGCTTAAATTCGGGTAATTCATCCAAAAACAAAACACCATTGTGGGACATGGAAATTTCTCCGGGTTGCGGGTAACTACCACCGCCGACTAATGCCACGTTTGAAATGGTATGGTGTGGACTTCTAAACGGACGTTGCGCCATCAACCCGGTATCTTTTACACGCCCAACTACAGAATGTATTTTAGTTGTTTCTAAAGCTTCATGAAGCGTCATGGGCGGTAAAATACTGGGCAATCGTTTTGCAAGCATTGTTTTTCCAGCTCCTGGAGGTCCTATTAAAATAATATTGTGCCCACCAGCTGCTGCTATTTCCATACAACGTTTAATACCTTCCTGTCCTTTAACATCTGAAAAATCAAACTCAGGGAAGTTTAGATTCTTTTCAAACTCTTCCCGTGTATTAATTATGGTTTGCTCTAAAGGTTCTCCTTTATCAAAATAGTTAATGACTTGCTCAATATTATCTACACCATAAACTTCAAGATTATCAACTATGGCGGCTTCTTTTGCATTTTGCGAAGGAAGAATAAACCCTTTAAAACCTTCCTCCCTAGCTTTAACGGCAATTGGTAAAGCGCCTTTTATGGGTTGCAAACTGCCATCTAAAGAAAGCTCGCCCATTATTACATATTTATCTAAATCTTCGGCTTTAATTTGGTCTGTTGATGCTAAAATACCAACAGCTAATGTCAGATCATATGCAGAACCCTCTTTTCGTAAGTCAGCAGGCGACATATTAATAATAATCTTTTTTCCTGGAATTCTGTATCCATTATTTTGAAGTGCGGCCGCAATTCTAAAATTACTCTCTTTAATGGCATTATCAGGCAAACCAACCAAGTGATAACCCACCCCCTTATCTACATTTACCTCAACTACTACTGTTGAAGCTTCTACACCAAATACGGCACTTGCAAAAACTTTTTTAAGCATATTTTTTATTTATCGCTTAAATGTAAGAAATGTAATTTAATTTTGATGAAAGCAGTAAAAACATTTAACAAATTACTAATTCTATAATTCTCAAAATATTCTATAAAAAAAATCCCGCCGAAGCGGGATTCATAAATTGGACTATCAAACTAATTAACACTTTAAATTATGAAAATTATATCCAATTCACTGATGAAAAATTTTTATATTTTAATTGATAAACTTAGGCTGGATAATTATCATAGCCCATGCCCAGTTTTGAGTAGCTTTTACCCCCGGTATATCTGATATATCTCCAGGCTCGAAGAAGTGAGAATAACCTCCTACTAACTTAAATTCTTTGAATTTTTTAGCCAAAATCAAGTCTATTTCTGTGCCTAAATCTTTACTATCAAAGGCATTGAAATCAGAATGCTCAGTAAAGTAGTGTCCTGCTACTGTTACGGCAACTCCAGAAATTTTAGTTTTGTATGTTAACTGTAAGTCTTTTAAACCGCCAGCATTTGCGTGATTACCAACATAGAATCTATCGATTAAACCATTAAACGCATGGTTTGTCCCGTATAGTGGAAAGAATGCTGCCGATTCACTGTTTCTTCCTGAAATCACTTCATATGTTAAACCAAGAGAGTTTTTATCATCCACCTTATAAGTACCACCTAAACTCGCTAAAAAAGCACCTTTAACATCTGCTCCTCCAATTCTTTCTCCATCTTGGATGAATAAGTTTGAGGTTAATGATAAATCACCTAATTTATAATCGGCATGTAAACCAGCTGTAATTAAACTAGACTTGTTTGCGCCATCTACAGTAGAATTTTGAAACGTATTTACTAACCCTAAGAAAGATATATTAAAATCGCCAGATTTTTTATTCGCTCTTACGAATGCCATATCTCTATAAGAAAATAGTGTTGAGTTATTATAAATTTCATCCATTGTTGTATTCAAAGCACCACCAATGTCTAAATTATATCCGTTTTTACTGAATTTGTAAACTGCAGCATCATGCGTTCTTGCTTGTTGCGCCCATCCTAGTCCACCAAGAATTCTTTGGTCATCATAAGATAATGGCTGGCGACCAAGTTTCAAACTTGAATTAGCACCTAATTTTAAATCAGCCCAAGCTTCTTGAACTCTAAAATTACCATTGCCATTAGTAGCAATTTGTGTTCTATCTCCAAATGCAAATACTTCTTGAAAGCTAGTAAATACCGTGTAAGTTTCGGCTTTATATTTCGCTTTAATTGCTGCTCTTACTGTTGTTCTGATAAAACCTTCATCAGCATCCGTAGCGGTTTGTGCAGGAAAACTTCCTCCTGTGAAATTACCACCGTTACCGAAGTATTCTGAACGCGGTCTAAATTCTCCTTCTAATGTAAATTGCGCTTGTGCAAATTGCATGCACGCTAGCAATAATCCTAAAATTACGTATTGTTTTTTCATTGTTACTTGTTTTTAATTTCTGATTGTTTTGAGTTATTGTTTTTTTTTATTTAAATCGTCGCAAATATAAAAAGATATAAAAGTCTTAATTATGACATATCTCATGTTTACCAATGTCTAAATTACTTTTGCAACTTATTATTTTCTTCAATTAATGTTCTAGAAAGTCTATTAAATGCTTTCGGTATTTGTAATAATCATCGTGTTCTAATACTGATTTACGAGTTCTTGGTCTTTCAAAATCAATATCTAAAATATCACCTATTTTAGCTTTAGGCCCGCTAGTCATCATCACTACTCTGTCTGCTAAAAAGATAGCCTCATCGACATCGTGGGTAATCATCACCGCTGTAATTTTTTCTTTATTCCAGATTTCTATAAGTATATCTTGAAGTTCGCCTCTTGTTAAAGAATCTAACATACCGAAAGGTTCATCCAACAATAATACCTTAGGTTTTATAGCGAATGCTCTAGCAATCCCAACACGTTGTTGCATCCCTTGAGATAAATCACTTGCTTTTTTATTAAAAGCATCTTCCAAACCTACTTTTTGCAAGTAATATTTCGCAATATCATTGCGTTGTGCTTTTGTTGCATGAGGAAAAACCTGATTGACACCTAATAATACATTCTGTAACGAAGTCATCCAAGGCATTAAACTTGGTGATTGAAAAATAACGCCCCTATCTGGGCCTGGGCCTTTAATATGTTTTCCTAAAACCGCAATATTTCCTCCTGAAATAGGATTTAATCCTGCAATCATTGAAAGCATGGTCGTTTTACCACAACCGGAATGCCCAATAATGGTCACAAATTCCTCTTTTCGTATTTGAAGATTTAAATCTTCCAGAACTATGTAATCTCCTTTTGGTGTTGGATATACTTTCTTAAGGTTTTTCAAATCCAACATCACTTCATTCGAAGGAAAAAGACCATTATCAGTAAAACTACTTGTTGTTTTATTTTCTATTATAGTACTCATATTATTCCTTATTTAAACTGATTCACAAAATCTTTCGGACTCAATTCCGGCAGCACAAATTCTTCATTTGCTTCCGATTTTCTCTCATCCCCTATATCCATCAAGTATTCAATAATCGCATTTCTTGTTTCCTTGAAATTAGCATTATCATTCATCTCAGTCTTATCACGAGGGCGGTCAATATCAATTTTAAACTCAGGTCCCAAAGTTGCATTTGGTCCTGGACGTAACGGAATAATACGATCTGCCATATAAATCCCTTCGTCTACATCGTTGGTAATTAATAAAGCTGTACGCTTATCTTTCCCCCAGATGTTCAAAATTTCATCTTGAAGATTTCCGCGAGTTAGCGCATCCAACGCACCAAGAGGTTCATCCATAATGATCATCTCTGGTTTCATGGCTAAAGCTCTGGCAACCGCAACACGCTGTCTCATCCCACCAGATAATTCATTCGGACGTTTACTAATCGCTGGTGTTAAACTCACCATATCCACGTAATCCGCAACAATATCGTTTAACTCCTTTTTACTTTTCTTAGGAAACGCTTCTTTAACGGCCATATATACATTTTGTCCTACCGTTAACCATGGTAACAAGGAGTAATTCTGAAAAATCACACCACGCTCATGACTTGTCCCTTGTATAGGTTCTCCTTTAAACAAAACCTCCCCTTTGGTTGGCTCGATCAAACCATTAATCAAATTAACCAAAGTCGTTTTTCCACTCCCAGTAAAACCAACAATCGCAACAAACTCACCTTCCTCAATCGACAAATTAATGTTCGAAAGCACTTCCGTTTCGTTCTCGCCTTGTCCGTAAGACTTATAAATATTATTTAATTCTAAGTATGCCATTTTTTCTGTTTTTTATTTGGGCGTTACCACAAGGGTCGGGCTTTCCGTTCCAAGTCCTCGCACCTCCTACGTCGGGCTGTGGGCTTTCCTCTGCAATCCCTAACGCGGGTTAGTCCGCAGGTGTCAGTTTTCAGTAAGCAGTCAGAAAACTATCTTCTAACTTCTTTAATTTAAACCCACCCCTAGCCCCTCCAAAGGAGGGGAACTCTCACTCATATGGTTTATTCTTTTATCAGAGAACAAGCCAAACTTCCGTCTTCCGTCAACCGTCTTCCGTCTTTTTTAAATCGCGTCTGTTTTATCAAAAGACACCCAGTTTTGTATCGTTAACATTAATCGGTCTAATAAAAACCCTATAATACCAATAACAAACATGGCAACAATTATTTTTGCATTCGAGTCGTTTGCACCATTTTGGAATTCCTCCCAAACAAACAATCCTAAACCAGGACTCTGTGCTAATAATTCAATGGCAATTAAAACCATCCACGCAACAGATAAAGTAATTTTCAAACCTGTAAATATTAATGGTAAAGATGATGGCAACACCACTTTAAATATTTTTTGAAAAGGCCCTAATTTTAATACTTTTGCAACGTTGATATAGTCTTTATCCACACTAGAAACACCCATTGCCGTATTTACCAAGGTTGCCCACATAGAACATAAACCAACACTAATAAATGAAATAGTAAACGAGCTATCTTCATTAGAATCTATAAGCAATGTTTTAACAATCATAAAAACCAGTAAATACCAAACTACGGGAGATACAGGTTTAAAAATTTGAATAAACCAGTTAAACGAACTTTTTATAGTTGGGCTTAACCCTATAAATATTCCAAGTGGTACAGCAATAAATAAGGCCAATAAAAATCCAGCAAAAACTGTTTTTAAACTTCTAAATATTTGATCAACAAATGATGGTCGTCCTGTATAGGTAATTGCGTCCAAACCATCTGCAACCCGCTTTTCATTTAAAGCAGCTGTTTTTTCTATAAATGCCGCTTTATCAGCGCTAATAATGTTATGGTCTCTTAGTAAGGATTTATAAGATCCCCAAACCTGAATAGGTGATGGCAATGTATTTGGTTGACAACTAGACTCTCCCGAAGCCATACATGCACGTAATGCATCGGCAGCTTCTAGCCCTTGATCGTTAAGTGCTTTTTCTATTTTAAATTCTGCTTCTATGTTATATAAAGACTTTGCGCCCGAGTGCCACAGTCCAATAAATAGTAATATGGAAGCAAGCGGTACGACAACTTTACGTAGGAAATTTTTAAAATCTTCCTTTTCTAGCTTCCCAGTAAATAGGTCTTTTAATGTGCTAAAAAAACCTAAGCCCATAAATTTGGTTACTTTTCCTAATGTTAAACTTTGCTTCATCAGTGCTTTGTTTTAGTGTTACTCTTACTTAATATTGATGTTCGTCATGCTGAAACAAGTTCAGCATGACGAAAACCTTGTTTTCTACTGTACAGCCTTATCCTTGTTACCAATTTTAAAACTGTTTATGTATGCAATTGGATCTTTAGCATCGTAAGATGTTCCATCTATAAAATCAGCTGTTACTGGTTTGTATCCATCTGTTGTTGGGATATCTACTGCAGGAATATGTCCTTCTTCAACTAAAAGTTTTGCTGCTTTTGTCCAGATACCTGGTCTGTATATATCTTTAATCGTATTTGCATACCAATCTGCTGGTTTAGCCTCTGGAATTTGTCCCCATCTACGCATTTGCGTTAAGAACCAAATACCATCAGAATAGAAAGGATATGTTGCATTATACTTATAGAATACATTAAAATCTGGCATATCACGTTTGTCTCCTTTTTCAAATTCAAAAGTACCCGTCATTGAATTAGCTAATACAGCCTCTGGCGCACCAACATATTGAGACATTGATAATATTTTTACAGCTTCTGGCCTGTTTGCTGGTTCATCTAACCACTTCCCTGCTCTAATTAATGCTTTAGTTACAGCAATGGCCGTGTTAGGATAGTCTTCAACAAACTTCTCGGTCATTACAAATACTTTTTCTGGGTTGTTTTTCCAGATATCATAATTTGTTACAACTGGCACACCAATACCTTTAAATACCGCTTGTTGATTCCAAGGTTCGCCAACACAATAGCCATAAATTGTTCCTGCTTCAAGAGTAGCTGGCATTTGTGGCGGAGGCGTTACAGATAATAAAACCTCTGCATCAATTTGTCCTTGTACGTTATCTGCTGTGTACATGCCTGGGTGGATGCCTGCTGCTGCTAACCAATATCTAATTTCGTAGTTATGTGTAGACACTGGGAATACCATACCCATTTTAAAAGCTTTACCGTTTGTTTTGTATTCATCAATTACCGGCTTTAAAGCTTCTGCTTTAATGGGATGAACTGGTTTTCCATCCGCTCCTTTTGGTACATTTGGTTTCATTTTAGACCAAACATCGTTTGAAACAGTAATTCCGTTACCATTTAAATCCATTGAAAATGCTGTTACTAATTTTGCTTGACGTCCAAACCCTGCACCTGCAGCAATAGGCTGACCCGCTAACATATGCGAACCATCTAACTGACCATCAATGACACGATCTAATACGTTTTTCCAATTTGATTGTGCTTCAACAGACACAAATAATCCTTCATCTTCGAAGAAACCTTTTTCTTTAGCAATGGCTAAAGGTGCCATATCTGTTAATTTGATAAAACCAAATGTTAATTGTGGCTTTTCAATGTCTAATGTTTTTGTTTTTGTAGTTGCCGTTGCTGTGTTTTCAGCTAAGGTTGTTTTCTTCTCTTTACCACCGCAAGCAAGCAGTAAGGCTGCTACGGGTAAAATCCAAGTTGTACGTTTTAGTAGAGATTTCATAAGTTTGTTTTTATTGATTTTTAATTGTCTTATGTAACCTTTGTGGATTAATCTCATTTTTAAACTATGTTTAAAAGATTCTTTTAATCCAGTCGGTTTCATTTTTATGTTTTTAAATTAATCTAAGTATTAATACTTATTCGGTGCAAATATATACGTAGACTAACTTCTATTTTATGGTTATACCCATGTTAAAACCTCTTTTTAAAACATGAAAAAACCTGCCAAAAAACAGGTTTAAATTCCAATCAACTAAATTTCAAAACATTAAAACCTATACTTACAATTAAGTAAGCCTACGTAGCATATAATTTTTTAATCTAATTTTTGAAATTGAATACCTAATAATGTGTTTTAGGAAATACATTAACTCTAGATAATGAAGTGCTTTTCCTTGGCATTGTAAGAAAAAATATCGTTCTTCGTTTAATTCTTGATAAAAAACATTAAAATAGTTTTTATTAGAGAACTGTTGGCAATAATGTGAATAAATCCAAGAACAATCATTGAATGAAAGTACTTTTAGATACTAACATAATTATTCACAGAGAAGCGAACAGAGTTGTAGAGCACGACATTGGACAACTATTTAATTGGATAGATAAGTTACATTACGAAAAATATATTCATCCAATTACAATTTCTGAAATTGATTCTTATCAAAATAAACAAGTAGTTGCCACTTTTTCAATAAAATTAGATAGTTATAATAAAATTAAACATCAACTTCCTTTTTCGGAAAACACACAAAGTGTAAGTGATGAATTTGATGTAAATGATAATGATATTAATGACACTCATCTATTAAACGAAATCTATGAAGGCCGAATAGATTTATTAATTACACAAGACAAAAAAATACACACTAAAGCCTCTAAACTTGGACTTTCGGACAAAGTATTTAAAATTCAATCATTTCTCGAAAAAGTCACATCTGAAAACCCTGAATTAGTTCAATACAATATCCTTGCAGTTAAAAAAGCTGACTTTGCAGAAGTTGACATTAATGATAACTTTTTTGATAGTTTCCGAGAAGACTATAATGAATTTGATAATTGGTTTAAATCAAAATTCGACAAGGTTTGTTATGTATGCTACAGCGACAATTGCCTAACAGCATTTCTTTACATAAAAGTTGAAGAAAAAACGGAAAATTACTCTGAAATAAAACCAATATTCGAAAAGAAAAAAAGACTAAAAATTGGAACCCTAAAAGTAATTAGTAATGGATATAAAATTGGGGAAAGATTCTTAAAAATTGTATTTGATAACGCAATTCAATATAAAGTTGATGAAATATATGTTACTGTATTTGATAAAAGACCAGAGCAAGGACAATTAATAGATATGCTTAAAGGTTGGGGTTTTGTAGAACACGGAATAAAATCGACCAAAAACGGAGATGAAATTGTTTTAACGAGACCTTTTGGAAAAGCTTTGCCAATTGACATTAATAAACCTAAACTCTCTTTTCCTTTTTTCTCTAGAAAAACTAGAAAATACATCATCAAAATCGAACCACAATACCACACGGAATTATTTCCTGACAGTATTAATACTAGAGAAGATAAATCAAAATACACAGAGAACGAACCTCATAGAAATAGAATAGGAAAAGTATATATCTCACATTCATTTGACAGACATCTTCAACCTGGAGATATTATTATCATTTATAGAATGGGAGAAACCAAACCGAAAAAATATTCAAGTACCGTAACTTCAATTTGCATTGTAGAGCAAGTAATTAAAGATATTAAGTCGTTTGACGAATTTTACAAAGCTTGTTACAGACGAACTATGATAAAAAAAGAAGAACTTGAAAAGAATTGGTGGAACAAGAAAAAATATAAACCTTTTGTTATAAAATTTCTATACGCTCACTCTTTTCCAACACCAAAGCCTACACTAAATGATTTAAATAAAATCGGTGTAATTCCTGACATAATGAATATGCCTCGTGGATTTATAGAAATAGACAATAATCAGTTCAATAAATTAGTTAAATTTGCTTACCAACGAAAATAAGATATGAAAGTAGTTTTATCAATTAAACCAGAATATGCTTTTAAAATAT
Organism: Algibacter agarivorans; assembly: GCF_039543245.1. NCBI lineage: Bacteria > Pseudomonadati > Bacteroidota > Flavobacteriia > Flavobacteriales > Flavobacteriaceae > Algibacter > Algibacter agarivorans. The sequence continues at coordinate 102,222 of NZ_BAABJJ010000037.1, forward strand.
TTGATGGCACTAAAAAATTTGAATTTAGAAAAGCTATTTTTAAAAACAATGATGTAAAATCTATAATTGTTTATGCTTCATCGCCAGTACAAAAAGTAATTGGCGAATTTGAAATCGGTAAAATCTTCAATAATGACCTCGAAACACTCTGGAACTTAACAAAAGAACATTCGGGAATTACAGAAGATTTTTTTTATGAATATTTTTCAGAGAGAGAAAAAGGTTTCGCCATTCAAATTAAGAATAAGAAAAAATATAAAGAACCTAAATGTTTGAAAGCAGATTTTAATTTACATCCACCTCAATCATTTGCATACGTGAAATAAAACACTATTGCCACAACTTTAAACAAACCTCTCCAAAAATAAATCATCATTCGGTTTAAAAACGAAATCCAGCAAACACCCGCGTTAGTCTGGCCTGCTGGCAGGCAGGAATTGCAGAGGACATCCTTTTTTAAACCATTGCAACAACATCGATCATTTAAAACTAAAAATAACAGATTGCTATACTTCGACTTCGCTCCAGCTATTCTAAATCAGGTTTAGGCTGTATAACGTCACGAAATGTTGGCGAATTTTCGGTAATTCTTCCTGCTCCCTTTTTATTGATTTTGAAGGTAACATCTTTTGTTGTGGTAAATAAAAGCACAGATGTAAACGATGTTCTGAGATGTGATTTCAAAAACACAAAAGCCTCTTCTAATGTAAGCTCATTTTCCTCATCCTCGGTCTCTCTTGATTGGTAGCGTAATTTCACTAAGACTTTAAAGCCACCTTCAGAAGACAATGGTCTAACAAATATGTTTTTCAAGTCTGGCTTACCAATGGTCTTTGCCATAGTTAATTTGGCAAAACGCCCTTCTTGGATACTTTGTTTTACTTGTTCCCAGAAAAGAACAAACACATCTTGGTACGGCATAAACTAAGGATTGAAGATAAAATATTTTGAGACTACAAAAGTAATATTAATAAATCAAAACAAATCCGAAACAGAACTAAACGTTAAACGAACTTTCAAGAAAACAAAACAACATTAAGATAAAACTATAAACGAGCAAATAAGTGCGTTAGGGATTGTAGCGACATCCTTTTTAAACCTTTGAAGGTGTAATTTAATGTAGAACTATAAATTGCAGATTGCCACGTCGCTTACTCCTCGCAATGACGGTTCAAAAAGATATAGCGAAAAGCCCGACCCCTTTTCGGGGTAACGCCCAAACCACAATAGATTTCCTTCTTCAAGGAAATAAAAAAAATATTGCTAAAGCATTTAAGCATCTAAGAAATAGTGATGTTCGGAAATTTCGTTTTTTAGCAATTGCACATTTACAATGCCAATTTTTTTGCCTTGAGTTGTGATCAACCCTTCTTTTTTAAGCACAGAGAAAACACGTATAACTTGCTCTTCTGTAGTGCCAGCATAATCGGCATATTCTTTTCTACTTAGAAGTAAATTGATGTAACCTCGGAGGTCGCCGAATTTCCGGTGTATATACAATAAGCTATCGATGACACGTTCGCGAACCGTCATTTGAGAAATGGATTTTACTTTGTTTTCGCTCTTGTTGAGCTCGTTGGCATAAAACAACATCATTTCGTATGCAAAATTTGGGTTTTTAAGTAACGCTTCTTGAAGATGTTCCTTTGAAAAATAATGCAACTCTGTGTCTTGCAGTGCAATGGCTCCAATGGAATAATACTCTTGTGTACCAAAACCACGGTGTCCTACAATTTCGCAAGGTTTGGCAAAACGTACAATTTGCTCACGACCGTTAATGCCTGTTCTAAACACCTTTACGGTACCACTTTTTATAAAAAACAATCCGTTTACTGGAGCGCCTTCCATAATGAATTGCTGACCCTTTTTACAGTTAAGTATGGCATTACTTTGTGGTAGTTTTGAGTTAAAAAGAGCTTCTGAGTTATTATGAATGAGACAATTTGTACTTCTACAAACCTTACAAGTCGCATCTGGAGATGGCTTGATTTCAAAATTTTTAGATGTAGATGTTTGGTGCATTATGAGTTACATTAAACTCAAAATTAAGTAATAATACTTAGTTTATAAACTTCTCTAGGTATTTTTATGAGTCTAACAAAAAACAGCAACCGAAATTAATCGATTGCTGTTTTTTTGTGCTTTAAATAATAAAATTATAAAGTACTGCTATTTTTTATAGCGTAGTCTTCCTGATTCTATTCTAATTGCGGTTTTTGCTAAAATGGTAAATATAAAGGCTCCCATGGCCCAAATACCTATGGTAACTCCAACTTCTATCTTGGTTGGTAAATATTCAACTATTTTACCATAAGGTCCTGGAATAAACCCAGGTACAATGAGCCCAAAACCTTTTTCTATCCATATCGCAACAAAGAGCAATATACATGCAAAGAACAATACTCTCATGTTCTCCCTTAGTTTCTTAAAAGTTAGAATTAAAGTAGCAATAACATTCATTGAAATGGCTGTCCAAATCCATGGCAAAAGTGCAGACTTACCATCAAGCCCAAAGAATAAATAATAAGCACTTTCACTATGATGTGTTGGTGCATAAAACTCTTTGAATAATTCAGAAATTAGCATGATGATATTAATTTGCGCCGCAACTGCAACAATCATTGCTATCTTGTTGATGGTTTTAGTTTTTATTTTAAATTCCGTGTAGGTTCTTATAATCGCTAAAACTAAAATTATTAAAGCAGGACCTGCAGCAAATGCTGATGCTAAAAAACGAGGCCCTAATAAGGCATTATTCCAAAAAGGACGCGCTTGTAAACCCTGATATAAAAATGCAGTTACTAAATGAATAGCCACAGCCCATAACACGGAAAGAACAGCACCAGGTACATATATTTTCGGATTTGGCACTTTGCCCTGATAACGTCTAAAAAGAATATAAAAAGGAATACTAATATTTAAAAACAGATAGCCGTTTAAAACAATAACATCCCAAGTTAGCATAGAGTTCGGGAAATTAAACACCCCTATACCAGGTATCATATGCCAAAGTACAGAAGGCCCTCCCATATCGGCTACCACAAATGCCAAACACATGATAAGTGCAGCCACAGCTAGCCCTTCACCAATAAGTACGGCTTGTTTAAAATCTATATCTTTAAGTACGTAGGTAGGCATAACGAGCATAACCGCCGCTGCTGCAACACCAACTAAAAAAGTGAAATTGGAAATATATAACCCCCAACTTACACGATCCGACATGCCCGTAACACTCAAACCATGTTCCAATTGCACAGAATAACAATACATGCCAACTAGCATGACAAATGTTAAAAATCCCATCCAAAGATTATACTTACGAGAACCCGAAGTAATAGTATCGAAACTATCTCTAACTAAACTTTTAAAAACTTTTAATCGTCGCATGTTAACTATTTTATAACTCTTAGTTTTTATTTTTTTGGCGTCCCACTCCCGATAGCTATCGGGAGGTCGGGCTTTCCGTTACAAGTCCTCGCACCTCATTCGTTGGGCCGTGGGCCTTCTTCTGCAATCCCTACCTGCCGGCAGGCAGGCCTAACGCGGTTGCATCCACCAATTCCTTTTCTTCCTAGTTTATTCGTTTAACCATCTCAACAATTCAACGCATAAACATATATCTAGTCCATAAAATACCAGAACTTAGGCTCTGTACCCAAATCTTCTTTAAGCCTAAACACTTTTTTATTTTCTAATACCCAACGAATCGTACTATTAGGGTCTAATAAATTCCCGAATATTCTAGCACCAGTAGGGCACGCTTCAACGCATGCAGGGTTCTGTCCCTTTCTAGAGCGTTGCACACAAAACGTACATTTTTCCATCACGCCTTTTTTACGCATTCTATTCCCTAAATAATGTTGATTTTTATTTATTTCGTTTTCAGGAACTTCTGGTTTACTCCAATTAAATCGTCTACCATCATACGGGCAAGCTGCCATACAATATCTACAACCTACACACCAATCATAGTCAATAACCACCAGTCCATCATCTTCTCTCCAAGTAGCTTGTACTGGACAAACTTCTACACAAGGCGGATTATCACAATGGAAACACTGCGTTCCCATATAAAAATGACCTTCGGCCGGTACTTCATGATAGTAATTATCATCAGCTTCATTAAACTTAAAGCCATTACCATCTTTCATTTCGTGGATTCGGATATACTGCATTTGAGAATCTCTATCTTGATTATTCTCCTCAATACAAGCATTAACACAATCCATGTATCCTTGACACTTCGAGATATTAAAAGCATAACCAAAAAGTACATCTTCTTTGGCGTTTTCGGCAGTCATACTAATATTTTTACCAGTTCTTAGCTCATAAGAACGCATCAATCGTTCAACAGTGCCACTTTTTTCTTCATCGGTCATCAGTTTATAGTTCCCTTTAAACTGTTCTTCCCAATCTATCTGTGCTTTTTCTTTGGTATCATCACCTGTAGTCACACTACACGATGTAGTTACTGCTCCTGCACCTATTAATAAACTAGCCGTTAGCTTTTTAAAAGCTGTCCGCCTATCCATCTTAACATCAAAAACTTGTTCAAAACCATCTTTTTTGACTTCACCTCCAATTGAGGCATCTACTGCAGCTTCTAAAAAAGCTTCATCACTCATTTCTGAACTGTGACTACCACAACCTCCAGATGTTTTTCCACACCCACAAGATCCTGACGCTTCTTTTTTCTTATTGAAACCTAAATCTAATGAATACCATTTTTTATTTTCGCTCATACCTTAATTTTTAATGCTCTAAACCTTCGTGTGCCTCATCAATTTGTTCTGTGTTAAATCGAGAAGGCCATCTCGTCTCAAAGCTTGGACTATGTGGATTATGACAATTTACACAGGTAAAAGACGCTCTTGGAGGTGCCCATCCACCAATTCTTTTTCCGTGTGCGCCACCCTTCCAATCTTCAAATTGTGTGGAGTGACATTGTGAACATAATTTATAACTTGAATTAAAATCCACCGTATTACCTGTAAGGGTATTCAGGTTATTCATATCATTACCATTATGGCAAGTTGCACAATTCATGGTATTGCCATCAGCGTGTGCCAAATTAATATCCCAATGTGCTTTCTTAGCATCTTTACTTTTTAACTCACCAACAGGTTTTGTATGACATTCGATACATGCAAATGATTTAATCTGACTCTTTCGTTCAGGAATTAAAAAAGTATGCCCCCCTTCTGTAACCTCTATAGTTTTAATATCATCTATATATGTTTCGGAAGACAATGAAGTACCGTGGTAATTTTTACTTTCACCTTCTATTTTATCATGTAAACTATGATATTCACCTTCTCCATGTTTACATGAAAAAAGTACAACCAGAAGTGTACAACTTAGAATATATATATAGTGCTTTCTATTCATCATTACTGCTATTGGTTCTTGTAAAAGGCTTTATTTCTCTAACCACCCTATCTGTAGGCACATGACACTGGCGACAATTAATACGCTCAGGATGTGTTACCCTAATTTCTTCTGGTGCTGCTGGTCCTGCATGACAAGACAAACAATTCTCGCGCATTTGTATTTGGTGCGGAATCATTGGTGGCGTTCCAATTAAAGCATTATTTACACCCACTTTTGGGGCATGAACTTTAGCTAAATTAGAAGGCTTAAAAAGTGTATTACTATTTTGAGCGACATGACATTGCCGACAATTAATCATTTCGGGATGCGGCGTAACTGGCGCATAAGCATTAAATTTTTCTACAAACCCTCCATTTTGATGGCATTGCAAACAGGTATTACCTCCTAAATTTTTCTCATCCTTAATAGCATGAGGGATACTAGGTGGCGCACCGTGATATGCTCTATTATCATAATAAGAATCCAGTGTTCTTTGATGGTTTTTATCTACAGGCATATTTGCATATTCTAAAGCAAATTCTGAACGTTCAAAAACACCACGCTCCGAAGGAATGTATGTTTTATACTGACTTTCTTCTATTATAGGAATATAAGCTTCTTCTTTTCCTGTTTGATAACTGAAATTCCAGATAATAATAAAGGCTATAAATAACAATACAAAAAGTGATATGATTCCGAGTCTCTTTTTCATAACCTATGCTTTTTCAACTTTAACAGCACATTTTTTATAATCTGGCTCTTTAGAAATTGGACAAAAAGCATCGAGGGTAACATCGTTAATTAGCATGTTTTCATCAAAGAAAGGCACAAAAACCTGACCTTTAGTAGGCAAGCCTCTTTCGTTTATAGATGCTGGCAATACACACGACCCTCTTCGTGATGTTACTTTTATATTTTCGCCATTTCTAATACCTAATACTTTGGCATCATCTGGATGAAACTCTACATAGGCATTCGGCATGGCTTTATGTAATACTGGGATTCTACGTGTCATAGACCCTGTGTGCCAGTGTTCTATAACGCGTCCTGTATTCAACCAAAATGGATATTCTTTGTCAGGCGACTCAGCTGCTGGTTCATAAGGACGTTGCCAAATAACCGCTTTCCCATCTGGTTTTCCATAAAAATCAAAATCTGAACCTTCTTTACAAGCTGGGTCATATTTTTCATTGAAACGCCATTGTGTAGATTTCCCATTTACATATGGCCATATAGCTCCTGATTCTTTCTTTAAAACTTCTAAAGGGGCCATACCGTGTTTTGCGCCTTCATGGAACTGTCGGTATTCATTATAAATTTCTTCAACGTGATTTTCTTCACTATAAGGGAACAAATCACCATAACCCATGCGTTTTGCAACCTCAATAAACATCCACGCATCTGGTGTGGTATCTCCTGGTCCTTCTACCATTTTATCCCAATGCTGTGTTCTGCGTTCTGAATTTCCATATAATCCACTTTTTTCAATATGCCATGATGCAGGTAAAATAACATCGGCAACATCTGATGTTGGTGTTGGAAACACATCAGACACAACAACGAAACATGATTCTTTCTCCATTGCAGGACGATAACGGCTTGTTTTAGGCAACGATACTAATGGGTTTACAGCCTGTGTCCAAATAAATTTAATATCACCACGGTCTACAGCTCTAAACATTTCTGTAGCATGGTATGTTGGTTTTGCTGGAATACGCTCATAAGGCACTTTCCATATTTTCGCCGCTAAACGTCTATGTTTTTCATTCATTACCACGCCCTTAGGGAGCTTATGGGTAAATGTCCCTACTTCTCTTGCTGTTCCACAAGCCGATGGTTGACCCGTTAACGAAAATGGTCCGTTTCCAGGTTGCGAAATTTTCCCTGTTAGTAAATGAATGTTATACATTAAGTTATTCATCCATGTTCCTCTTGTGTGTTGGTTCATGCCCATACACCAATATGAAACGACCTTTTTATTTGGATCTCCGTATATAGAAGCCAAATACTTAATATCCTTTGCTGATACTTTGGAGTATTTAGCAACTTTTTCAGGTGTGTAATCTTTTAAAAATTCTTTATAAGCAGCAAAATCTATTTTCTCAGGTTTGTCTGTAAATTTAAATTTGTCTTCAACACCATATCCAATATTAGTTAACCCTTTACTGAAATTACAATGCTTTTCAACAAAAGATTTATTTACCCAACCATTATTAATAATCTCATAACAAATGGCATTAGCAACAGCTAAATCTGTTTGGGGTTCAAATAATATAGACCTATTTGATGCTGTACTAGAACGTGTTGTACGTGTAGCAAAATCAATAATTTTAGCACCTCGTCTTGTTTTTTGCTCTAACATTCTAGAAAATAAAACAGGATGCATTTCTGCCATATTATTTCCCCAAGTGATGAAATAATCTGCATGGTCTATATCTTCATAACAACCCATAGGTTCATCAGCGCCAAACGTGGTTAAAAAACCAGTTACCGCACTTGCCATACACAAACGGGCATTACAATCTAAATTGTTGGTACCAATAGCGCCCTTCATTAATTTTGACGCCACATACCCTTCAGGAATTGTAGATTGCCCTGAGGTGTACATCGCTACAGAATCTTTGCCATGCGCTGCAATAGTATCTTTCATTTTATTGGCAACAATGTCTAAAGCCTCACTAATGGGCGTTTTAACATATTTGCCGTTTTTCTTCACCAAGGCATGTGTTAATCTATCTTTAGATTGAATACACATGGTTTGATGATACCCTTTTACACAAAGCAATCCTTTGTTTACAGAACTGTTAGGGTCGCCTTTTACCGCAACTGCTTTTCCATTTTCTGTACCTACCAAGATACCACAGCCTACGCCACAGAATCTACACGGCCCTTTTTTCCAGTCTAAGTTTGCACCATTGGGTATCCCTTCTTCTTGTTCACTTGCGAATAATATTCCCGGAAACATGGATGCAGCAGCTGTTATAGCTGATAGCTTTGCCATTTTTTTTATAAAACTTCTTCTGGTTGATAATGAGTTGTACATAAGCTTGCTAATTTTGTGGACTATTAAAACCTGAAACCATTGCTAATAGTTTTAAGCTATCAATTTTTTCTATTTTCTCTTTGAGTATCTCTTCAGAAGCGTCGTCTAAAGTATCTGTTACTACAACCAAAATATCTTCATTCTTGGCTGGCAAAACTTCACATTCTTTTATTGCGGATAAAGCATCTATAAGATGTTGTTTTTTACCATCATGAGGATGTGCTAAATAACTTTTTATTGGCATAGGAAATTGGTTTGTTTTTAAAAAAGACAAACATATCTGAAATATATATAAAATAAACTAACAAATGTCATGTTGTTAAAAAAATAGTTTTATTACATCTGCATAGACTTAACAATCTACAAGTATCTAGACACCACACAAATAACTGATTATCAAGTACTAAAAACAGTATTGACTATGATTTTCATAATATATTTGTTTTATAAAATATTATCTATTAAAAAGAAAATTTGGATCACTTAACGAATTATTTTTTCGTTTTTAATCTGGCAATACACAAGAATCACTTAGGTTTTGTAGTAAAAATTTTAATCCCAAGTCTAAGGTTTGTCGCATCACGTTAGAATTATCGTCGTGACATTGTAAGCATGCGCCAACAAAAAGGAGCTTTTTTTGTTCTTCCACATTAAACGGTCTAAAATCCGCTCTTGTAGAACTAACATCACCTTTATCTACCTTTTTTAGAAACGGAATCCAAGCATCTTCAGGCAAGTTATCATAAACGTTTAAGGCATATTCTGGAGTAAAAATCCATTTTCCTTTATGGTTATTAATATCATAAACTAATGTGCCATTTCCATAACCTAAAGTGGCAGCATTAGCATGACAAGATTTACAATCGCGCACCGCTTTTGTTGTAGTATGAGGTGAATTTGGCGCATACAATCTATGAAAGGAAATATCGTTTTCTGGGTTACCAACATAACTACCCTTATCAATGGTTAAAACCATACCTGGTATGGCAGGCTCAATTACATTTTTATCATCAAGTTCTCTTACGCCCAAAGCTGGTTGTGATGATGAAAATTCAGCTACATATTCTTTCCACTCTCCTTTTACATATTTTTTATCTAACAAATCGTAAGCGCTTGGCTCATTACCGTCATATTGATTATGGCAACCAATACAACGTGAAGTCCAAGACGAATGGCAAGCACTACAACTCACATTTTTATGCGCATGATCTCTAGAACAGACTGATGATTGTGGCGTTAATTGATGTAAAGCACCATCTTTTTTACCAATTAAAAAAGCATTCCCAACTGAGTCAACAAATGTATTCACCAAAGGATGGCCATCTTTTTCAACTGCTATAATTTGCCTATCTGTATGCTTATAATCTCTGTGCAAGAATACTAACATACTTTCTCTATCCAAAGCATCATAGGGCATCGTATTTGGTTTTTCTTTAAAATGACAATCACTACATTGTAAAGTAACTGCATCTTCTTCATGCGCATAACGATTGCCATTTCCCATGACTTCATGCGATGAATGACAATCAATACATAGTAAGCCCCTTGCATGATGCACATCTTCTTCCAAATGCTTATAAACCCTTTTATCTTCTAATACAGAATAGTTTTCCATATGAATAACCTCATCTTGATCTAATAAGGTTTCTTGCAAACCCATATAATTTGTAGAAATTCTGCTAGAACGACTATGGCAGCCAAAACAGTGGGTATCATTAACAAAAATATCTGTTGAAGGATGAAATTGAGGCAATTCCGTTTTATTGGAAGCTAAATAACGTTTCAGATCATTTTTAGCTTCACCAGAATAATTTAAATGACAAGCATTACATCCTCCACCCCGACTCAATTGAGTTATCTCACCATATGATGTTTTTTCCGCTCCTAAATGACAATTGGCACATAAATCTCTTAAGTGTTTATCAGCGGCTGAATATTGTATATCCTTAATATGATAATGATAGTCCAAACTATCAGCCTCACCAAAAATAAATTTATCTACCGCAACAATACCACTATTGGTGGTCATTAACGAGTTTTCTATTTTATGTAACTCACTGGCATGACATGTTCCACAAGTTTCCTTAGCATCAGATAAATTACCTGGCACTAAAATCATTCCCTCATGTGCATCATCTTTCTTAAGCGAATCGGCATTTCCTAAATGACAACTAGCACAGCCAATAAGTTCTGGATTGTGATAATTTGAATATCCTTTTGTGTTTTTATGGCATTGCAAACAAGATTCTGCTGTAGCTAATTCAATATTTGAATGCTCAGCATTAATATAAACAGGAGATTTAAAAAAAGCATTATTTCTTATTAAAAATAGTAGTGCAAAAAGCAAAGCAGCTATTGTAATAACCCATACCGAAAACGTCTTGTTCCTCATTACCAATCAATTGGTCAAATTTACAATAATAAATATTATTTAACACCTAATAACAAATTAAAGCTTATGTAACATTTGTTACACATAAAGCGTTGATTACATGACATTTATCATAATTACAAAGCAAAATTACAAATACATTTATACCAGAAAAATATACAGATTTATGGTCTCTTCTCGACGAAAATTTATAAAAATTTCCGCATTAGGCTTAGGAGGTTTAGCAGCAACTTCAACAGCATATAAACTATTTGCATCCAACCCTATATTAGGTGACACTATAAAAGAAAATATTACAAAAAAATTTGTTAGATCCGCTACATATTGCGAAGTCTGCTTCTGGAAATGTGCTGCTTGGGCCTATACAGATGACAACAATAACATAAAAAAAATTATAGGAAACGAAACAGATCCTCACTGTTATGGACGACTATGTCCAAGAGGAACGGGTGGAGTTGGAATGTATGCAGATGAGGACAGATTAAAAACACCATTAATTAGAACTACTATTGATGGCGAAGAAACCTTTAGAGAAGCTAGTTGGGATGAAGCATTAGATTTAATTGCTTCAAAATTCAAACATGTTAAAGAAATTTATGGAGCAGAATCCTTTGCTTTATTAAAGCATGGTTCTCCTGGAAAACACTTAGAGCATTTGTTTAAAGCTTATGGCTCTGACACCATTGCTGAACCTGCATACGCGCAATGTAGAGGCGCAAGAGAAGCTGGTTTTGCTTTAACTTACGGTTCATGGGTTGGCTCTCCCGAACCTACTGATATTCGTGATACTAAATGTTTGGTATTAATAGGTTCTCATATTGGCGAAAACATGCACAATTCGCAAGTACAGGAAATGTCCGATGCTATAGATAATGGTGCAACAATCATTACTGTTGACCCAAGATTCTCAACAGCAGCAAGCAAATCGCAACATTGGTTAGCGATTAAACCTGCTACTGATATTGCTTTAATGTTGGCTTGGATGAATGTATTGATTGAAGAAGGATTATACGATAAAGCGTATATAAAAAAATACACCAATGGGTTTGATGAATTAAAAGACCATGTCTTGAATTTTACTCCAGAATGGGCTTATGGAATAACAACTATTAAACCAGAAGAGATTAGAAAAACAGCCAGAAAAATGGCAAATGCCGCTCCTTCTGTGATCATCCATCCTGGACGTCATGTAAGTTGGTATGGGGATGATACCCAACGCGCAAGAGCCATGGCAATTTTAAATGGCTTATTAGGTTCTTGGGGACGCCGCGGTGGATTCTACTTCAAAGAAAAAATTAGTGTTCCTAAATTCCCTCATCCCGATTATCCACATCCTAAATGGGATTGGAAAGATATTGGTGAAAAATTCCCGTTAGCACAAATGGGAATCACAACCGAAGTTATTAAATGTGCCATCCCTAGTGAGGATAATAAATATCCTGTAAAGGCTATGATGGTTGCAGGTACAAACATTACGAAATCCATTCCTAATAAAAAATTATTGGAAGAAGCAATGGACAATCTTGAGTTCATGGTAGTAATGGATACAATGCCAATGGACGTTACTGGATATGCAGATGTTGTACTTCCAGAATGCACCTATTTAGAACGCTATGATGGTATTCGTTCTGCTACAAATAGAGCACCTTCAATTGCTGTTAGAGTTCCTGCTGTAAAACCAAAATATGATTCTAAACCAGGTTGGTGGATTGCCAAACAAATTGGTGAACGCATCGGCTTAGGCGAGTATTTTAAATATAATGATTACAAAGAAGTCATTGAATGGCAATTGCAAGAAATGGGGACTTCTTTAGAAGAAATGAATAAGATTGGCGTGAAACATTTCCCTCGTAAATCTGGTCCATTATACTTAAAAGAAAATGAAAATCATGAGTTCCCTACGGCAAGCGGTAAAATTGAATTGTATTCAAAAGAATTGAAAGATTTAGGATTTGACCCTCTACCAGTATATACTAAACATCCCGAACCGCCTCAAGGTTTTTATAGGTTGAATTATGGCAGAGCACCCATGCATACATTTAGCAGAACTGCCAATAACCCGAATTTAAATGACTTAAAAAGTGAAAACAATCTATGGGTAAACCCTAAAGTTGCTAGAATAATTGGTTTAAAAACGGGACAATCCGTTTGGTTAAGAAATCAGGATAAAATTACCTCAACATTCTCAATAAAAGTTAGAGTTACCGAACGTATACGCTGGGATTCTGTATATATGGTTCATGGTTTTGGTCATGATAATAAAAAGTTGAGCAGAGCCTTTGGCAAGGGCATTAACGATACTGAAATGATAACTAAGGTTGCTGTCGACCCCATTATGGGAGGAACAGGAATGAGAGGCAACTTTGTTGAAATTTTAACCGAAGACCCAAATAAAACCTTAGAGATATGAGATATGCAATGGTTATTGATACATTAAAATGTGTTGGATGCAGTGACTGTGTAGTGGCTTGTCAAACAGAAAACGATGTACCTATTGGATATTGTAGAGACTGGATAACAGAATCGGTAAGTGGCGCCTATCCTAATGTGGAGTTGGAGCTAAAATCTGAACGTTGCAACCACTGTGAAAATGCGCCTTGCGTTAGATGCTGCCCTACAGGAGCAAGTCATATTGTTGAAGGTGGCATTGTGTTAGTTACTGGAGATGAATGCATAGGATGCGGAGCTTGCATAGAATCGTGTCCTTATGATGCACGATACCAACACCCTGATGGCTATGTAGACAAATGCACCTTTTGTCATCATAGATTAAAAAAAGGACAACTACCTGCATGTGTATCTGTATGCCCAACTAAGTGCATGTATTTTGGCGATTTAGACAACCCTAATAGTGAAGTATCCAAATTATTAAAGAACAGAAAACATAAAACATTGGCTCCAGAGGCAGGAACTAAACCTAATGTATATTATTTAATATAAACTTATAATTATGCAAGAAGAATTATTTACAAGTGGAAGACACATTCCTCATATAGATCCTTCATTAGAGATTTGGCATTGGCCTATTTCTGTTTATCTTTTTTTAGGTGGTTTGTCAGCTGGCTTATTATTTTTTGCTGGAGTAGTTACAATTCTTGGTAAAGACAAGGATTACCCAACAACCGTTAAGTATGCATCTATGGTGCCTCCTATTGCTTTATCATTAGGATTATTGGCACTCGTTTACGATTTAACGCATCCCTTATACACCTGGCAGTTATATACAACGCTCCGTTTAGAGTCGCCAATGTCATGGGGAGCTTGGGTATTATTGGTTACTACGCCCTTATCGTTTATGTGGGTGTTTAGCTATTTTTCTGAATTATTTCCAAAAAGGAATTTAAAATTTAATTTTCTAAATAAATTCGAAAAACTCCTAAAGAAAAACAGAAAAAACATGGCTTATGCATTGGTTCCATTATCTATTATTTTAGGTGTTTATACTGGAATTTTATTATCAGCTTTTAATGCAAGACCACTTTGGAACAACGCTATTTTAGGACCTCTGTTCTTAACTTCAGGCTTATCAACCGGAGCTGCAACAATCATTCTATTGGCAAAAAGCACCAAAGAAAGACATTTATTCAGCAAAATAGATTTAGGCTTAGTCATTATTGAATTAGGACTAATAGTACATATGATAATGGGCATGTACGCAGGTTCTGAAGTACAATTAGATGCAATGAACTTATTAATAGGTGGTGAATTTACGTTAATGTTTTTTGGCTTTGTTGTCATACTTGGATTGATAGTTCCAGGCATACTTGAGGCATTAGAAATAAAAGGCTATAATGTCCCAGTTGCCATACCTGCAATACTTATTCTTATTGGTGGATTAATATTCAGATTTGTAATGGTAGAAGCCGGACAATTAACAAGATACCTGTATTAAATAAAAATCATGAAAGAAAAAAAACAAAACAGACACGTATATTGGAATCCATATTTTGGAGGATTCCTTCTAGGAATATTAATAATTTTTACATTTTTCATAACAGGAAGAGGCTTAGGTGCAAGTGGCGCCATGAAAAGCAGTGTCGTAACTATAGTTGATGATGTTTCTCATGAACATGCAGAACAAAGTGCTTATTACAGCAAATTTGTCAATAATGATAAATCACCAATGAATAATTGGATAGTATTCGAAACCTTAGGTGTCCTAATTGGTGCATTCGTATCTGGCGCTTTAGCCGGTAGAATAGGCTGGCGCGTACAACACTCCCCAAAAATAACACGAAGACGTCGATTAATTTTTGCATTTGGTGGAGGTATCTTATTTGGAATCGGCGCTCAAATTGCTAGAGGATGCACAAGTGGAGCAGCTTTAAGTGGCATGGCTGTACTATCAACTGGTGGGTTTATCACCATGCTCGCGATTTTTGGAACGGCATATTTGTTTGCGTATTTCTTTAGAAAAAACTGGATTTAAAAATAATTAAAAAATAAAAATTATGGGACCATTAATTCCAAACGAATTAATTTCATTTGAATGGAGCAGCATAATAGCTATCATTATTGGCATGTTCTTCGGGTTTATTTTAGAAGCATCAGGTTTCTCGTCATCAAGAAAATTAGCCGGTGTATTTTATGGCTACGATTTCGCTGTATTAAAAGTATTTTTTACGGCTGCAATAGTTTCCTTAATCGGGCTCTTATATATGGATTATCTTGGTTATGTAGATATGAGTAGTTTATATGTTCACCCAACCTATTTATGGGGAGCAATTATTGGTGGAGGCATCATGGGCATAGGGTTTGTAGCTGGAGGGTTTTGTCCTGGAACCAGTTTATCAGCAGTAGCTATTGGCAAAATTGATGCAATAGTTAATGTTATTGGCATCATGGTTGGAATCTTTATTTTTTCAGAATTATATCCTCTTTTCGAACCTATATATAATGGTTATTTCCAAGGAAACATCACATTAATAGATTCTTTAGGCGTAAACCCTTATTGGTTTGTATTCATATTAACAGTTGTTGCTATAGTAATGTTTGCAGTAACTGATATGATTCGTAAACGTGTAAAAAAAGTATTTTACTAATAACTAAAATTACACAACATGGTAAATAGAAAATTAGTTAAATTTTTATCCTTAAGGTATAAAATTCTTGCAGCTATCTTAATCGTATTAGCAGGTGGTTTAGTATTATTACCTAAATACGAAAAACATGAAGGAATAAGTCCAGAACAATTACTAAGTAATGCGATTAGTCCTGAACGCTATATAACTACTGATGAACTTGCTGATAGAATAATCAATCAAGATCCATCCTTATTATTAATTGATGTTAGAGATGAAAACGCTTATAAAAAGTATAGCCTCCCAAGTGCCGTAAACATACCTCTAAAAAAAATTTTAGAAGACGATTCAGAATCTTATTTAAACCAAGATGAGTTTGATGTTATCCTATTTTCCAATGATAATTTCCACTCAGACCAAGCATGGCTATTATGCAATAGAATTGACTATAAAAATCTTTATGTACTTAAAGGTGGCATTAATAAATGGTTCAACACAATTATTAATCCAAAAAAACCAACAGAAAATATGGCTTCTAACGCCTTTGAATTGTATTCGTTACGTAAAGCCGCGAGTATGCATTTTGGTGTAGCTTATCCAAAAAAAGTTCACAAACAACCAGTTATTATTAAAAAAGCAAGTGTAGCAAAAACATCAACTGCAATAGTTCCAAAAAAAATAATTCCAAAGAAGAAAAAGAAAAAAATGCCAACTGAAGGTGGTTGTTAACGTGTTTACTTTTATAAATATAATGAGATGAAACGAACATTAATAAATATTAAAAATTTCTTTATTAAAGATCATGTTTAAAATATTTAATGTGAGAGCGTAGCGGTTACAGACGTTCTCAATTTTTTAATTAATTTTTTATCAAAGAATTAAAAAAAATTAAGTGTATGAAAGAATTAGAAAAAACAAAACGCATATCAATAGCATCAACTCTATTTATATTGGCTGTACTAATTGGTCTTTTAACCTACAAACGTCCAAAGCACACGTATGCCACAAACACTCAAAAAACACTGAAAAAAATAACAAATAATAATTTTCTTGTAACATTAGAAAACATAAATAACGCTGATTACATCCCAATAGATGTAAGAAGTCCAAATGAATTTGAAAAAGGGCATCTAGAAAATGCTATAAATATTCATACTCCAGAAATTTTAAGCGAAACTAATTCCGCTTTCTTTAAGGAATTAAAAGCATCAAATAAAACAGCCATATTATATGGTGATAATCCACAAGAAGCTAATGTTCCTTTTATGTTTTTATATCAATTGGGTTATGATAATATTAAACTATTAACTATTACAAATAACTATTCTCAAAATAAATTGATTTCTAAAAACTGCTATATTGAAAAGCCTGAAAATGATATAAGAACTTTTATAAATGAATCTGTAAAAAAGTCAAATGTAAAAGTGACTCCAAAAAAAACAATTCAGCCTGCTAAAAAAATTATTACCGTTCAAAAAAAGAAGAAAAAAATTCCTGAGGGAGGTTGTTAACATTTTTAATTCAAAAAAGCTGCTTAGTAAAAATTAAGCAGCTTTTTTTATTTGAAAATATGCTCTTAAATTCATTACATAGCCCTCTAAAAAAGCTTATTATTAAAAATTGATCTTCCTAATAAAAAGCACTTTTCACCACGCACTCCATTTTTTATATAATCATCTGATTTACAGATACTTTTTTCGTAACAAATGTTACTGAATTTATCGATTATTTATAGACAAAAGTTGATAAAAGTCATAAAAACAATTGGGTTAACGATATAATTTTAATCAAAATAAAATTAACTAAATAGTTGAATATTAAAAAATTATGTCATGAAAAAAACATTTTTCTTTTTGTCGGTATTATCTATTTCTGCAACTGCATTATTTAGCAGTTTTATAAGTGTAGATAATGCTATTAATGGAACCAGTAGTAATCCTCCAAATGAATTCGAGATATTACTAAATTACCTTGAAACTAATAATGCCTTTGTTGATGGTGAATCATTACCAATAGTAATGGCTGATGAGGTTAAGAAAAACATGAAAAACCCCAAATTTCATGTAATTGACATCAGAAACGAAGGTTGGTTTGAATATGGTCATATTAAAAATGCCGCCAATGTGAAAGCCGAAGACTTACTTACATATTTTGAAAGTACTATTAACCCAGTAGATTATGACAAAATTGTTTTAGTATGTTATTCTGGACAATCGGCTGCATATTATTCTAGCTTATTAAAAATAGCTGGATACAATAATGTGTATAGCATGAAATGGGGAATGAGTTCTTGGAGAGAAGATTTTGCAGATAATGCTTGGAACAAAAACATTAAAAACGAATACGCCACAAAACTGGAAATTACGGAAAAAAGTACTCCAGAAAAGGGGTCATACCCTATATTAAGTACTGGAAAAACAGAAGCAAAAGAGATTCTAAAAGCGAGATTAGAAACTCTATTTGCAACGCCATATAAAGATTTCATCATAAAGTCTACTGATGTTTTTGAAAATCTTACCAACTATTATGTGATAAACTATTGGAAAGAAGACAAATGCACGGGCCATATTCCAGGAGCACTTCACTTTCAACCTGACGCCATATCATTTACCAATGATTTATTAACACTACCGGCAAATCAAAAAATAGTAGTATATGAATCTACAGGTCAAAAGGCAGCTTACATGGTGGCTTACTTAAATATATTAGGTTACGATACTAGCAATTTAGCCTATGGCGCCAATAGCTTTATGAATGAGATTTTAAAGGAAAAGGATTCAGACGCTTTTTCTAAAAAAGAAATCAACATGTTCCCCGTAATTGAATAACAACCCAATAACATAAAATAATAAAATCATGAAAAAACTAACATTATTACTAATCGGATTATTCATAGTACCAGCATTGTTCTTTACTTCTTGTGATAGCGGAGATGACCCTGGAACATCTCCAGTTGCAACACCAGCGTTTACTCTATTGAAGGATTATATGGTTCAAAACAATTTAGATGTTAACAACATCCTTGTTAATACAGACGGACAAAAATTTGTTGTTGCAGCGCCTGCAACCTTAGCAGAAGTAGATGCTTTCTTAGATACATATTACATTATGGACCTTAGAAGTCAATCTGCATTTGATGGAGCACGTTTAGATGGTGCAAACCGTGTTGATTTTACAAATATATTAACAACGGCAGCAACTACCACAAAACCAATTCTTGTTGTATGTTATAGTGGTCAAACTGCCTGCTATGCAACAGCTTTACTACGTATGTATGGATATTCTAGTACAAGAGCCCTAAAATGGGGAATGTCTGGCTGGAATCCAAATACTGCAGATTCTTGGAATAACAACATAGGAACTCATGCTAAGGGTCATGCTAACTGGTCTTCTCATATAGCTCCAACAAATCAAACTTTCGCTGATCCTTCAATTTCTACTAGCTTAACTAATGGAGAAGCAATCCTTAAAAAGAGAGTTCAAGATATAGTGGCTTTAGGCTTTGGGGATGCTACAGTAAGTGGCACAGATGTTATAGCAAATCCTGGTAACTATTTTATCAATAATTATTTTAGTGATACCGATTATGCAGGTTTTGGTCATATTGATGGCGCTAATAGAATCAATCCTTTCACCCTTGCAGATAACAGTTATTTAAGTCTTAATTCTGATGCCAGTAGTTTAGTTACTTACTGCTACACCGGACAAACATCTGCTGTTCTAACCGCTACTTTAAAAGTACTAGGTTACAATGCAAAAAGTTTAACATTCGGTATGAACGGAATGTATAATGATAATGCCGCTTGGACTAGCAATAAATGGAGTGCAGCCGTTTCTAAAGATTATCCTGTTATTTCTAACTAATTAATATAGTTTATAACTAAGCTTATAATGAAACATCCATAATTAAAATTTCTAAACAAACGAGAATGATAATTGTGGATGTTCCTTATGAACTTTTAAAAACAAAAAGATGAAAAGCAATATATATATATTATTTGCTCTGGTATTTCTATTTCAAGTAAACACCTCGTTCTCCCAGGGTTGTGAAGGAGATGACCCCACAACAAATGATTCAACAAGTACTAAAAGTGTCAAGATATTTGGATACATTCAACCTCAATTTGATTATAATTTTGATGGTGGCGACAATAAAAACACTTTCAAGTTTAAGCGCGCTAGACTAGGCGTAAGAGGTAATATTCAAAAGGATTTTTCATACTATTTCATGCTTGAAGCTAGTCCATTTATTGGTGGTGACGACCAAGAAGATGCTTATCTAATGGATGCTTTTATTTCTTATACCAAATATAATTGGGCTAAAGTTTCTGTTGGTACATTTAAACAACCTTTTAGTTTAGATGTGGCTACACCTTGTCATAGTTTAACAACAATTGAAAGATCTATTGTTGCTGACCAAATTGTAGCCCCTCAAAGAGATTTCGGTCTCATGCTATTAGGTGGTAACAATTACACTAAACTAAACTATTGGCTTGCCATAATGAACGGTAGAGGATTAAAAATGGTAGATAATAATACAAAAAAAGATATTATTGGTAGAGCTACTTACAAATTAACCGGTTTCTTAACAGTTGGTGGTAGTTTTAGATATGGTTATCCAAAACTTAATAATAACGAAGAAGAACGCACATCTTTTGGAGGAGAATTATTGGTTGAATTGGATAAGTTAAAAATACAAAGTGAATTTATTCATGATGAAGGAGCTTACCAACCAGGTGCTGGTGGTGGGTGCGGAGTAGACCCTATCGATCTCGATGGCTTAACATCAGAAGGTGCATACATTATGGCATCCTATAATGTAAATGAAAAACTTCAACCTGTATTTAAATATGAATATTTTGATCCAAACACAGAACTTAAAAACAATATTGATTACCTAGAACGAATGACTTTAGGTGTCAATTATTTCTTTAATGAAAAAGTAAGGTTCCAATTAAATTATTTGGCTAACATTGAAACCGTTGTTAATGTAGATAACGATGTTCTTTTAGCCCAAATGCAGATAAAATTCTAGTTTAACATTTGTTTTCTTTTTATTAGTTACTTTTTGGTTTTTAAGGTTGAACCCTCTAGCTTTTGTTAGGGGGTTTTCCTTTATAATTGATTATCTTTGTTAATAAACACCTACAAATGTTTTAAAAGTGAATAGTCAAGAAATTTTAAACCAAAAACTTAATAATTGTTATTCTGATATTTTTGAAAAAGAATTAATGGATGAAATTGTTAAAGTAGGTCATTTTGATAAAATTGAAAGTGGTAAACTATTAATTGACATAGGGAGTGATATGACCCATATCCCCCTAATTCTGGAAGGCGTTGTAAAAATCATTAGGAAGAAAAAAAATGGAGAGGAAATAGTTCTTTATTTTTTGGAAAAAGGTAGCACCTGCGCCATTTCATTTGTAAACTGTATCAATCATGAAAAAAGCATATTCAAAGGAGTTGTAGAAACTACTATCGAAGCTATTTTTTTACCTGTTGAATTTATTGACCAATGGTTAGCCAAATATAAATCTTGGCGCCATTTTATTATTGACAGTTACCATTTTAGATTATTAGAAATGGTCGAATCCATTGATGGCTTAGCATTTATGAAAATGCATCAACGGTTATTAAAATACTTAACTGATAAAGTTAAAATAAACAACAATGTTGATTTAAAAATAACCCATCAAGAAATTGCAGATGATTTAAATACTTCTAGAGTTGTGATTTCAAGAATAATAAAACAATTACATGATGAAAACAAAATCTATTCAACTAGAAATAAAATTAGAGTTCTAGAGCTTTTTGAGTAATTCACTTTGTTTTTCACGCACAATACTTTCCAATAATTTCAACTAATTTAAAACGAAATCGTTATATTTGCTGAGACATAACGAAACATAAATGATTAGTATAAAAGAAGCTATAACTTCAGTTAAATTAAACGTTAAACCACTTTTAAAAGCAACCACCAAATCGGTCGAGAAAGCAGGTGGTTATTTCTTATTTGAAGACATATTTTCTCCTATAAACATGCCGCCTTTCAGACAATCTGCCATGGATGGCTATGCTTTGAATTTACATCATAACTTAGCATACAAATTAATTGGAGAAGTAAAGGCTGGAGATGGCCATCAACCTGTTTTGAAAAAAGGAGAAGCTGTTAGAATATTTACAGGTGCACCAGTTCCTGATACCGCTAATGCGATAATGATGCAGGAAAAGGTAAAGTCAGATGGTAACCTTATAAATATAGAACATGAAATATCGTTAGAGCATAACATTCGTCCTTTTGGCGAACAGGTTAAAGCGGGAGATATTGCCTTAAAAAAAGGCACCAAATTAACTCCTGCTGCTATTGGGTATTTAATCTCATTAGGCATAACAGAAGTTTCAGTATTTAGCAAACCAAATATTGCCATTATTACCACGGGTAATGAATTGATTGAAGCGGGACAAGAATTATCCTACGGAAAGATTTACGAAAGCAATTCAAAAATGCTTTTGAGCGCGCTTTACAATTTAAAATTCTATGATGTAACCTTGCACAAAGTTGAAGATGATTACAGTAAAACTGTTAAAAAACTAAATGACGTTATAAATGAAAATGATTTAGTTCTCATTACAGGCGGTATTTCTGTTGGCGATTACGATTTTGTTGGAAAAGCACTTAAAGAGCTACAAGTTGAAGAACAATTTTATAAAGTAAAACAGAAACCCGGAAAACCATTATTCTACGGAAAAAAAGCAGGTACTCAAATTTTTGCTTTACCAGGAAACCCTGCTGCTGCCCTATCTTGTTTTTATGTTTATGTCTATATCGCATTGCAAAAAATGATGAATCGTGATGCATTAGAATTACCTCGCACTGAAGCAAAATCAACATCACATTATGAAAAAAAAGGTGATAGAGCACAATTTCTAAAAGCTATTTTTAAAAATGGCGAAGTTGAAATTTTAGAAGGACAAAATTCCTCTATGTTACAAACTTTTGCACTTTCTAATGCTTTGGTTTATGCTCCTGAAACGGTTTCAAAAATTAAAATAGGAGATATAACTGAAGTTATTCTATTACCTGTTTAAAAAATTATTATGGGATACAAAATAAAAAGTCGCATATGGATTGAATCTGAAGACAATGTACTTCTAGGTGAAGGTCGTGTGCATTTATTAAAAGCAATTGAAGAAACAGGCTCATTGTCCAAAGCCGCTAAATCACTGAATATATCATATAAAAAAGCGTGGCAATTG
This sequence comes from Algibacter agarivorans, assembly GCF_039543245.1. NCBI lineage: Bacteria > Pseudomonadati > Bacteroidota > Flavobacteriia > Flavobacteriales > Flavobacteriaceae > Algibacter > Algibacter agarivorans. The sequence continues at coordinate 125,305 of NZ_BAABJJ010000037.1, forward strand.
TTGGACTCTGTAAATAAGTCAGCTAAAAAGCCTGTAACCATAAATAGCATTGGTGGTAAAGGTGGCGGAGGTGCAGAATTAACAGAATATGGTAAATCCTTAGTTGCAGCTTTCGATGAAATCAATAAAAATTGTTGGGCGTTTTTAGACAAGCAACTGGAGAAGATTGAACGGATATAAAATAAAAAACAGGGTCTCCTCGAGCGCAGTCGAGAGGCTAGATTATCAAACTATAAATAATTAGTTAGGTCTCGACTGCGCTCGACCAGACATATAAACAACTTTAAATACTTAAGCGCACTTTAGACACTTATAACTTTTTTATGTTACAAAACGAAAACATATACCTCTTTTTATTAATCTTACCGATAGTCTCGTTTCTGTATTCTAGCGTGGGACATGGTGGTGCCAGTGGTTATTTAGCGTTAATGGCGCTCTTTTCCTTTGCTCCAGAAAGCATGAAACCCACTGCCCTATTGCTTAATATATTTGTTGCTGGTATTTCGTTTTTCTATTATTACAAAGCAGGATTTTTTAATAAAAATTTGTTTTTAGTGTTCGCAATAGCCTCGGTTCCTTTAGCATATATTGGCGGCACCATAGAAGTGGATGCGTCTATTTATAAAAAGATTTTGGCCGTTTTGCTCATTTTTGCCATTTTGAAAATGCTAAATGTTTTTGGTAAAGAAAATGACAATATCAAACAAATTAAACTTTATCAAGGGCTAATCGTTGGAGGCGTTATCGGATTCTTTTCAGGACTAATTGGCATAGGAGGCGGTATTATTCTAACACCTGTCATTCTTTTACTCCATTGGGGCAAAATGAAAGAGGCCGCAGCAGTTTCGGCACTTTTTATTTGGGTAAATTCCGCAGCTGGTTTAGTAGGTCAATTAAGCAGTGGAGTAACCATTGAAAAAGAATCATTTTTATTGGTAGCCATTGCCTTAGTTGGAGGAGTTTTAGGGGGGTATTACGGAAGTAAAAAAATAAACAATCAACGTTTACGATATATGTTAGCCTTTGTATTAATCATAGCCTGTGCTAAACTCATGTTCACCTAAATGACAAATAAAAAAGACATAACAGGCATTGTTTTGGCGGGAGGCAAAAGCTCGCGTATGGGCACTGATAAAGGTTTTCTGCTTTTAAACGAAAAACCTTTTATGCAATATAGTATCGATGCATTAAAACCTTTAGTATCTGAAATAATTATTGTTTCAGATAATCCTAAGTATGACGTATTCGGATTAAAACGTGTAAATGACCTAACAAAAAATGCCGGTCCAGTGGCAGGAATTTGCTCTGGATTAGAAGCATCAAAAACCGAGTATAACTTTATTTTGAGTTGCGATATTCCTTTGATTAATTCTGAAATCCTTCAAAAACTAATCGATAATATGGATGCTACGTCTCAAATCATTCAAATTGAAAGCCATGGTAAAAGCATGCCATTAATAGCCATATATAAGAAAGATGTAATAAACACTTTTAATGCTTTTTTGAAAAACGATGAAAGACGTTTACGGGTTGCTATTAAGAGTTGTATATCAAAAAGCATCAAATTAGAAAAAGAACAGGAGTTTTCAACAATGAACGTGAATACTCAAAACGAATTAAAAGCCATTGAAAATGCATATAAACATTAAATATTTTGGTCAAATATCCGAAGTCACTCAGACAGATGAAGAATCTTTAGAATTTTCAGGTAGCTTAGTTTCTGAATTATTAGAAACACTTAATGAGAAATATGATAAGCTTAAAAACAAAGATTTTCAAGTTGCACAAAATCAAGAATTAGTATCAACCGAAACTAAATTAACAGGTGGTGATATTGCTTTATTACCTCCTTTTGCTGGTGGTTAAACACATGAACTTTGTCATTTCGACCTTAAGGGAGAAATCACATAATATTAGAAATAATTTACTTTATGAGATACCTCAATCGTACCTCATTTCGATATGGCAAATTAGAACGTTTTATAATTTCGAATAAAAACACAGATGATAGCAAAAGGTTCATTACAAAGTTACTTAGAGCGTTATAAAAATATAGAATGACAAACAGATACAACAGACATATCATATTATCAGAAATCGGGCAAGTTGGGCAAGACAAGATTTCTAACACCAAAGTATTAGTTATTGGTGCTGGTGGTTTAGGCTGTCCTATTTTACAATATCTTACTGCTGCGGGTGTTGGCACTATTGGTATTATCGATTTTGATGTGGTTGAATTATCCAATTTACAGCGTCAAGTTCTGTTTGGAACGTCAACTTTAGGCAAAAACAAAGCTATTGCTGCCAAAGAGCGTTTAGAAGATTTAAATAGTGCCATTTCAATCATCGCTTACGGGAAAAAACTAACACATCAAAACGCCATCAACCTATTTAATCAATATGATATCATAGTTGATGGTTCCGATAATTTTGAAACACGCTATTTAGTAAACGATGCAAGTATCATAACAAACAAACCTTTGGTATTTGGTGCTATCTATAAATTTGAAGGACAGGTTTCTGTGTTTAATTATAACAACAGTCCGAGCTACCGTTGTTTGTTCCCTAATCCACCAGAAAAGGATAGCGTTCCAAATTGTTCAGAAATTGGTGTTTTGGGTGTGCTTCCTGGAATTATTGGAAGTATGCAAGCCAATGAAGTTTTGAAAATTATTTTAGGCGTCGGCAATGTACTTTCAGGAAAACTGCTCTGCTATAATGCTTTAACTTCTAATATGTCAACATTAAAAATTAATAGAAATGAACTGATTGTTCAATCCGTTTTAAAGGACAAAGAAAACTTCCATAAAAAAGAGATGGATTTTAATTGTGAAGTTCAAGTGAATTCTGTTTCAATTGAAACTTTTTTATCCGAAGAAAACATCCAATTTATTGATGTTAGAGAAGCACATGAACAGCCAAAAATTGAAAATTCATCAATTACCTATATTCCTTTAAGTGAATTAGAAAATAATTTAGACAGAATAGATAAAACGAAAAAGAAAGCTATTTTTTGCCAATCAGGAATACGAAGTAAACGTGCTGTAGAAATATTACAGAAACTAGATATTCAAAACTGTTTCAGTATTACCGAAGGGACTTTAGAAATAATAAAACATATAAATAACCGTCATTGCGATGGAGGAACGACAGAAGTAATCTGTTCAAAATAAAAAGATTGCTTCGTACCTCGCAATGACATATAAATGTACACATGAAAGATAAAAAACCAAAAAGTGTTTTCAAAGAAGGTGCCATAACCTCAGAATTTATAGGGAATTCCATTTATAAACATCAAACAAAAACAAGTATTGGTGCGCATAACATTTTCTTAGGTCAGGTAAGAGCTGATGAAATCGATGGCAAAACAGTTTCAGCTATTGAATATACCGCTTATGAAGATATGGCAAACCAAAAATTTCATGAGATTCGTGAATCCGCTTTTGAAAAATTCGATTTAACCTGTATGCACATCTACCACAGCTTAGGAACAGTAAAACCTGGAGAAATATGCCTATTTGTATTTGTATCATCACCAAGACGCAAAGTGGTTTTTAAAGCTTTAGAATATATTGTTGAAGCTATAAAAGCAGATGTTCCTGTATTTGGGAAAGAGATTTTTGAAGATAGTTCTCACCAGTGGAAAGCAAACTCTTAAAATGTATTTTGTTTAGCTGTTAGTCGTTAAGTCGAAAACACCTAAACAACAAACAACTAAAAAACGAACAATAAAATGGTCGATATCACACAAAAAGTAACCACATTAAGAACCGCAGTGGCTCAAGCTATTGTAAAGGTTAGTAAACCAGAAACAATTACTGCTATTCAAAACGATACTGTTCCAAAAGGAAACGTATTTGCTATGAGTAAAGCAGCAGGACTACTAGGGGTAAAACGTACTCCCGATATTTTGCCTGATTGCCACCCCTTACCTATCGAATTTACTGGTATAGAATATAAAGTTGACGGACTAAACATTACAGTCATTTTTACAGTAAAAACCATTTACAAAACAGGCGTTGAAGTTGAAGCGATGCATGGTGCAAGCATAGTGGCTCTAAACATGTACGACATGCTAAAACCTATCGATAAAGGTATTGAGATACATGAAATTAAACTGCTAAACAAAAAAGGTGGAAAATCAGATTTTAGAGATAAATTCAGAAAAGATTTAAGAGCTGCTGTGGTGGTTTGTAGCGATACTATTTCTGCTGGTCACAAAGAAGACCGAGCAGGAAAAGCCATTATTAAAAAATTGGAGGAATGTGATGTTAAAATTTCGGAATATGTGATTATTCCAGATGAAGTTGAAGATATTCAACGAAAAGCAAAATCTTATCAAGAACAAGGATTTGATATGATTATTTACACGGGTGGCACAGGACTTTCAGGGCGCGATGTAACTCCAGAAGCACTTTTACCAATACTAGATAGACGCATTCCAGGCATTGAAGAAGCTATTAGAAACTACGGACAAGACCGTATGCCTTATGCGATGCTTTCTAGAAGTGTTGCAGGAACCATAAACAGTACATTGGTTTTGGCCTTGCCAGGTTCAACAAACGGCGCCAAAGAATCTATGGATGCCATATTCCCATCTGTATTACATATTTTCAGAATTTTAAAAGGTGCGAGACACGATTAATGAAAAACGATAAAAACATATTACAAGACACACACGGTAGAGACCATACCTATCTTCGTATTTCATTAATTGAGCGTTGTAATTTACGCTGTACGTATTGTATGCCTGAGGAAGGCGTGAAATTAACTCCAAAAAGTCATTTAATGACCTATGAAGAAATTTACGAAATCGCTAAAACATTTGTAGATAATGGTGTTACTAAAATTAGACTGACTGGTGGCGAACCTTTAATTAGAAAAGACATTCCTATTATTTTAGAAAAACTAGCAACACTTCCTGTTGAATTATCTATCACTTCTAACGCTGTGATTATTGATAAATTTATTGATGTATTAAAAAAATATAATGTCAATAAAATTAACGTCAGTTTAGATTCTTTGGACGAAGGCAAATTTAAACATATCACAAGGCGCCATGAGTTTAAAAAGGTTTATGATAATATATTATTATTAGTTAAAGAAGGCTTCACTGTAAAAGTGAATGCGGTGTTAATGAAAGGTTTTAATGATAACGAAATTATCGATTTTATAAACTTCACCAAAAATTCACCAATCTCCGTTCGGTTTATAGAATTTATGCCTTTTGATGGTAATAAATGGGATATGAGTAAAATGGTATCGTATGCTGAAGTGATGGATTATGTGAATACCGCTTTCGCGGAAAAGGACATTGAACGCTTAGCAGACGCACCAAACGACACCGCTAAAAACTATAAAATAAAAGGCTACAAGGGCAGTTTCGCTATTATTAGCTCAGTAACCAATCCGTTTTGCGATTCTTGTAACAGACTGCGCTTAACAGCAAACGGTCAACTTAAAAACTGCTTGTTCTCTTCTGGAGAATCGGATTTACTCACGACCCTAAGAGCTGGAAAATCGATTGAACCTGTTATCCAAAAAGCAGTACAAGCCAAATTAAAAGTCCGTGGCGGTATGGATACTTTAAAGAAATTGCAAGAACCAAAATTGCATAATAACAATAGGAGTATGATTACGATTGGGGGGTAATCTAGCCCTGATAGAAACGGCATCCTTTTTTGAGGCACGAGAAAAAGGTATAGTGAATAGCAGGTTCCAGCTCCAAAAAAAATTAATTATGCTTTACCAAAACCTTTTTTTCAAAACTACTTTTTGGTGCTTCGCAAAGTGAGCATTCATAATCTGATGGTAAACTTTCAAAAGATGTATTTGGAGGTATATTTTGCGTAACATCGCCATAAACTTCGTTATAAACGGTCATACATTCTGAACACTGATACACGTCTTCTTCGGTAGTTTCCATATTAGAAACCTGAACGTCTTCCTCTTCTTTTTCTGTTCCTAATTGTTCAAAATACAACTGACTTAATTCCATTAACAAACCTGGAAGCTCAACCTTATCTACATCTTGAACATGCATGAAATATTGGCGTGTATTTGGGTCGAAATTCTTGGCGTACAACAAGTTATAAGTGTCCCTTATTTTGAAATCGCTTATAGACTCTGGTTGCCTGTTTTTTTCAACAACTATAGATGTAAAGTTGTATGTGTCGCTATCATAACTTTTAATTCCAAACGTTAAACCATATGTACTAATATCATTTTGGTCGAAATTGGTAACCAAGTACTTTTTTAAGCTTAGGGCTTCTTTATCATTTACGGGCAAATGCCAATTCATTTCCAACATGGAGTGACGCACATTAATACCAAATTTCCCCAAAAACTTTTCCCATTTTAATTTTGAATGTAACGGGATACCTTTTACAATAAAAGATTTCCATGGCGTAATGGATATTTTACCAATTTTATTTTCTGAACACAAATCGCACATGGCTTTTAAAAATGGAATATCATATCTATTATTCCGCCAATATAAACCTAACCAATAGCGGTCTGTACCTATTCTGTTCATCCCTTCGTAATACGGAAAGGGATAAAAAGGCACTTCTAAAGATTTGTCTACCGTTCTGTTATTTGTATCAACAGCATCACTCACTAAATCAAAAACCGTTTCGATAGTTTCTGGTTCTTCAATTAAAATATTTTCAATAGCCAATTCTATCTTACCCATATCCCAACTATAGATAAGTGCGGGATACATTTTTGTTTTTTTCCAACCTGGTAGTCTCAAATATAAATACCAGTAATCCTCATGTTTTGATGCAATAAAATTAACGTTTCCTGTAAATAAAGGCACTAAACGCTGTTTGGGGTCTATAACATTTATGCGAAGTTTTGGATTGTGCTTAAACTGTTCTAAAACATATAAGTATCGGTCGCTGGTAAGCCATGAGGTGCTTGGTAAAATTTCGGCAGAAACATAGGATGATGCTATATTTTCTACACCATCACGTTTAGGTTTTACAAACTGAATTTTATCAAACTGACTAAATTTGGTTTCATCAATTTCTTCAGGAAAAATAATATCTTGACGAGAGCCAAACGATATGGCATCCAACCCCAAACCCTCAGCAGCTTCACAAATGTATTTTAATTCTCCGGGTGATAACACACCACCGTTAATCATTAATCTATATGGCTCTATCATTATGCTAACACTTTAGAATTATGAAGTATTTCCCTAACTTCAGTTTTACAACTACCACAGCCCAAACCTGCGCCTGTTTTATTGCAAAGTTCTGTAAAATCAGTACAGCCTTGTGCAATGGCCTCTTGAACATTACCTTCGCCAACTTGACTACAAGAACACACTAGTTTTCCCAACACAGGAACATCGTTTGATGCCCCTCGAAGTAATGTGTTTCTTTTATCGGCCATTTCAATCTTGCTTTCAATCATGGTTTTAAATTCGGCAAATTCGTTTTTATCACCCATTAAAACTGCACCTATTAGTAAATCATCTTTTACGATACACTTTTTATAGTAGCGTTTTTTTATGTCTGTAAAAATAATTTCTTCGTAGCTATCATCATTATCGGGTACATTTATTTCACCTATACTACACAGGTTCAAGTCATTAAATTTTAGAATATTCATGAGTACCGAACCGCTATAAGCACAACTAATATCGCCCGCTATAAAGTTTGCCAAAATATTGGCTTGCTCTTCTGCCGCCGATGTAATCCCAAACAATTGATTGTTATATTCTGCGATTTCTCCAATGGCAAAAATATCGGGATGCGACGATTGCAAATGCTGATTTACTTTTACCCCTCTACTGCATGCTATACCGTTTTCTCGAGCAATTTCAATATTTGGAATCGTACCAATGGCATACACAATGGCATTGGCATTGATGAGCTTTCCACTTTTTAGCGTGATGTTTAATTCGCCTGTGTCTTCATCATCAAACACGGTGCTCACTTCATTATCAAAGTAAATTTGAATGCCTCGTTCTTGAACATCAAGGGCCAATAATTTACTCGAAACTTTATCTAACTGACGCTCCATTAATCGTGACGCCCTTTGAACAATCGTGATTTTAGCGTTCTTATGTTTCATGGCCGCAGCCAGTTCCAAGCCTAACAATCCACCACCGACAATAACCACATGTTGTTCTTCTGGAGGCAATCCGGTAGCATCTAAATAGCCCTTAAATCTATCGGCATCACTTTTATTGCGCATGGTAAAACGCCCTGGAAAATTTATTTGAACGTCTCTTGGAATAAAGGCACGACTACCCGTGGCTAAAATCAATTTATTAAAGTTATGGGTCTCTCCATTACTATCGATAACTACTTTGTTTTCTTTATCAATTTTTGAAATCTGCGTTTCAGGATGTAAATGAATATTAAGTTTTTTTAGCTCTCTTTCCTTAATTTTTAAAAGTTGTTCCCAATTTAATTCTTCTGTAACATACTCAGGCAATAATACCCTGTTGTAAAATAAATTAGGTTCTTTTGAAAATACATGAATTTCATCAACTTCATTATATTCCCTATAATTTTGAACAAATCGAAACGCCGCAGCACCAGCACCAACAATAATGATTTTTTCTATTGGTTTTTTATATTTTGAAACCGCAACACGTGTGAATTTAAAATCGGGTTCTTTTGATGTGGGATCTACATGGGTATTGGTTAAATTATTTGCTCTATTTAAGGTGCTTTGCAATTGTTTCCCCCAATGCATGGGCAGAAATACAACGCCTTTTTTTATGGTTTCCGTAATTTTAGCACGCACCCTTACCACACCGTTTTCACTTTTTATCTCGGTAATATCGCCATCCTTAATTTTATTCAAATAAGCATCTACAGGATGAATTTCCAAAACAGGAGTGGGGTAATGTGTTTTTAAACGCGATACCTTACCTGTTTTGGTCATGGTGTGCCATTGGTCACGAACTCTTCCCGTGGTTAATATAAGCGGAAAATCTGCATTGGGTTGTACCGATGTGTTTTCAGTGGTACTCGGTAAATTAAACTGTGCTTTTTGAGACGGTGTGTAAAACTTTTTATCTTCAAATAAACGAGGTGTTCCTTGATGTCTGTACTCTGGCACAGGCCACTGAAACGTACCCTCATTTTTTAATCTATCATAATTTAAAAAAGACACATCAATATTTGTGCCTTTGGTCATGGATGCATATTCATCATAGATTTCTTCAGAAGAATTAAAATTAAATCCTCTAAAACCCATGCGCTGAGCAAAATCACAAAAGATTTCAACATCTGGTCGTGCTTCTCCCGGAGCATCTATTTCTTTAGGTAAATATGAAATTCGCCTTTCAGAATTTGTCATCGTACCTTCTTTTTCCAACCAACCTGCTGCTGGCAACACTAAATCTGCAAAAGCTACGGTATCCGATTTATGCGAAATCTCTTGAACCACAACAAACTTTGCGTTTTTCATGGCTTTTTCAACACGGTTCAAATTTGGTAAACTCACCAATGGGTTTGTACAGGCTATCCAAACGGCTTTTAGCTTTCCGCTTTCAAGAGCATCAAACATTTCGGTAGCGGTTAATCCTGGTTTGGGGCTGATCTTATCGACTCCCCAAAACTGAGCCACTTCTCTTCTATGTTCTTCGTTAGCTAAATCTTTATGTACTGCCAATAAATTTGCCATCCCTCCAACTTCGCGACCGCCCATGGCATTGGGTTGGCCTGTTAAAGAAAAAGGACCCGCACCTGGTTTTCCAACCTGTCCAGTAATTAGTGATAGATTTAGAAGTGATACATTTTTATCTGTACCTACAACACTTTGGTTAAGCCCCATAGCCCACATACTGATAAAGCCTTTTGAAAGCCCTATAATATCTGCTGCTTTTCTAATTTCTTTTTCTGGAACACCACAAAGTTTTGATGCTTGTTTTAAAGAAGTTTTAAAAATTAAATCTTTATAGTTTTGAAAGCCTTCGGTATGGTTTTTAATAAAATCTTCATCGATTAAACCTCTTTTATAAAGGCATCTTCCAATGGCATTATATAAAATAACATCGGTTCCTGGTAGTAATTGCAAATGAATATCTGCGAAATTAGCAGAATCTGTTTTTCTTGGGTCAATCACTATAACTTTAACATTTGGATTTTCCTCTTTACGCTTTTCAATACGTCTAAATAAAATAGGGTGACACCACGCAGGATTTGCTCCAGTGATTAAAAATGTATCAGCTAACTCAATATCTTGATATGAAATTGGCACACTATCTTCCCCAAAGGTTTTCTTATATCCAACCACAGCAGAACTCATGCATAAACGGGAGTTCGTATCAATATTATTAGTACCAATAAATCCTTTGGTAAGCTTATTAGCAATGTAATATTCTTCTGTCAAACTCTGACCAGACACATAAAACGCTACACTATCTGGTCCGTGTTTTTTTATGATGGATTTAAAAACGCTTGCTGCTCTATCCAAAGCATCATCCCAACTTACACGTTCACGAGGATGTGAACGGCTCCAACGCATTTCTGGATATAGAATCCTATCGGAAGTATCATTAGCAACATAATGCAGATTCATTCCTTTAGAACACAGCATCCCTTTGTTAACTGGATGATCTTTATCGCCCTCAACAAAAACGGTATTGTTGGCGTCTTTTTTAACAATAATACCACAACCTACACCACAATACGAACACGTTGTTTTTACTTCGTTTTTAATCATTTAGACCAACATTTATTACTAAATAAGACAATATTTAAATACCAAACAAACTCCGATTTTATTATTCTGAATACCTTAAAAAACGGACTTTAAATTTTTATATTGATAAAAAAGGTATCTATAATTTAATTTTTTACTTTAATAGGTTGAAGTGTCCCTAACCGAGAGTCATCTATATGTTCTGTTGGCATATTTTCTTTTTCATCAGCTGGAGAAAACTTAATGGCTAATGCTACAATTCCTGTAAGAATTACTACAAAACCAATAACCATATACCCTTGTGAGACCGCCATCGATGATGCAGCAGATTGTGCTGCCTTTAAAACTTCTTCGTCCATACCTTGGTTTTCTAATATAGCTGTTTTTTCTGCTAAAGCCGATTTGGATTTCAATAAAAGCGCTGCTAAAAACGCACCTACATTTCCGCCCGCACCTACAATACCTGAAACAGAGCCTATAGCTTTTTTATTAATAAAAGGAACTACTGAAAATGTAGCTCCTTCTGCCATTTGAACACTTAAACTAAATGATATTAAAAAAATGAATCCAACAACCAAACTTGTGGCTAATGAAAACGTAACCAACATAACACCTTGTAATGTTAATATGAACGACAAGAATAACACACGACCTCTAAGCCCTTTTAATTTACCGAATCTATCACCAAAGAAACCCCCTAAAGTACGCGCAAATATGTTCATTAAAGCAAATGACAAAACAATATTACCTGCTGTAAGTCTTTCTAATTGAAATGTATTTTGAAGGTAATCGTCCATGGTACCATATACGGTTAGCTCTATACCAAAACTCGCAGCATAAACTATAAACAAAATCCAAATTCTATAATCTTTAAGAACGGCTAGAAAACCTACTTCGTCTTTTTTCTTTTCAATAGCAACACCAGATGCTTTTAAATCTTTAAAATTTCCTTCTGGCGTATCTTGTGTAAAAAAGTAATACACAATACCCATTAATAAACACACTATTCCTGCAATAACCATAGAATATCTCCAAGCCTCGGCATCTGCCACACCAAAAGCTACAACTGCCGCAGCAATTAATGGCATACCTAAACGGTTAGCACCACCACCAAGATTTCCCCAACCTGCAGAGGTAGCATTTGCTGTTCCCACAATATTTGGAGCAAACATTAACGAGGTATGCACTTGTGTAATAACAAACGATGCGCCAATAAAACCTATGAACAATCTACATACTAAAAACTGTATTGGTGTTTGTACCAATCCACAAAGAATTACAGGAATTGCACCTAAAATCAATAACCAAGTGTAGCATATTCTAGGTCCGTATTTGTCGCATAATTTACCAATAAGTAAACGTGCAAAAACAGTTCCTGAAACCGCTAAAATAATAGAGTTCCATTTTTGGTCTGGTGTTAAGCCCAAATCTTTTACTACATCTGGCATAAATGGAACGATACCAAACCATGCGAAAAAACACATAAAGAACGAAATTGAGGTTATCCAAAACGTACGAATTGGCACTGATTTAAAGTTTAATAAATTAAGTTTTTTTGCTTTTAAAGATTGAACACTATCCATAATTACGTATTTTATTTTAGCAAAACTAAGTATTTATACTTAATTATTGCATCTAAAATTACGTAATCATATAAAAAATGTGAGGTTGATAATTTTGGAATAAGGATATTGCGGATTTGGCAAAATGGAGATAAAAAATATAGTAGGTTTTTATAATTGAATTAATATAAAACACACTACTCTATTAAAAAAACAACTCAAATAGAATTAAAAAAACTAAAGAATTCCAATATATAATTATTTAAACCAACCCAAACGCCTTAGCCTTATTATTCAGTTCCATAAGATTCTTAACATCCAATTTCTTCATCAAATTAAAACGGTGTACTTCGGCAGTACGCTTACTGATTTGAAGTTCATCAGCAATATCTTTGTTGTTTTTTAATTGCAATACCAAATTAAGTATTTGCTTTTCGCGTTTGGTCAATTTAAACGGATCGTCTTTAGGGGGCACTTGAGGCGCAACCACTGTATTGGCATTTTCGTTTACAAAATTATTCATGATGATAGCAGACACATCACCAGTAAAATACTTACCACCAGACGCTACTTTATTTATAGCTTTCAAGAACTCTGTTTTACTCGCCCCTTTCAATAAATACCCATCGGCACCTGCTTGAATGGCTTTTACTACGTATTCTTCAGAATCATGCATGGACAACACCAATGTTTTAACATCTTTGTGAGATTTGTTGATTTCTGCAACCACTTCAATACCATTCATTTCTGGCATTCTAATATCCACAATCAATATATGTGGTTTGTTTCTACCTATCACATCTAATGCTTCTTTTCCGTTTGAAGCTTCGTCTATTACCATAATTCCTGTTTGGTCTTCTAAAAGGGCTTTTATACCATTTCTTACTAAAACGTGATCGTCTGCTAAAACTACATTGATTATATCCATAAACTTTATATTATAAGTACAAAAATAATTAATTTACGTAATACCACGTATTTATGAACTTATTAGTTTTCTTTTCATAGTTTAATTTGTAATACATCAAAATCTGAGTTCAATATTAAGGCCTCATTTTTAGGATAATAACCAACAAAATGGATGGTTGTCTCCTTGAGAGTAATCGAAACCCTAACAATTTGTCGATTTCAAAGACCTATCTACTGTGCCTGAAGGGACTCTAAATATTAAGTCAACGGAATATTCAAAGTAACTCGCGTGCCTTTTCCTATTTCAGAATTCAAAAACAAACGCCCATCTATATATTTAATGCGCTCCTGCATAAAGGTCATTCCCATACCTCCATCACTGTTTTTAACATTCTTCACTTTTTCTGGTTCAAAACCTTTACCATTATCATCAATAACAATACTAAGTATTTTTTCGCTATGTGTTAAAGACACTAAAATATGTGTAGAATCCGCGTATTTAATAGCGTTATTTATAGCTTCTTGTGTGATGCGATAAATATTAATTTCAACTAACGAATCTAAACGCTGATTAAAATGCGTTTTATTAAAAAAGACAATTTCCTTTCCTGTAAGACGCGCTAGTTCTTGGGTTAACTTAGAAATAGCAGGTGCAATACCGTGATCGGATAATTCTGGTGGTGTTAAATTAAAAGTAGCTGTTCTAACTCCTTTTATAATGTTAGTTGTTAATTCTTTAAGGTGCTCAATTTTAGAAGCTGTCTTATCAAGGTCTTTAATATCAATACTTTCCAGATTGTATTTTAAACCTGTTAGCATCTGTCCAATGCCATCATGCACATCTTTTGCTATACGGTTTTGCTCTTTCTCTTGGTTTTCTATAATCTTACTGGAAATGATTTTTTGTTGACTCATTTCCTCTTCAAAACTCCTTTTTGTAAGTCGCTCTATTTCTAATTGCCCAGCTTTTCTTTCGGTTATTTCTGAAGCAATAATCAATAATTCAGATTTTTCATCATTTGTACTAAACGGAATAATTGCCATTTCTAACCAAATGTCTTTATAATCTTTTGTAGTAGCTTTTATCTCACCCTGCCAACCGTTTTTTTTGTGCTTTATTATTAAGTCTTCAATACACAGTTGTTCATTTTCTACAACAGACAACATGTTCCAAAACAAGGTTGTTTTATTAAAACCTGAAAACTTAAATAAGCGCGAAAACTTATTCCCTATGTGCACCACATGGCCATTTGGTAAGATCCGTGCAAACAACAATGTTTCATCCATAGCATGACTTAAAGCACGCAATTCTTTAATAGATTTTTCTTTAGCTATACTTAGTTCATCTGCATCAAAAGCCATTTTCTTAGCACGCTTTTCTGCAGCTAATAACTCTACAAGCGTTGCTTTAACAGATTTAGCAGTAGGCCAGAAAATAAATAAAAATTCGCCTAATAAAATCAATAAAGTCAATGTCATTAACCAGACTTCCAATTTTCGCAACCAACTTACTTTTTCATCGGCTTCTAAATCATACTGATTTACAATACCATCCATCATCATAAGAAAATCGGCTTCATTGTTTTTCACCTTATCAATATGTAAAACAATTGTATCTGAAGGAAGTGGCGGGGCTTTTTCTATTTTTTCTATAATAGATTTTGAAGCGATTCTAATGGTGTCAAAAACAGGATTTAGGACTTTAAATTTACCAACAACTTCTGGGCTATTCATTTTTGGTAATCCAAGACTATCATTTCCTTGCTGAAGTGCGTTATGGGATACCTCCCAAAGGTGTAGCGTTTTTTTGATCTTATCTTTTAAGCGCATTCTATTTTCGGAATTGGACTCCGTAGAAAGCAATACAACGTCCTTGGTTAATTTCTGGCTGAGCATGCGCTGCCTACCAGCTATATTAATAACCGTAGAGTCACTTTGTTGGTCATTAAGATACTTACGTATAAGTATTTGACTAACAATTACAGAAAGTGCAATTGTACTTAACGCAATAATATATAAACGGCGCAATTTATCAAACGTACGTTGGTCTAATGAATTGCCATTTTTTGTCATCTGTAATTAAATTTTGGATACGAATTATAACTAATAAACAATAGCTTTTATAAATTCAGAAAAACATCAAATATTTTCTCTGATACACAAATATTATTTTAAGCAACGGCTTGTTTTACAAGGGACATACCCTTTTCTGAAAACGAAAGTTTTAAAGCTTCCTCATGTCCTTTATCAGACATTTTTACCCAGGTTTTTTTAAGAATATCAATTACCTTTTCTTCATTATGCTTAGCAGCAAATTCCTCAAAATAGTAATCTAAAAACACCAAACAAATCGTGTCTTCTAAGGTTTGTGATTCTATATTTTTCTTAATTAGTTTTTTAAGAATTATAGCTTTAACCCTATCTGTAAACTGGTCATCAAAACCTACTTGTTTAAGAATATCAGTAGTTAAATCGGCATGCATTTTTTTTAACGTTTCACGCCACTTTAAATAACCTACACGATCCATTGGATATTCATCACGGGCTATCTTCCAACGACAAATATGTTGTGCTCGTGCCGCAATTTGAAGTGCTTTAGAGGCATTGGGCTCAAACTGCAACAACTTCCTTGTCATACGCTGGGAATATAACAATTCCTTTGGATAGTCCATACCAGCTACCTCGTATGTGTTTACATCTTCAGAGTTGGCTTTATCAATTAGTGCAATAGCAGTTTCAAATCGTGTTGGCTTCATTTTGGTTATGTTTTAATCCGAAAAGCCAATATACACATTTCCGTTTTCAATTTTAACAGGATAGGTCGCAATTTTTAAATCTTCACCTCCCAAATTACTACCATCTTCCAACGAAAAATTCTTTTTATGCATTGGGCAAGCCACCTTCGGAATACCATCCTTATCCCCAATCATACCCAAAGATAATACCATTTCCATTTTATGCGGACACAAATTCTGCGTTGCATACCACTTTCCGGTTCGTGTAAAATTGTACACTGCAATTTGTTTGGTTTTGTATTTTATACATGCGCCACTATTCTCAGGAAAGTTAGCTATTTTACCTATGCTAAACCAAGTTTTTACCTCATTTTCCGTAACCGATTTGTACTGTTCTAATATATGTTCCATTCTTAAAAAGTATATTTAGAATTTATTTTTTTTTATTATTGATCACATGTTACTAAATCGTCAAAAACACCCTAAAGATTCCTTAAAAGGGCAACTCGTACCTGAAAAACAGGACAAAATCAGATGACTTCTCAAAACCTAAAACATCCTTGAATTTTCATTTTGATTTCGAGTAATGCCAAATTTTTATTGATAATCTGAGCGTTACCTTTTACTCATATCTGTCAGGTTTTAAAAACCTTGCGGAATCGTAAAAGGTCGGGCTTTCCGTTACAAGTCCTCGCTCCCTCATATCGGGGTCGCTGTGGGCTTTCCTCTACAATCCCTAACGCGGTGTCAGTTTGCAATTGTCAGTCTTTAGCAATTAGTCAAAACCTTATCCGCAAAACTCATTTACTTCCAACTTCGTGTTCTAACTTTATCTAAACCCATGCTTTAGGCATTTTCTGTTCACGCATAGGTACAAATACTAAGTTATCATCCGTGTCATCCGAATTCACAAAATGTTTAAAACGTTTCATCGTTTCTGGATTTTCAATGGCTTGCTTCCACTCACACTCATATCTATTCACAAGTCCTTGCATCTCCACTTCAAGTTCTTCAGCAATACCCAAAGAATCTTCAATGACTACTTTTTTCAAGTAATCAATACCCCCTTCAAGCTTGTCCAACCAAGGCGCAGTTCTTACTAAAGGCCCAGCTGTTCTTATGTAATACATCAGGAATCTATCTAAGTATTTCACAACAGTTTCATCATCCAATTGTTCAGCAAGTAATACGGCATGCTTTGGTGTGGCTCCACCGTTTCCACAAACATATAAGTTCCATCCACCATCAACAGCAATCAATCCAAAATCTTTACCCCTAGCTTCAGCACATTCACGAATACATCCAGAAACACCCCCTTTTAATTTATGAGGCGAGCGTAATCCTCTGTATCTGTTTTCAATATCAATAGCAAAGGTTACACTCTCGTGCATACCGTAGCGACACCAGGTAGAGCCTACACAACTTTTTACAGTACGTAAAGATTTACCGTATGCATGACCACTTTCAAAACCTGCATCAATCAACTCTTTCCAAATTAGTGGTAATTCATGAATCTGTGCGCCGAATAAATCAATACGTTGTCCACCCGTAATTTTAGTATATAAATCGTATTTCTTAGCGACTTTTCCAATTACAATTAACTGGTCTGGAGTAATTTCACCACCAGCCACTCTTGGTACCACTGAGTATGTTCCGTTACGTTGAATGTTGGCTAAAAATCTATCATTGGTATCTTGAATTACAGGTTGACGATTTGGTGTCTCCATAGTAATTGTAGCAAAAATAGACGCTAATAAAGGCTTACAAGTTTCACAACCATGACCTTCTCCAAATAAGTTAAGAGCTTCGTCGTAATCGGGCACTTTATTTATTTTTATTAAATCATAAAGTTCTTGTCTACTAAAATCAAAGTGTTCACAAATGGTTTCTTTAACTTCTTTTCCAAGAGATTTTAGAGTTTCATTAACCAAATCGGCCACCATTGGTTTACAACCACCACAACCCGAAGTGGCTTTGGTTTTTGTAACCACATCAGCAAAATTCGCGCAATCACCTTCAGTAATCGAACAACAAATATCGCCTTTAGTCACACTTTCACAAGAACAAACTTGCGCAGCATCTGGAATATCAAGAACACTTCCAAAAGATGAACCACCTTTTCCTCTACTTCCTAAAATCAACTCTTCAGCATCCTCAGGAATGGGTAATCCGTTTAAATAAATTTGATGAAACATATTATAATCGGAAGCATCACCTACTAAAATCCCCCCTAATAAACTTTTACCATCATGACTTATATTAACACGTTTGTATAAATTTTTAGTTTTGTTTTCATAAATAATGGAATAGCCTTTTTCTACAGGCATAAATGGCTCTCCATAACTTGCAACATCCACTCCAATTAACTTTAATTTGGTGGACATATCAATATCTTCATCCATCACAACTTTTCTATTCCCTAAAATTTGGTTAACCGCTACATCGGCCATATCATAGCCTGGTGCAACCAAACCATAAATCATTTGGTTATAAAGCGCCACCTCTCCAATGGCATAAATTTCGGGATCGGAGGTTTGCATTCTATTGTTAACAACTATACCACCTCGTGTTCCCATTTCTAGGTTACAGGTCTTAGCCAATTCATCTCTAGGTCTAATACCTGCTGAAACAACCAGCATTTCAACATCTATCTTATCGTATTCTCCAAACTCCATTCCTGCTATAGCATCATCACCTAAAATCTTATTTGTTGCTTTAGACAAATGCACATGAATACCAATAGATTCTATTTTTTCTTGTAAAACTTTACTAGCTCTAGTATCGAGTTGCCTAGGCATCAATTTAGGAGCAAATTCAACAACATGAGGCTCTAAACCCATATCCATTACAGCCTTTGCAGCTTCTAAACCTAAAAGTCCACCACCAAGTACAGCAGCTTTTACTGTTTCTGTTCTATTTGTTTGAATTTTATCTGCATAAGCAAGCATATCTTCAAGATCTTCAATAGTCCTATAAACAAAAACTCCTTTTTTTTCTATACCCTTAATATTTGGTACAAAAGGAGAAGAACCTGTTGCCAAAACCAAATAATCGTATTTATAATGTAAATCTTCAGTAGTTGTTATTTTTTTTGAAGCACGATGAATGTTAGTAATACGTTCATCCGAAATTAATTCAATACCATGTTCTTCATACCATCCTCTAGGTGCCATTTCCAAGGCTTTAGCATCTTGATTTTCGAAGAATCCACTTAAATGAACCCTATCATAAGCGGGTCTTGATTCTTCACCAAACACAGTGATTTTAAAATTTTTGCTATCTTCTTGTTCTACAAATTTTTCACAAAACTTGTAACCAACCATGCCATTTCCAACAACAATAATATGTTTCATAATTACGTATTTAAAAACAAAACTAAGTATTTATACTTATTTTAAGTATTATTAATTAAGAAATTTACGTAGAACTCTCATTATTGTCAATTTCTTAAATTGGAATAAGAATAATTGATTATTAGAAAATTAAAGGTTTAGATTTTATTGAAATCCTAAACGGTTCTCAATAGTAATTTCAATGCTTTTAGAAGCTGCTGTTTTAGCCGTATGTGTATAACTATCTAATATAGCAATACCACTAACAGGTAAAACTTACCAATTTATTGTTGCAACTGTACTTATATAATTGATGGGAGTTTTTGTGTTTGCCAATACATCTGGCATTCCTCAATATTCCACAACATAGCCTTTAGGCTGAAAAACCCCACAGCCAAACCTATATTTTCTAAATCATTCAGAACAAAGAATTCCAATTCCGAGTGCAATAATATATTTATAATAGTCTTGCTTCATACTTTTTTGTTAATAGTTTACAAAATGCTTCAGACAGCCTATAGATTAGCAAACCAATTATAATTATATTTATACAATGAAACATGTAGTTGTACTAACAGGAGCTGGCATGAGTGCCGAAAGTGGCATAAAAACCTTTAGAGATGCCGATGGATTATGGGAAGGCCATGATGTTATGAAAGTTGCCACACCCCAAGGTTTTGCTGCAAATCCAGAATTGGTTTTAGACTTTTATAATCAACGTAGAAGACAGCTTTTTGACGTTGAACCAAATGAAGCACACTATGATTTAGCTGAACTTGAATCCACTTTTAAGGTGACTATCATTACCCAAAATATTGATGATTTGCATGAACGTGCAGGAAGTAAAAACGTGATTCATCTACATGGCGAATTACTTAAAGCAAGAAGCACTTTTGATGCAAACGATATACAGGAGTGGAAAACCGATTTGGTTTCAGGTGATTTATGTAAAAAAGGCCACCAACTGAGACCCCATATTGTTTGGTTTGGTGAAGATGTCCCTATGATTGCAAAAGCCATTGATATTTGTGAAACTGCTGATATTTTAATAGTTATTGGTTCCTCAATGCAAGTATATCCTGCTGCGGGTTTAATGCATTATGTGCCAGAAAACACGCTCACTTATTTTATAGATCCAAAGCCTAATATTGAGAGTAAAGAGAGCTTGACTGTTATTGCTGAAACTGCTACAATTGGGATAAAAAAGGCGATTACGCTTTTTAAAATTTGAAAGTGATTTTAGTAAGATTCACTTAACGTATTGTGTATGCTTAGATAGGTGGGGCAAGTAACTAATTTAATGAATCGCAGGATCTCCCCTAAACAGCCTAGGACTAGTAGTAAATCATATCTTTCATAAGTTTGTTATTCTTTTTCATTTTTCACATTGAATGTAAAAACATCTGGCCTTGAATAATGCCCTACAACATCAAACATTCGTTTAGCTTTTATAATTTGATTAAGATCAATATCTGCGTATAATATACCTTCTTCTGCCTCAAGCGGGCCTGCTAAAAACTGCCCATTTGGAGCAATTATAGAACTATTCCCCACATTAATCCATTCTCTTCCTTCAGGGTAAAGTTTTTTAAACTCATATTCATCAGGAATGTCATCCATTTTTAAAGCCATACAAGTGCTTATAACAAATAAGCCACCTTCTCTTGCAATATGCTGCATAGATTGTATCCAGTTTGGGCTTTTGTCCCAAGTTGGAGAAGCTAATATTTGAGTTCCAAATTCGTAAATAGCATTTCTTGCTAATGGCATGAGGGTTTCCCAACAAATCAATCCAGCAATTTTCCCTACCGATGTATCATAAGAACGTAAAGTATCACCTGCTCCTTGAGACCATACAAGACGTTCTCCGCCTGTTGGTATTAGCTTTCTATGTTTACCTAGAATTATACCGTTATCATCTATAAAAAGCAAGCTATTAAACAAACTTGCGTTACTGGTTTCAGTATTACGTTCATGCATACCAATAACAACATTAATACCAGCTGTTTTGGCGGCTTTACATAATTTCTCCGTAGCATGATCAGGTACAGAAACAGCATTTTCAACAAGTTTTAAGTAAAGCTCATTTAAATCAGCACCTTTACTATTTGGAATAAGCCATACCCAATCTGGATAACCGGAAATAAAAGCCTCTGGAAAAACGATTAGGTTAGCACCATTTTCCGCTGCCTCTAAAATTGCTTTACAGGCCTTCTCAACCGTTTTTTCTTTGTTTAAAAAAATGGGCGAAAGTTGTGCTGCTGCTACTTTTATATTTTTAGTCATCGTATTGGTTTTTAATTACCTATAAATCAAAGATAAAGTTATGTTTCAATACTTAAACAATCTCGATAGCCATTTGGACATCACAGCCAAACTTTATTGATTGTTAAGCAAAGTTGGTTAATTTTTCTAAAAAAACCAAGTGCTTATTTTTTTATTAAATGATGATAGCCATCTAATTTTTATTTTTCTCTTCAATCCATTTACTCATAAATTTCGTGCTTTTCATGCTATGATGTTGAAGCATTTGACCAATAAAATTGTTGATTCTGTGCGTATTAAGTTGTTGTTTTATTTCTTCAATATTTAAAATCAGTTTTTCTTGAAACTGGGATTTATCAAACCGATGATTGATAATTTTAAATCCATTTTGTTGTTTTTCTTTCCAAAGGCTTTCATTGTTATATAATTGAACCGCTTTATTGGCGAATAATTCTGGATTATCTTCAATAAACCCATTAGACACTAGATTTCCAAACATCCCTTCTGCTCCAATAGTTGTTGTTACGCAAGGCGTTCCGTTTTGCATAGCATCAACTAACTTCCCTTTTAAACCTGCTCCAAATTGAATGGGCGCTAAACACACTTTACTCTGTTGCATAGCTTGGTTTACATCTTCAGCAAAACCTTTAATTAAAAAACCTTGTTTTTCGTTATGAAGTTGATTTACTTTTTGCGATGCATAAGCACCGTAAATATGTAGTTCTACTTTAGGCAGTTGTTTTCTAATCCATGGCCAAATGATGTCTTTTAAATACAAAACGGCGTTATAATTAGGGGCATGCAAAAAATTACCAATGCTTACAAAATGTTGGCGGTCTTCAAATTTCAGCATACATTTCATGGCTTCGTTTGAAACGTCTTCTAACATGAAAGGTAAATAAAGTAATAAAGATTCATCAACTTTAAAATCATTCTTAAGAATTTTAATTTCGGCTTCAGAAATAATCAAACTTAAGTCACTTCTATAAATACTTGCTATTTCTCGCTTTGCGGTATCGTTGAACAAATACGATGTATCAAATGGTTTGTCATCCTTAAAAGCGTTTTGCCTGCCTTTACGTAAACCATGTAAATCCTCAGTATCTAAAAGTCGCAAAGCATTCGGACACTGCTCTAAAACACGCCATCCAAATTGTTCTTCCATCATAAAACGGTCAAACAAAACCACATCGGGATTTAAGTTCTTTACAAAAACATCAAAACTAGAGTTATTTAATTCTATAGCCGTTTGTAAAACTCCAATGCTTTCCAGATCAAAAGCATTATCGCTTTTAGCACACGGACTTGCAAAGGTTATCTGATAATTTTCAGATTGAAAAACTTCAATAAGTTGCATCATCCTACTACCAGCAGCAGAACTTTTTGGCTCTGGCCATACAAAGCCAATGATTAGTAATTTTTTTGACGCCACGTATTCACGAATTTTTATTAATTTCTTCTATTTAGCCGAATTGAATATAATGAACTCATTTAAACTTTTTCTATTTGATAAACATATTAATTATACGTTAGCATAAAACGGTCCAAGAACCCACACCTTAATCCCCTACAAGGAGTGGAAACCCATACGCTACCGTTTCCAGAAAACATGTTTATTCATAAAAATTTTCTAAATTCCAAAATCTAAAAAATAAATTCCAAAACCTAAACATTACAGATTGGAAATTGGAGTTTTTGACAAGGTGATTTTCTGGGTTATTTTCCCGCCTTACTTTCACTTCCCCTTCGGGGAAGGATAGGATGGGACCCTTCATTCTGGTTTTGGTTCCAAACTATACTTTAGCCGCACCGATTTAGCCCAATCCAAAACAGATTTTATTTGATTATCTGTAAGTTTTGCTTCGGGATGTGTCCATGTATAAGACTTTAAAGGCATCTCTTTATCTTCAACCATTTCGATGAGTTCTTCAAATTTATGGTCTTTTCGTTTTGTCGAATTGCCTTCCCAATTGGACATATCAAAATGTTTTTTTCCATCTTTTAGATGCGCTGCCAACCAATAATTTACTGGTGTAATATTATTATACCATGGATATCTTGTAACATTACTATGGCAATCGTAACAAGTTTCCTTTAAAATAAGTTTTACATCTTCTGGCGGTTTGGTTTCTACTAAAAAATATTCGATAGAACTTAAATGACCTTCATTTTTTTCAGGACCAAAAAATTGAGCGATTAAAAACATGATTAACAATAGAATGAGTACTTTTTTTGTAATATTCATTTTAATACATTTATGGTATAAAAATAAGAAAATCGTTTTGACTACAACCGAACTATACCAAGAATTAAACTATGTAAATCACTCGCGTGAAAAACGTTTACATTATGCGCATTTAATACAGGATAACCCAGATTTGGTTCCTAAATTATTGGATATTCTTTTTATGGTTGATGACAAAGTATCCCCTCGTGCCGCCTGGGTATTTGAATTTATGTGCAACCATAATATTAATACTTTAATGCCCTACATAGATACCTTTACTGAAAACATGCATAAAGTTCATTTAGATTCAGCAGTACGCCCTGTAGCCAAAATTTGTGAGCTTCTGGCAAGAGCCTATGATACAAAAACAAATATTTACATAAAAAACACATTTAAAGAAACACATAAGGAACGCATCATTGAAACCTGTTTTGATTATATGATTAATGATGAAAAAGTGGCTGCAAAAGCTTATAGCATGGTTACGCTTTTTTTATTAGGAAAAGATTATGGCTGGGTTCATCCAGAACTAGAACTTATATTAAAACGTGATTTCCAAATACAAAGTGCCGCTTTTAAAGCACGAGCAAGACATATTTTAAAAAAGATTAAACGAGTTAATAACTAACCACTAAATCATAATAACTTCTCGTTTCTCGCTTCGCACTTCTAACTTTCTTTCCTATCTTTGGAACTTCAAAAAATCAACCTAATATGTCATTATCAGCATTAAATGCCATCTCTCCAATTGATGGACGATACAGAAGTAAAGTCAACGAATTAGCCCCTTATTTTTCTGAGGAAGCCTTAATAAAATATCGAGTTTTAGTTGAAATAGAATACTTTATTGCGCTTTGCGAAATTCCATTGCCACAACTTCAATCTATTGATACTTCGGTTTTTGATAGTTTAAGAGCTATTTATAACGATTTTTCTTCGGAAGATGCACTAGCCATTAAAAAAATTGAAAGCGTTACCAACCATGATGTTAAAGCGGTTGAGTACTTCATAAAAGAACAATTTGATGCTTTAGGCTTATCTGAATATAAAGAGTTCATCCACTTTGGATTAACCTCTCAAGATATTAACAATACGGCTATTCCTTTAAGTATTAAGGAAGCCATGAACGCTGTTTATGTTCCTGAATACTTTATCGTTTTAGATAAGCTAAAAAAGCTATCTAAAGATTGGGCAGCAATTTCCATGCTTGCCAGAACACACGGACAACCTGCATCGCCCACTCGACTTGGCAAAGAAATTGAGGTTTTTGTGGTGCGTTTAGAAGAACAATTTAATTTATTGAACGATATACCAAGTGCTGCTAAATTTGGTGGTGCAACTGGTAATTTCAATGCGCATCATGTAGCCTATCCAAACATTGACTGGAAAGCTTTTGGTGGTCAATTTGTACAAGAAAAATTAGGATTACAACATTCGTTTCCAACGACTCAAATTGAGCATTACGACCACATGGCGGCCTTGTTTGACACCTTAAAACGTATTAATACCATCATACTTGATTTAGATAGAGATATCTGGACTTATGTGTCAATGGATTATTTCAAGCAAAAAATTAAAGCTGGAGAAGTTGGTAGTTCTGCAATGCCACACAAAGTTAACCCTATAGATTTTGAAAATTCTGAAGGGAACTTAGGTATAGCCAATGCTATTTTTGAGCACCTTTCTGCCAAACTTCCTGTATCAAGATTACAACGAGATTTGACAGATAGTACGGTTTTAAGGAATGTTGGCGTGCCATTTGGACATACACTTATTGGTTTTAAATCGACCGTGAAAGGTTTGGATAAATTATTGCTAAATGAAAGTAAATTTGCTGAAGATTTAGAAAATAATTGGGCGGTTGTTGCCGAGGCTATCCAAACGATCCTGCGTCGAGAAGCTTACCCTAACCCTTATGAAGCTTTAAAAGGTTTAACGAGAACCA
Organism: Algibacter agarivorans; assembly: GCF_039543245.1. Classification (NCBI taxonomy): domain Bacteria; kingdom Pseudomonadati; phylum Bacteroidota; class Flavobacteriia; order Flavobacteriales; family Flavobacteriaceae; genus Algibacter; species Algibacter agarivorans. The sequence continues at coordinate 150,951 of NZ_BAABJJ010000037.1, forward strand.
ATGAAAAGATAAACCAAGACTCTATTTCTAATTTTATTGATACTTTAGACATATCTGATACAATAAAAGAAGAATTAAAACGTATTACACCTAGTAACTATACTGGAATATAAAATTTTTATGCTAACCGACAAACAAGCTTTAATACTTAGTGGTATTATGACCATTGGTTTTTTTATATTAGGAATACTAGATATTCTGGATAATTTTATAGTCTTAACGGTTCTTACCATTATGTTTTTAACCTTAATTATCAATCTGTTTTATTTGAATTACAAACCTGAAAAGGATGCTGTAAAACAAAAGGATACAAAATGAAAAAAGCTTCCAAAACGGAAGCTTTTTTCATTAACATAATTACTATAAATCACCTGAGTATATGACAAAAATTGGTGGTATATTAAATGTCAGTCTGAGCGCAGTCGAAGACATTGGAAACCTTAGTTTTTATAGCATTTCGACTGCGCTCAATGTGACATTTTTTTCTTTTGTCATGTACTAAAATAAATTACTTAAAGAAATTCATAATATTTTCTATTTGAGCTTCATCAATATTCGCACTTTGCAAAGCACTTATTAAAGTCACCATTTTATCTGGGCTCATATCATTACCTAAAATCCTAACAATACCAAACCCCATGTCTTTTGCACTTCCGAAGACAATAACCTCATCAGCTTCATCATCAGTTCCAATATACTTTACTGAAATTTTATTGCCTTTATCGCTAAATTCCATTAAATCGTTATACTTACTATCGCCCAAAATCGTTTTAACTTTTGCTAATTCCACTTTAAATGTTTCAGTATCAGTTTCACTGGTTTTATAACCTAAAAAATTCAATTTATCTACTGAATTATAGGCTTCGTTTTGTTCTTCAGTAAAATTAGATTTATCAATCTCCATCATAGACAGTGGAATATCTTGCGATATAAAGTTTTTAGCCTCTTGATGGTCTACATAATAACGCTGTAAGCTTTCACCATTACCGCAGCTTGTTAATAAAACTGCGGTTAATAAGGTGTATGCTAGGTATTTGATTGTTCGTTGCATGATTGATGATTTACTTAGTTTGATTTATTTAAATGCTTCCCTCCTGGGATATTCATTTTATCGGTAAGTTTAGATATTTCATTAAGGTTAATATCGCCGGTAAGTGAAACAATTACGGTTTCAATTTTGCGTTCCTTACCATTAATTTCAATCTTATCTTCCATAACTTTATCTATACCGTTTACAAATATTAAAAGTTCTTTTACATGGTCTGCATCCTTACCTTCTTTAACATAAAACTTCACCTCAGTACCTTCGTCTTTAACTTCCATTAACTCTTCTAAGCCTCCAGAACGCGATTTTACCCATTTTGAAATATCTGTAGATATGCTTTCATTATCTGTTACAATGGTTTTAAAACTAGTGATGCTTTTTACCATATCCATATACGCTCTTGCTTCGGCATCTTCCACATTAATACCCATTTTAGCTATCATTTGAAACATTTTAGGTTTTATGGACACATACGTAACATCCGCGTTATCATTGTATTTTTCAAAAATATCTTTTTGTGCCATCCCTGTAAAAGGTAATAACATGATGGCCATTACGAATACTATTAATTTATTTTTCATTGTTCTTGTTTTTTAATTTATTTGAATGCTTCATTGTTTTTTGTCCCGATAGCTATCGGGGGATTAATTTTTAAAAATTATACTTGTTGTGTTTTCAATTTCGTTGAGATAGCCTAATGTTGAAGTCCCTTTGTTTACTTCATTTAAATATCCAACGGTTGAAGCGCCTTTATTAAAGTTTTGAGAAATCATTTCTAATGATTTTGAAACTTCGTTAAAAGCTAATTGTGGGTCTTCAATGGTCCCTAAATCATTATTTAATGATTTACTGAAATAAATCCCCAATACAAGAACCGCTACTGCTGCGACAGATATCCATTTGTAATTAAAGCTACGTTTGGTTTTTAATGGAACGTCTTTAGTGAATTGCTCTTGTTGGTTTACCAAAAAATAGTCAAACATAGGTTTATACATTTCTAAATGTGGTGCTACAGTGTCGCTGGAAAAATAGTTTTTCAACACTTGCTCTTCTTTTAGGGTTGTTTCTCCGTTATCGTACTTTTCTAATAAATTTTCTATATTATTTAATACCATAATTATGTGTATTAGTTAATTTTTCTCTTATTGTTTTTCGTGCTCTCGATAAGGCTACTCTAACCGCCGTATTATTCATATCCAGCATTTTCGCAATCTCATCAAAATCGTATGCTTCTATATCTCTAAGTTGAATGATTATTTTTTGTTGTTCGGGTAAATCTTCTATTATTTTTGCTACCCAATTAACGCTATCATTTAACTCAATCTGTTTTTGTAATGGCGTATTCTTTTCTTCATAATTACTATGAACAATTTTTAAGTTTTGTGCTTGTTTAGATTTTAATTTATCAAAGCAAAAATTCTTGGTCATAGTCATCGAAAAAGCTTCTACATTTTTATACTCTTTTATCTTCGTTTTATTCTTCCATAATTTCAACAAAACCTCTTGCGTTGCATCTTCAGCTTCTTCAGTAGATACCAGTAATCGTTTTGCTAAACGAAATACTTTATCCTTAAAAGGCATTACAATATTTAAAAACTCCGTTTGAGTCATTTTGGTTTGGTTTAAGCCACATTGTCTTTCCAGACATTTCCCCAAAGGGAAAACTTAATTGGTTTGGTTTTTATTAAATTAGCTTAGTTATGGTTATTTGATATTACGACGACACAGTATTTGTTTTGTTACATCTCAAATAAAAAAAATATTTTTTAAGGCGCCTGCCGGTCAGGAAGGTCGGGCTTTCACAAGTCGCTCTATCCCGAAAGCTATCCGGACTGCAATCCCTTATGCGAGTGCATGCCTTAAAGTTATAGTTAAAATACCAATAGCGTCCTAAACGATTAAAAAAGAGAAAGGGAAATTTGTTCCGCAAAGTTACCTTTGTGGTGC
>NZ_BAABJJ010000038.1:0-75015 GCF_039543245.1 Algibacter agarivorans
GATTTCTTCCTGTTTAGGCTTACTACTATTTTTGCATAACCCTAAAATCCCACAACTTTTTGACTTGACCCGTTTAATGATTACAGGTTGTCCCTAATATTATCTCCTTAAAAAGCGAAAACCCCATAAACATTGCTGTTTAAGGGGTTTTTTCTGTGGTACCTCCAGAACTATAATATTACCACTTCATTTTATTTCAAATCTATTCAATGCCTTTCATAATCTACAGTAATTAAAGGTATTTACAAATTAGTACTTTTCATTTAATTTCATAAAATATCATTTGATAACATAAAAAAACGCTGTAAATTACGCTGTTGAATCTATTATGTTACATGAGAAATCCAAAAATAAGGTATTATTTAGAAGCTAAATATAGTGATATCAATCAGAGAACTCGTCAGGAGCTTATCATGGCTGAAATTAATTATGGTTATAGCGTAATAGATAAAAATGGAAATAAGCGAAATAAACCCTTCAGGATTACGCTAGAAGCTACTATTCAACCAAAGAATTTTGGTTTGTCAAAAGAAAACTACAAATTTGATGAGGAAGTATTTAAACGATTTTCAAAATCTAATGCAACTATAAAAACCAAAATGCATTTGATGGAAACTGCAATTAATAAATTAACAAATAATTATTTAGTTAGTGGTGAGGTTCCAACACCAGAAGATTTTAAAAAAGCTTTAAAAATCGAATTAGGGCAAATAAAAGTCGTAAATGAAGTACAGCAAACCATTTTGGATTTTGTGTATAGTAAAATTAAGTCTGATGAAGAAAATTTACAAATATCGCAAAAGAAGGGAATTAGTGAAGGTACAATAAAATGTTATAGAACTTTATCACACCATATTGAAAATTATCAAATTGCTACAGGTGATATATTAACTTTTGGGAATTTTGATGATTCAAAATATTGGATTTTTTGGAGAGTATTAAATGATATTTTTAAAGATAAAATCGAACTTAAAAACCCTAATCAGCCCAGAAAGCAACGCAAAAATAAAAATGGTTATACATCGAATGCACTTCAAAGATATCAAAAAAACCTTTTAGCGGTGTTGAGGCTAGCAAAAAAGAAATATTCAATAGCACTAGATTTAGATGATGAAACTTTAACATTGGAAGATTCTGAAAGCATGAAGGATTTTTATGTTGATGAAGTAGAGTTACAAAAGATTATAAATACGGATGTATCGTTTGATGTTAAAATGCAAAGAGCAAAAGAGTATTCAATAGTAAGCAGTTTGACCGGTTTGAGGTTTGGAAGTATGGAAGATATAATAAATAAAGATGTACAAATTTATAGTGATGATGGTTATGATTTTAAATATGTGCATAGTAAACATTTCAAAACAAATACGGAAGTTTGTATTCCATTATTAAAGCCAGTGATTGATATAATTAATAGTCATGGTGGGAAATTTCCAAGATTCACGAACAACCCAACAATTAATGAAGATTTAAAATCTTTGTTTAATTATGTGAAAATTAATGATTTGGTTACCCTAACCAGAGTAACGTTTAATGATGGAACAATAATTGAAAAAGTACCAAAATCAGAAGCCATTAGTACACATGATTTCAAGAGTAGTTTTTATTCTAATTTATATAAAAGGAAGTTGAAAGCTTCAATAATTGACAACATTACGCATCCTGATAGAGCACCAAAAAATCCAATGGCGAGAATTTATAATAAAACAGATATGCTGGATAAAGCAAAAATGTTTATTGATGAAATAAACAAAATCAATTCAGAGATATATAAGATGTAAACTTATATTTGTTGCAATTACAAAATGATACTATGACTTTAATAGATATACTTAAAGATTCCAATTATAAATTAACACAGTTTACAGCAGAGCAAATAACTGCTTTAGAAGACTCAATTTTCATAAAAGAAGTTCGAGGAAAGGAAACGCCTTATATTACTTGTTTGGTACGTAAAAAGGATATTAAACTAACACCAGAGGAAGCGGTTAGACAATTATATGTTCAGGTTTTAGCTGATGATTATGGTTATTCAACCGATAGAATGGAACTGGAATACTCGGTAAGTTTTGGGCGTGAAAAAAAACGTGCCGATATTGTAATATTCGACAAACAAAAGACCACATCTATTTACATGATGGTCGAATTAAAGAAGCCAAAATTAAAAGATGGTAAAGAACAGCTAAAATCTTATTGCAACGCTACAGGCGCACCTATTGGCGTGTGGAGTAATGGTGATAGTATAAGTTATTACAATCGTAAAGACCCTAATTATTTTGAAGATATACCAGATATTCCAAAAGCTACTGAGAAGCTTTCAGATATATTAACTGAGCGTTGGACAATTGATGATTTAGTTAAAAAAGATAAACTGGTAACAGAGCGTAAGTCGTTAAAAGATTTAATTCTGGAAATGGAAGATGAGGTTTTGGCAAACGCTGGTGTTGACGTGTTTGAAGAACTGTTTAAATTAATTTTCACTAAGCTTTTCGATGAAATGGAAAGTGGACGAAATAAATCCAGACATTTAGAATTCAGAAATTATGGCGATACCGAAACAGAGTTAAAAGCCAAAATTCAAGCGGTATTTGATAGAGCAAGAGGAAAGTGGGAAGGCGTGTTTACAGACGATTCAAAATTGATGTTAACGCCATCGCATTTATCGGTTTGTGTGTCATCGTTACAAAATGTAAAGTTGTTCAATTCTAATTTAGACGTTGTAGATGAAGCGTTTGAGTACCTCATCAATAAAAGCAGTAAAGGTGAGAAGGGGCAGTATTTTACACCACGTTATGCAATTGATATGTGTGTTAAAATGTTGAACCCGCAACAGCATGAAACGGTAATTGATACGGCTGCGGGAAGTTGTGGATTTCCAGTACACAGTATTTTTCATGTGTGGGAACAGATACTAAAAGAAAAAGGATTGCCAAAGAGCCATTTGTTTACTACAGAAGAAAAACCAGTTGAATGTATAGATTATGTGCAAAACAAAGTATTTGCAATAGATTTTGATGAAAAGGCGGTGCGTGTTGCCAGAACATTAAACTTAATTGCGGGTGATGGACAAACAAATGTATTGCACCTCAACACGCTAGATTGGGAGCGATGGGATGAGAAAACGGAAGATGAAGAATGGCAAGACACGTATTTTGAAGGATGGAAAAAACTTAAAAAATTAAGAAAGGATAAAAAGAGTAACAGAGATTTTGAGTTTGATGTGTTAATGGCAAACCCACCATTTGCGGGTGATATTAAAGAAAGTAGAATATTATCAAAATACGAATTAGGAAAAAAACCAAACGGTAAATATCAAACTAAAGTAGGACGGGATATATTATTTATAGAACGTAATTTAGATTTTTTAAAGTCTGGTGGACGTATGGCGGTGGTATTGCCTCAGGGGCGTTTTAATAACAGTTCAGATAAAGCAATTCGAGATTATATTGCTGAAAGATGCAGAATTTTAGGGGTTGTAGGTTTAGATGGGAATGTATTTAAACCACACACAGGAACAAAAACCAGTGTGTGCTAGTGCAAAAATGGGATGATAAGCTTTGCCCGAAAAAAGAAGATTACCCGATTTTCTTTGCTACAATGCAAGAGTCTAGTAAAGATAATAGTGGTGAAAAAATATTTGTAAAGAAAAATGATTTTCCTAAAGGGTCAAAAGCAACGGCATCTATTGAAGAAGTGGCAGAACCTATTGACCATTATGACGAAACAGCAAAAGATATAGATGAATATTTATTGGATAGCCACGGGCATTTAATAGTAAAACATGATTTATTCAATCACGATGGTTTAACTAAAGATGGTATTGCAGAAGCTTTTAATGAGTTTGCTAAAAAAGAAAAACTATCATTTGCGGGAAAGCTTTAAGCCCTTTTGATGAGGTAAAGTATAATACTTTATTAAAAGGGCTAGAAATAAGTATTTTGAATTTATCTGAAGTAATGACAGATAATGAAAATAGAAGAATTGATAGTGAGTATTTTAGAAAGCAGTTTCTGCAATTTTTTAAAAATGTACCTAATCTTAGACCATTAAGTTATTTCGTTAAAGAGGGGTATAGGGTGGTTTATGAAAACACGAAAATTATCGCCAAAAAAGAAGCTGAGAAAGAAGGGTTCCCTTATTTTTTACAGGCGACTGATTTAGATACGCCATTTATTAATACATCAAGTTTATTTCACGTAAATAATGGCGATTGGTTGAGGTATCCAAAAGGTAGAATAAAAAAGGGTGAAATTTTAATCGAAGTTAAAGGAAAGATTGATAAAGTTTCCATTGTTCCAGATGATTTTCCTCAAAAAACGTTAGTTTCTGGAAGTCTATTTAAACTTTCCGTTAATAATGAAATAAGTAAAAATGTTTTACTGTGTTATTTAATTTGTAGTTACGGTGTTGCTTTTAAGGATAGATTCAAAACTAATTTATTGATTTCTTATGTTAGCAAGCCAGATTTGTATAGAATTCCTGTTCCAAGCTTTTCTGATAGTTTTCAGCAAAAAGTAGATAAAATATTTAATGTAATATTTGAATCAAAAAAAATATCTTCTAAAATATATCAACAAGCAGAAAAAATATTACTTAAAGAAGTGGGTTTGGATACTTTTGAACCAAGTAAAGAAGCTGTTAATATTAAAAGTTTTAAAAATAGTTTTGGAGTTACAGGTAGGTTAGATGCAGAATATTATCAATTAAAATATGAAGATGTAATAACTAAGGTTATAGAGCAAAACCACGATAAACTAATTAATCTGGTATCAATCAAAAAATCTATGGAGCCCGGTTCTGCTAACTATTCTGATGCAGGTTTGCCATTTATGAGGGTTGCGGATTATGATAAATCTGGCTTAACAGAGCCTAATAAGAAAGTTTCATTCGATTTTGTGAGTGAGTATGCAGACAAAATAAAGAAACTCAAACCAAAAAAAGGAACAATTTTATTTTCAAAAGACGGTAGTGTAGGTACTGCCTATCATTTAAGAAAAGATTTTAATGGTATTACCTCTAGCGCAATTCTGCATTTAAGTATTAAAGACAAAACAAAAGTATTACCAGAATATTTAACATTAGCATTAAATTCTAAAGTGGTTAAGATGCAAGCGGAACGTGATGCTGGTGGTTCTATTATTTTGCATTGGCGAGTTGGTGAAATAGAAAATGTAGTTGTGCCAATCATAGATTATGATAAACAAATACAAATTGCAAAACTAGTTGAAGAAAGCTTTAAGCTAAAAAAACAAAGTGAGCATCTATTAGAGGTAGCCAAAACAGCCGTTGAGATTGCAATCGAACAAAACGAGAAAAAAGCCATGGAATATATAAACTCTAATACTAATTAGTACTTCACTTAGTTTATTTGCACGACACGTTTTTGTTCTGCGATTCCAAACATGATAAAAAGCACCGGGTTCTCTGGTGCTTTTGATTTATAGTTGATTTTATATTCAAAATACTCGTTTTGCGTATCTCACCTTGCTAATACGGGGTTGTTGTTGCCTATTAAGCCATCCCACATCCGTTTAAACTTTTAGTGTTTTTTGGATATTTAAAGTAAGTGTGACGCTTTTGTCATTATTGATATTGTGGTGTAAAAATAAAATTTCAAGTTTTTTTATGCCAAAATCGACACTTTGCAATTATTTCAGATACTTATATATAGTAACGCTTGATTAAACCTCTTGTATAGACTAATAGCGTTTTATAATAACTAGAGATAATACAATAAATATGAAATATGAAAACATTGATGCATTTGCTAAAAGAGTTGGTAAAAGCCGAAGAACAATCCATCGGTTCTATAATAAAAATCCTGAACTTAAAGAAGAAAGGAAGTGGAAAGGTCGAAAAGTAATATTTCCGATTAGCCATACCAAGTTTTGGAATACAGAGGTTATGTTTGATGAAAATAAAACTTTGAATGTTTCAAATCGCAAGATGAGAAGCTTACTTGATTACTTACACGAAAACAAAAACCCATTAGCCAATAAATTTTGGGGATTAGATTGGTCGTATTTTGTTTCGGTAGATTATAAGCATGAGCGCAGTAAAAATTATAGTATTACCATGATGAACAAACTATATGATACGATAGACAATAAGTTTGGTGATACAACTACAATAAGATTGTATTTCACCACAGAGCCATTTGCTAATCGCAATAATGGTCAGCATAACCATTTAGTGATTTATATTGAAAACGAACTTTTTAAACCATTGGTGCTAAACCAAATAAAGAATTTTTTTAAATATGACAGGGTAGATAGTTCAGATTACACAAAATATGAAGGTGGTTTGTTTTACATGGCAAAAGAAGGAACACAGGGAACAGATTGGGATATACTAGGAAATAATTTACGTGAAGAAGGAATTAAATATGAAAATAAAGGTTACCAAAAAGCAGTTTGAGCTATTACTCCGAAATTTTGATTTAATTGGAAACAGAGGTCTGGAATTACAGATGAGTGGAAAATTGGCTAAAATGCTATATCCAAATAAATCTGATGGTAACGATTAAATTTTATCGTAATGGTATCAAAAATATTCTTTGATTAGAATGCGTACTGTTTTTAGATTATAGTCAAACCGTAGTACGGAACAATAAATGTTAACTACGGTTTTATTATGTTTTTTGTGTACTAATAATAACCACCCTAAAATTAGTATATATAAAATGTAATATGTATCTTTGTATCAAATAATAAATATATGAGAGCTAGGTATAATAGAATTTCAACCTCAAACCAGAGATTAGAGAGGCAGCTGGTAAAGCAGTCTGATGGCGAGGTTGTTTTTAATGATGTTATAAGTGGAAGTATTCCTTTTTCTGAACGTCCGCAGGGTATGAAGCTTATAGAGGCTATTGGTGGTGGTGAAATTAATTATATATCTGTTTCTTCTATTGATAGGTTAGGGCGTAATACATTGGATATATTACAAACAATCGAATTATTTAATAATAAGGGAGTAACGCTAAAGGTGGATAATTTAGGAATTGAGAGTATTACAAATGGAAAGCCAAACCAAGTTTTTAATCTTATTGTTAGTGTAATGGGTAATGTTGCTACAATGGAGCGTGAAGCACTATTGGAGCGTCAGAAAGAGGGTATTGCCATAGCAAAAGCTAACGGAACATATAAAGGCAGGGTGAAAGGTTCTAAAGAAAGTGATGCAGAGGTGCTAACAAAATATAAAGATGTTGTAAAGTTTCTTAAAATGTCTAAATCTTTGCGTGACATCAGTTCTAGGTGCAACATATCACTGGCGACTGTGCAAAAAGTAAAGCGAATATTAAAAAAACAAAATAATCTCACAGTATCATGATAACATATCGAGGAAAAATACGCATCGATGGTGTCGGGACGGCAATTGATGTTTCAACGTCAGCAAGCAGTCCATCAGCTGCTAAAAAAATTATTGAAAACATGTATCAAGTGAAGCACTGGGTAAACCAGATGAGTAGGTTTTAGGTTGTCAAAATGTTTATAACTTGCTGAACGTTATTTTCTAATTTGGATAAGTGTTTTAATGAAAAAGTGTTAATTCTTCAATTGAGCCAGAATATGTTCCTTCTATAGTATCGACAAACTCAAGGCTGTGAACATCATATAAATTTAATGAGTAATAAATTTCAATTTGACCACCTGAATAATTTAAGATTTCGATTCTCGAGTTATCGGTATCATTAACTGGTATATAATAATCACTAGTACCTATTTCAGAATCATGTAAATTATTATATAAATCAAACCATTCAAGAACTAAATTTGAGGATTCATTGTAAGCATATACCCCAGTTTCTATAGTCAATTCTTCTTCAGTACTAATATCAAAAGTTAACCAAGCACCATCTCCTGCAAAAAATCCAATATCACCTTCTAAAGAAACATCTAATCCACTTGTTAGCAATGAAACTCTTATAGAATTCCCCCAATCATCACCATTTTCAAAATATGCTTTATCAAAACTTAAATTAAAATTATTAGAGTTATTTTCGGAATCTGATGAACATGAAACAAAAAATGTAGCTAGAAGTATTAAGAATAGTTTTCTCATATTTAAATTTGGGTTTTAAAGTGAATTTTTTTATGAACATTGATTGCAAGAACAAATATAACTTTTTTATATAAGTTATGAGGACTCATGCAGTCATTAAATAGATTGTGTTTAAGTATGTCTTTTCAATGTTAAAATCCAGCTACTTCCAAAAAATCAATCACAAACTGATTCAGGTTCGTAATCAATACTAGATGCAACAAATACACCCAAACCAATGTTTAAGAAACATTTGCCCAGAATTTCAGGCTACCAAAGACAAAGTTGTTAAGTTGAGTTGAAAAATTAATGATTTTGCTACATTTTTGCTATAAAATGTAAAAATCCCAGTAAAACCGGGCTTTGTAGTAGCGGGAACTGTACTTAGATTTTAGGCGATTTTATAAAACATCAAAAAAATATTCATAATAACTTGTATTTTTTTTCATTCTGTAGTATAATTGCTCAAACTGGTATGAATTAGAGTAAGTTGGAAGGTTTTACTCATATATGTTTATATTAGATTAGCGGGACTGTTACGCTTCATCTTCTGCATTCTTTGCCGATACAGTAAATAATATAATCTCCAAAAAAATACTTATTACGTTATGGAAGCTTTACTTACAAGCAAACAGGTGATGAGATTACTAAATATAAAGAGTCAAACAACGCTAATTAAATATGAACGAGAAGGTTTAATTAAAATTGAAAGACGATTTGGAAACCAAAAAAGGTATAATGCTAAGTACATACAGAGGTTTTTAGGTAATTGAATGAATGGAAGGAGGCGATGAGCTTCCTTTTTTTTACACAAACAAAACGCTGTAAAAAACACAGGAGCAACAAAAAACCCTTAGTAATCATCTGATTATTAAGGGTTTATAAAACTTTAAGTGGTACCTCCAGGAATCGAACCAGGGACACAAGGATTTTCAGTCCTTTGCTCTACCAACTGAGCTAAGGTACCTCGCCAAAGCGGTTGCAAATATATATTCATTTTTGTTATTCGCCAAATGAAAGTTGTAAAAAATCATTTTATTCGCTTAATTTTTTTTAAAGTGTCATTAACTGATTTGTAATTAATAATATAGCTTCAATTGCGACTGTTTATTGTTGCTCATTTTGTAAATTTACAGCTTTTTGAAGGGAGATGAATTTAATTATAGATGTTGGTAATTCTTTTGTAAAGCTTGCTGTTTTTAAAGGAAAGAAGCTTAAGTACAAAGAAAAGGTTAAGCTTGACGACGCTTTGGTTAATATAAAGGCTTTAAAGAAGAAGTATAATGCTATTGAAAAAACTATTATATCTTCGGTTGGAAAACTAAAGAAAACAGACGTTAAGGCTATCGCTAAATTTTTTGACGTATTGGTTTTAGATTCTAAAACGAAGTTGCCATTCAAAAACCTATATAAAACACCTGAAACTTTAGGAGTGGATAGAATAGCTTTGGTTTGCAGTGCTGTTAATCAGTTTCCTCATAAAAACACCCTTATTATAGATGCTGGTACTTGCATAACCTATGATTTTGTAACGTCCGATAATGAATACCTAGGTGGAGCCATTTCACCAGGTTTACGTATGCGCTATAAATCTTTAAATAATTTAACAGCAAATTTACCGTTATTAGAATCAGAAATACCAAATGACATTATTGGAAATTCTACAGATGAATCCATACATTCTGGTGTGGTTAACGGTATTTTAAAAGAAATAGACGGCGTTATAGATACTTATAAACTTAAATATTCAGATTTAACAGTAATTTTAACAGGAGGTGATGCTAAATTCTTGTCTAAACAATTAAAAAGTAGCATATTTGCCAATTCAAATTTTCTTTTAGAGGGATTGAACTATATTTTACAATTTAACACAAACGAATGATAAAAAAACTTGTATTAGTTTTTATTGCAGTATTTGCAATTCACAGTTATGGTCAAGAAGGAACGGCTTCGCCTTATTCTTTTTATGGTATTGGAAGCCTTAAATTTAAAGGTACTGTAGAGAATAGAAGTATGGGAGGCTTAAGTATTTATACGGATAGTATTCATGTTAATTTACGCAACCCTGCGTCGTATGCTGGTAATAATTTAGCGCTTTGGGGTGATGAAAGTAGACCTGTTAAATTTACGGTTGGAGGAAGTTATACGAGTACAGATATAAAAAGTAATTCTAGTGCTGCGAATGCCTCATCTTCAACTTTTGATTATTTAGCGTTATCAATTCCCATGGGTAAATTTGGTTTTGGTTTTGGATTATTGCCTTACACATCGGTTGGTTATAAGTTAGAATCTTTAAATGGTAGTGGCGATATTGAAAATAGATTTAAAGGCGAAGGCGGACTTAATAAAGTGTTTCTTGGTTTTGGTTATCAAATAGCAGAAGGGTTGTCAATAGGAGCAGATATACAATATAACTTCGGAAATATTCAAAATAGTACGGTTGAATATCAATATGATGGTGGTGTGCCTATTCAATACCAATCTCGTGAAAACAATAGATCGGATTTAAGTGGGGTAAATTTAAATATAGGACTATCCTATAAAAAAATGTTAAATGAGAATTTAGAACTTGTTTCTGGTATAACATTTACTCCAGAAAGTAGTTTAACATCAAATAATGAAAGGTCTTTTTCAACTATAACAACAAATTCAAGTTCTGGTCAAGAATTTGAATTGAATACGGTTGATGTCGATTTAGAAGCTATAGGCTTGTTGGAAACCGATTTAGTGTTACCTTCTAAATTTTCAATCGGTGCAGGTATTGGTGAACCAAGAAAATGGTTCGTGGGTATTGAATCTGAATATCAAAAAACCAGTAATTTCTCAAATGCATTGTACAGTAGTGGCGCCACAACCTATGAAGATGCTAGTGCTTTATCAATAGGAGGCTTTTTTATTCCTCAGTATAATTCTTTTTCAAGCTTCTTTAAACGAGCTGTTTATAGAGCAGGTATACGCTTTGAAAATACAGGCTTAGTAATAAAAAATGAATCAATAAACGAGTTTGGCATATCTTTTGGGTTAGGGTTACCAGTAGGGAATTATTTCTCTAATGCAAATTTAGGTTTCGAGATAGGAAAACGCGGAACTACCAATAGCAATTTAATACAAGAGGATTTTGTTAAATTCCAATTAAGTTTATCTTTGAACGACAGATGGTTCAATAAAAGAAAATATGACTAACAGCATAAAATTATTATCATGAAAACAAAAATTACATTAGTACTATCATTATTATTTATTGGATTAAATTTCGGTTATGCACAACAAGATGAAGAGTGCCTGACTAAGCTTTCTATATTCCATGAATATACAAAAGCAAAAAACTTTGATGCCGCTTACGAACCTTGGATGGCAGTAAGAAATAAATGTCCAAAATTTAATAATGCTATATATGTAGATGGCGAGAAAATCTTAGAGCATAAAATCGATAATGCTACGGGTCCTGATAAAGTAACATTTATTAACGATCTTTTAAAGCTTTGGGAACAAAGAGCAGAGCATTTTGCGAGTAAAACACCTAAGGGTGAATATGCAGCTCAAGCATGCCAATTAATGTATGATAATAGAAAAGAGTTAGCTAAGACTGATGATGAATTATACGCGTGTTTTGATGCTGCTTATAAATTAGATAAAGATACATTTACAAACCCTAAGAGTTTATATACCTATTTTTCTTTAATGGTTGATTTGTATGATGCCGGAAAAAAACCAGCTAAAGATTTATTTAATAAATACGATGATATAGTTGAGAAAGTAGAAGATGAAGTTAAAAACTATTCTATAAAGCTTAATAAAGTTATTGAAAAAGAAGATTCAGGAACTGCTTTAACAAAAAAAGAAGGGCAATATAAAAGATTTTATGAAAGCTATTTAAAGGCTTATGATCAAATTTCTGGAAGTATTGACCAAAAATTAGGAGACAGAGCAAATTGTGAAAACTTAATTCCTTTATACCAAAAAGATTTTGAAGAGAATAAAAATAATGCCCTTTGGTTACAAAGAGCAGCTGGTAAAATGTCTGAAAAAGAGTGTACAGACGATCCTTTATTCTTTAAGTTAGTTAACGCATACCATGAGTTAAGTCCGTCTGCTAATTCAGCTTATTACTTAGGTATCTTAAAAGATAAAGAAGGTAAATCTAATGAGGCTATAGGGTTTTACAAACAAGCTATTTCATTAGAAACAGACGACTTTAAAAAGTCTAAACTTAATAACAGAATAGGTTTAAAATTAAAAGCAAGAGGGAGTTATGGGCAAGCTAGAGGTTTCTTTAGAGAGGCTTTAAAGTTAAACCCTTCAAACGGACGTCCATATTTATCAATTGCGGCTATGTATGCTGCTAGTGCAAATAATTGTGGAGACAGTAACTTTAATAAAAGAGCCGTGTATTGGTTAGCTGCTGATGAAGCTAAAAAAGCAGCTAGAGTAGATCCTACCCAAAAGAGCAACTCCGCAAAATCCGTTGCTAATTATATGGCAAAAGCACCTTCAAAAGCAGATATTTTTACCTGTGGTTGTTCTGGTCAGGTCATTAAAATTTCTTGTTGGATTGGAGCATCCGTTACAGTGCCAAGCATTTAATGAGAAAACAAATTACATATAATATACTAAACATAGTCACAGTAATTACTGTGACTATGTTTTTTTCATGTAAAGACAGTTTTAAGCAAGTTCAGAAAATTGGTATTTCAGAGAACGAACCTATTGGTGAGGACTACAATGTCAATTTGAAATATACAGATTCAGGAAGAGTTACTGCAAATTTAATAAGTACTAAATCTTTAGATTATTCTAACAGAGATTTTCCGTTTAATGAGTTTGTAGATGGTGTTACGCTGCATGTTTATGACAAAGACAATAATAAAAGTACTGTGACTGCGGACTACGCTATTGTTTATAGTAACACAGATTTGATTGAAATGCAAAACAATGTGGTTATTACAACACATGATGATAAGGTTTTAAAAACAGACCAATTGTTTTATGATAAAAGCAAAGAATGGTTATTCACCAACGAACCTGTTTCTTTTAAAACTGAAACTGATATTATTAACGGTAATGGTTTTGATTCAAATTCTAAATTCACAAATGCCGAAGTATTAGAAGTAACTGGTATTATTACTCTTGAAGATTAATTAAACGTCATTGCAAGGCGTTTTTACAACCTAGCAACTTGCCGAATTTATTCCCTTAAAACAGTAACTTAAATATAATCACCTCTTTCTCAATTTTAAGTATCTTTACACTTTAATTATTTAATATGAAATATTCTAAAATTTTTCTATACGCTTATATCGTTTTTGCTGTTTATTTTGCATATACAGCTATCACTAGATATGTAAATACAGGTGTTATTGATTATCCTTCAATATTACTTTCGGCTACTGCTATTTTTGTGTTTTTCTTCAGAAAAAACTTTATAAAAAAGTTTGATAATAAAAACAATTCAAAATAAATGACCATTTATGTTATCATCATAATTGTATCATTAATTCTTTCGGCCTTTTTCTCAGGTATGGAGATTGCTTACGTATCTTCAAATAAAATTCATATAGAAATTGAGAAAAAGCAAGATGGTGTTGTTGCTAAGGCCTTGGGTAAACTTACAGCAAAACCATCGAAATTTATAACCACTATGCTTATTGGCAACAATATAACTCTGGTTATTTATGGGTTTTTTATGGGCGATTTGCTAGTAAACTGGTTTCAATCATTGCTGCCAACGTCCTATGGTTTTCTTGATTATGCACTTACCGATTTAAGTTTGCTATCTCAAACCATTATATCAACTTTTGTTATTTTAATTACAGCAGAATTTTTACCAAAAGTGTTTTTTCAAATATATTCAAACACTTTGATTAAAGCATTGGCTATTCCAGCATATATGTTTTATTTGTTATTTACTTTGATTTCCGATTTTGTAATTTGGATTTCAGATTTTGTACTCAAAGTTTTTTTCAAAACAGATGGCGACCAAATTCAATTAGCGTTTACAAAAGTGGAACTTGGTAATTATATAAGTGAACAAATGGAGTCCGTTGAAGCGCATGATGATGTGGATACCGAGATACAGATTTTTCAAAATGCACTAGAATTTTCCGAAGTAAAGGCTCGAGAAGTTATGGTGCCACGTACCGAAATTATAGCGGTGGAAATTACCAATTCTGTAAAATCATTAAACACCCTTTTTACAGAAACCGGACGTACCAAAATACTAGTTTATAAGGACACTATTGATGATATTGTAGGTTATGTGCATTCTTTTGAATTGTTCAAAAAAAAGAAAGATATTAAATCTATGATAACGCCTGTGGAGTTTGTTCCAGAAACGGTGCTAATAAAAGATGTGCTTAATGTGCTCATTAAAAAACGAAAGAGTATTGCTGTGGTTTTAGATGAATATGGTGGGACATCAGGCATTATGACTGTTGAAGATATTGTTGAAGAGCTGTTTGGTGAAATTGAAGATGAACATGATTCAGTAGATTTAATAGAAGAAGCCTTAACAGATGATACCTATAAGTTTTCAGCACGATTAGAAGTAGATTATATTAACGAAACCTATAAAATTAATCTTCCTGAAAGCGAAAACTTCGAAACTCTTGGGGGACTGATTGTTAACCATACCGAAGAGATTCCTGCCCAAAATGATATTGTTAAAATTGATACTTTTCAATTTACAATTTTAGAAGTATCTAATACAAAAATTGATATGGTAGAACTTAAAGTGTTAGAAGCAGATTAATAGCAAGTCGCAGTTCTCAATAGTAATAATTAGTTGATTTATCGATAGTTTTTAGTAAAAGTTTAGGTTCCGTAATTTAAGTGATTATTGAAAAGAGTTCATCTTAAAATCTACAAACTGCTTAACAACATAGAACTCTGCAACAAACAAGATAACAAATAGCAAATAACCCTTTTATTATTGAATTGAAAATGGTATTTTCGCGCACGATATTTTTGTCGATTTATTGTAATTGACACCAACTTAACAAGCAAATCCCAATTACGGGTTATTAAAAATTTAATTTACAAATGGCAGTTTTAAATAAGATAAGACAACGTTCACTATTCTTAATATTAATTATAGCATTAGCGCTATTTTCTTTTGTATTAGCAGATTTGTTTAAAAATAGTGATGCACTTACTTCTAAATCACAGAATATAGTAGCAACTATAAACGGTAAGGATATTTCTCGCGAAGACTTTCTTCAAAAAGTAGAAGTGGCACAAAGGCAAATGGGGCCTAGTGCAACTAATACTCAAGTTATGAATAGAGTATGGGATCAAGAAGTGAGGCAAGCTGTTATGGAAACACAATATGAGGAATTAGGGATTTCTGTTGAAAAAGATCAAATGAGAGATTTGCTAAAAACATCTTTGGCTACGAGTCCTGAATTTTTAAACGAAGCTGGATTGTTTGATGAAAATAAACTAAACGAATATATAGCGAATTTAAAAGAAACATCACCTCAAGGTTTTGAAGGTTGGGTGAATTACGAAAAACAGATAGCTGCAAATGCATTAAGCCAGAACTATTTTAATATGGTTAAAGCAGGTTTAACAGGTACATTGGCAGAAGGCGAATTAGAGCATAACTTAGAAGGTAATAAAGTAGATATTAAATATGTGCAAGTATCTTATGCTTCAATTCCTGACAGTATTGTAGAAGTGTCTAAATCTGATATTTCTAATTATATAAAAGCAAATAAAAAACAATTTAAAGTTGATGCGTCTAGAGATATTCGTTTTGTAGAGTTTAAAGAAGTAGCTTCTGTTGAAGATGAAAACGCTATTAAAACAGAGCTAGAAACTTATGTTAATGGAAGAGTTGTTGATGAAACGGGAAGAAAAGATACTATTGTAGCATTTTCTAAAGTTAAGAATAACGAAGATTATATTAACTTAACTGCTGCTTCAGATGTAAAGTTCGATAAACGTTTTATCTTTAAATCTAACTTGCCAACAGAATTTGCCGATGCTATTTATAATTTGAATGAAGGCGAAGTTTATGGTCCTTATAAAGATAATGGTGCTTTTAAAGTAACCAAAGTAATTGCTGTTAAGCAAATTCCTGATTCAGCTAAAGTAAGACACATCTTAATTCCTTTTATAGGTGCTCAAAGTGCTGCTCCAGAAGTTACACAAACGGAAGCAGAAGCTAAAAAAACAGCTGATAGTTTGTTAACAATATTAAAGTCTAATCGTTCTAAATTTTCAGAATTTGTAACCAATTTTTCTTCAGACCAAGGAAGTGTAGCTAAAGAAGGACGTTATGATTGGCATCCATACAATACCATGGTGCCTGAGTTTAATGATTTTGAATTTGAAGGTAAAACAGGAGATTTAGGCGTTGTTAAAACAGCATTTGGATTTCATATTATAGAAGTTGAAGGCCAAAAGAATAAGAAGAAAGCGATTCAAATTGGAACCATATCAAGAAAAATTGAGCCTTCTGAAGCGACAAGTGATAAAGTATTTAGAGATGCTTCAAACTTTGAAATAAATGCTGGTAAAAGTGATTTTGAAATCATTGCCAAAGAAAATAATTATGTAGTACGACCAGTAAATGGTATTAAGGTTTTAGATGAAACCATTCCAGGAGTTGGGAATCAAAGACCAATCGTTCGTTGGGCTTTTGAAGAAGATGCTGAGGTAGGCGATATTAAGCGTTTCAATATTCCCGGAGGTTATGTTATAGGGCAATTAGTTGCAAAACATAAAGAGGGATTAATGTCTGTTGAAGATGCCACTGCTAAGGTGTTGCCAATTATTAGAAAAGAAAAGAAAGCAAAACTTATTAGAGATAGGGTGTCTGCAACGACTTTGGAAGATGTAGCAGCTGCAGAGAAAACTACAGTAAGAACAGCTAATGGCATTACTATGAAAAACCCAACTATTTCAGGAGCAGGAAGAGAGCCTTTGGTTGTTGGTGCTGCCTTTGGATTAAAAGAAGGAGAAACTTCAAAATTAATTGATGGAGCTAACGGCGTTTACATGATTCAAGTCGTTAAAGAAATACCAGCAGTTGAATTAGAAAACTACCAAGCAGCCGCTAATAGGGTAGAACAACAAAAATCAAGTGTAGTTAACTCAAAACTATATAACGCTTTAAAAGAAGCCGCAGATATAGAGGATAATAGAGCTAAAACTCAAGTTCAATAAAAGCAAAATTATATTTTAAAATGAGCCTCGTTTATCGAGGCTTTTTTATATAGTTTAAGCTTATTTTTTTATAAAAACTGTTGATAACTTAACTGTAAGTTTTCTATCAAAAAACCTATTTTTGTTTTGACAAAAAGATAATATGATGTCTGATACAATAGAAAAAGTAAAGTGTTTGATAATTGGCTCTGGACCTGCCGGTTATACGGCGGCTATATATGCTGCAAGAGCTAATATGAAACCTGTTTTATACCAAGGAACACAACCAGGTGGACAATTAACAACAACGAATGAGGTCGAAAATTTCCCTGGATATCCTGACGGAGTTACCGGACCAGAAATGATGATGCAGTTACAGGCTCAGGCTGAACGTTTTGAAACTGACGTGCGTGATGGCTGGATAACTAAAGTTGATTTTTCTGGAGATGTTCATAAAGTATGGGTTAATGATGTAAAAGAAATTCATGCCGATACAATCATCATTTCAACCGGAGCTTCGGCAAAATACTTGGGATTAGATTCTGAACAGAAGTATTTAAAACTAGGCGGAGGGGTGTCTGCCTGTGCAGTTTGTGATGGTTTCTTTTATAGAAATCAAGAAGTGGTACTAGTTGGAGCAGGAGATTCTGCGTGTGAAGAAGCACATTACTTATCTAAACTTTGTAAAAAAGTAACTATGATAGTAAGACGCGATGTGTTTAGAGCTTCTAAAATTATGGCAGCTAGAGTTAAGAATACGGAAAACATAGAAATTTTATTCAATACAGAAACCGATGAGGTTTTGGGTGATGGACAAGTTGTAACAGGAGTAAGAGTATTTAATAATCAAACTCAAGAGAAACATGAGATTCCTGCAACTGGATTTTTTGTTGCTATTGGCCACAAACCAAATACTGATATTTTTAAAGGTTTCTTAGATCTAGATGAAACAGGGTACATAATCAATGTTCCAGGAACCTCAAAAACAAATATTGATGGTGTTTTTGTTTCTGGTGATGCGGCAGACCATGTTTACAGACAAGCAGTAACTGCTGCTGGTACAGGTTGTATGGCAGCACTTGATGCAGAACGTTATTTGGCGGCGAAGGACTCATCTTTTGAAGTGTCTACTTCCACTTATAATTAACTTATTTGATTTTATATAAATTTTAAGCCGAAGCATTTGCTTCGGCTTTTTTGTTTTGTAATTATTTGAAAATATGTTTTCTTTGGTGTATGTTTTTAAACGGGATGTGGCGCAGTCCGGTTAGCGTATTACGCCATGGCGTAATGGTCGCCAATTATCAATAAAGTTTTTTTTTTGGAATTCAAAGTCTATATAATATTTAGTAAAAAATTAAACCGATATTATGCTGGTCATACAAACAATTTAGAAAAGCGTTTGAATACACATAATAGTGGAGGTAAAAAATACACAAGTAAGGGTGTGCCTTGGTTTTTGGTAAAAACATATAATTGCAGTTCGCGTTCAGAAGCAATGCAAATGGAAAGAAAAATTAAAAAACGAGGTATTAAAAGATATCTTGATGAGAATTAAAAACGGGATGTGGCGCAGTCCGGTTAGCGTACACGGCTGGGGGCCGTGTGGTCGCAGGTTCAAATCCTGTCATCCCGACTAAGCGAAAAAGTAATTCCGTGCAACTAAATCACTTTTTTGTTTATGGAATCGTCCAAAACAAAGTTTTGGAAAGAGATTGGAAAAAAAGGGTAGAAGCGCTAGCTTCATTTTTCCATTTGCAAAGAGGGTTTATTAGGATTATTTAAATCCTGTCATCCCGACTAAATAGGAGTTAATAGATAAAAAACAGAATTGGAAATACTCAAGAACCAGTTTCTTTTTAAGTAAAAACTGAAGACTTAAAAAAGGTTTAAAATTTACTGTTCAATAATTTATATTGACCTAATTAAAATAATCAAACAAAATTTCAATAAAAACAAAAGGTTTCAATTATCGGATAGTTTCACATAACAATTTTGAATATTGATATTTGTATTTCAGAAATTGCTATTAGCGTGAGTGTTTCCCTATCTATTCGTGCTTGTGTTTTTTAACATAAATTCATGATATAGTTATCTTGCTTGTCTAAGAAAAGCACTTTTTCAATAGCATTTGTTTTACGGTTCAATATCAAGTTTTTACTTAAATTATTTTTGATCATTATTATCTCCATTAAATAGTAACACCCTAAGATTTTTATGTTAAAAATTTTGAAGAATGCAAATTTATGTATACATTTGGAAAACCAAATTGGTAAACCAATTTGAAAAACCAACATAGATCTACTGCAAACCCCGTTCCTTTGTTGTAAATAAATAATAATCAACTGGTGGAAAATCAAATTGAAAACAAAATGGCTTTTAAAAAAAAATCTAACGCATTATGAATACTATTGGTGTTCTGTTTGTGTTTTAATTACGGATGGAGTCATAATCCAAGTATGCAAATTATTGTAGAGTTTCTTTAAGTAGATGGCGGTATGCAAGCGCAAACAGCAGATGCTACCATAAGTTGGGCGGGTGGTTTGCAGTCTGGTGCTCCGCAATAAATTTGATATCAAGGTTATGTAGAGGTGTTTATTTTTTAAAAGTAAATACCGATAATAGGAGTACAATTAAAAAAATAATAGTTGAGTAGTTAGTTTAGTTTAAAAAAGCCTCTTATTAAATTAAAAGGCTTTTTTTATTTAACTTAACGAGTTTAAATTAAACATATGGTATCAAAAAATCGGCGAGAGTTTATAAAAAAGTCAACTTTAGCATTAGGAGCAATACCTTTTGTTGGTTTTCCAAAAAACACACTTAATTGGGATATCGGTTCGTTAAATGATGAGTTGTCTATAAACATATTCTCTAAACACCTTCAGTTTTTAGATTATAAAACTACTGGTAAAATGGCTGCGGAAATCGGGTTTTCTGGAGTCGATTTAACGGTTAGACCAAAAGGGCATGTGTTACCGGAATATGTTAAAAAAGATTTGCCAAAGGCGATAGCCGATATTAAATTGGGAGGCTCTCAATGCGAAATGATAACCACTAGTATTGAAAACGTAAACAATCAGTTTGATGTCGATATTATAAAAACAGCTGCACAATATGGTGTTAAATATTACCGAACCAATTGGTTTGAGTATTTCGAGGATAAATCTTTAGAAGAAACAATTGAGGTATATAAAAATCAAATAAAGGACTTAAGCCATTTAAATGCAAAGCATAATATAATTGGCTGTTATCAAAATCATGCTGGTGTAAAAGTAGGTGCTTCGTTTTGGGAAATTAAGGCCATTTTGGAATCAGCAAACAAACAATACTTTGGAACCCAATACGATATTCGTCACGCCATGGCAGAAGGTGGGCATTCATGGGTAAATGGATTAAATCTTTTACAAAATCATATTAAAGTTATCGTGTTAAAAGATTTTAAATGGGGAAAGGTTCATGGACAATGGAAGCCGGTTAATGTTCCTATAGGCGAGGGTATGGTAGATTTTGATAAATATTTTAAACTGTTGAAAAAATATAAATTGAAACCTCCAGTATCCCTTCACTTAGAATACGATTTAGGAGGAGCGGAAAAAGGTTTAAGCGAAATTTCTGTAGATAAAAAGGTGGTATTTGATGCTATGAAAAGAGATTTAAATGCCGTACAGAAATTGTGGAAAGAAGCCTGATAAACCGGGTTATTATTTATAAAATAAAAAAAATAGAAATCAATCTTATCAAGAAAAAATCCAAATGAATTACACTGTTAATTACTTACGATCATTTAAAATGAATAATTCCATATTTGTGTATTTATGTGTTTTACTCTTCAGTTTTGGCTGTAAAGAAGTGTCAACAAAAAGCACGATACAAGTGGCTAATATAGCAGAGCTTAATGATGCCGTAAAAAATGCAAAACCTGGAGAAAACATTGTATTGGCAAATGGAGTCTGGAAAGATGTTCAAATTAAATTCACGGGAAAAGGAACTGACAATAATCCAATAACCATTAAAGCAGAAACGTCTGGTGAAGTATTTATTGAGGGTGTTTCTAACTTAGAGATTAGTGGTGAATATTTGGAAGTCGAAGGGTTGTTTTTTAGAAACGGGCAATCTCCTACCAGTAACGTAATAGCATTTAGAACTAGCGAGAAAGATGTTGCAAATAATTGTAGCGTTTCTAATTGTGTGATTCTAGACTTTAATAACCTAGAACGTGATAAGGATAATCTTTGGGTGCAGTTTTACGGAAAACACAATACACTAGATCACTGTTATCTTGCTGGTAAAACAAATGGAGGACCAACTGTTAGAGTAGACTTAAAAGGAAACCAAAGTATTAGAAATTACCACCAAATTGTAAACAATCATTTTGGCCCAAGACCTCGAAAAGGTGGAGCAAGAGGAGAAACTATTCAGTTAGGAAGTAGTTTTACATCTATGTCTCCAAGTAACACAACTATTGCAAATAATTTATTTGAGGCATGTAATGGTGAGGTTGAAATAATTTCAAGTAAAACAAATTTTAATATCATTAAAAATAACGTATTCTATAAAAGTGAAGGGTCTGTTGTAACAAGACATGGTAACTACTGTTTAATTGATGGAAACTACTTTATTGGAGATGGAGAGAATGAAAATTATGGTGGAATTAGAATTGTAAATACTGGCCACTGGGTTACAAATAATCTTTTTTACAATTTAAAAGGACAAAACTTTAGAAGCCCATTAGCAATAATGAATGGCATTCCTAAATCACCTTTAAACAGATATAATCAAGTTACAGATGTAGTAGTAGCTTATAATACTTATGTAGGCTCTAATTCGCCATGGCAATTTGGTGTAGGCACAAATATTGCGCAATCAGATGTGTTACCAAAATCAGAAATTCGTTCAGCAAGACCATTAAGAACTGAGGTTGTAAATAACGTAATTTACAATTCTGTTGGTGATGCGAATCCAATAATTGAACATGACAAAGCAGATGGCGTTACTTTTGCAAGCAACATTATTCATAATGATGGTGTTGAATTTGCAAAACGAGATGGTTTAACTCCTGCAGAACTTACATTAACTAATATTGGGTCAGATATTTCTGCACCAATTACCGGGTTTGATGATGTGGAAATTTATAATGGTTTTGATTTTGAAACAATTACAGAAGATTTATTAGGAAAACCAAGAAGTAAATCAAATCAAATAGGAGCCATTTTAAACTCAGGAAACATCAATTTAGATGTATTAGACAAAACTAAATACGGAGCAAATTGGTACTCTAATGTTGTTGAAGCTAAAGAACCAACAACTCATACTGTAAAAAATAGCGATGAATTAGTTGCAAAGTTGAAAGTAGCTGATAATGGTGATGTAGTTGAATTGAATGATGGTTCTTATGCAATTACAGAATCATTAATCATAAATAAAACAATTACAATTCAATCTAAGGGAAAAGCTGAAATTTTATATGATGGAGCTGCAAATACTCCTGCTTTAGCACTACATCCTTATGGGAAATTAACATTAAAAAACCTCAAACTAAAAGGAACAAATACTCAATATGCATTTGCAAGCTTAAAAGAGAATATGTCCAATCATTTTGGTTTAGAAGTGTTAGATTCTGAAATAAGTAATTTTAACTTTGCATTAAAAGTTTACAAACAGTCGTTCGCAGAAGAGATTCTATTTAAAAACACATCAATTTCAAACTGTAAGAACGGCCTAGAATTATCTGAAGAAACCAATGATAAAGGTGATTATAATACAGAATATTTAACTATAAATAACTGTAATTTCAATAACGTAGAACAAAATGTTATTGATTATTACAGAGGTGGTTATGATGAATCTACTATTGGTGGAAATCTATTATTATCAAACAGCACATTTACAAATTGTGGTGCCAAAGAGAAGAACCGCATGTTATTGAATCATAGAGGTATTGTAAATGTAAACATTACAAAAAACACATTTAAAAATAATCCTGTTGAATATGTTGCGATACTTTGGGGGGCAAAAAACAATGTGGAGTCAGAAAATATTTTAAGTAATTCGGGTAAAATAAAAACTGAGGAAAACTTGAAAATGAAATTGATGTACTAAAAAACAAGTCATTATGTTAGGACTTAAAGAATCTCTTTTTTGTTTAGTGTTTGTAATATGCCAAAATGGTTTTTCACAGCATATTCCATCTAATAAAGTAGTTGCTTCAAATAATCTTTCAAGCTATTTAAAAAAGGATATATCGACAGAATTAGGCTGGGACAATAAAATTTCAAAAGCTGAATTAGCCCACTTTCTTAGGCAAAAATTCTCGGAACGTTATTTCTATAATTGGCAAGATGTTAGCAAACGCTTTTCAGTTTATAAAAGTTTATATGCATATCAAGAAAAATCACATGATGAGCGTGCCTTGGATCATATGGCTAAATTTGCTGATGCTACAGAATGGGTTTTGCCTTTTAATTATCAAAACGGCAAATCAGTAAATGCATATGCGCTTCGTCATTTAGCACGCCAGCATAAAATGGTAGATATTGCTTATATGTACCATTATCAAAATAAAAATCCTAAATATTTATCCTATTTTAAAAATCAATTACGATCTCTTAATGATGCGCTTCATTCCGGTAAATATGAGAAAATTGAAAACGGAAATGGTGTTTATGAAGCCTTTAGGTCTGGGTATCGCGTTTTAAATTGGTTGCATATTCACAATATGTTTCTTGGTGAAGCGAGTTATACAGATGAGGACCAGCTAACTACTATAGCGACCTTATTGCAACATGGTGCACATTTATACGAACATAATGCTGAATTCCATTCTGGAAATCATCAAACTCGTGGGCTTTCTGCTCTGGCAATGCTTTCTATTCTTTTAAGAGATTTTGAAGGAACCGATAAATGGTACAAGCGCTCCATGCGTTTGTTAGAACAACATTTGGCAAAAGAGATTAACAATGATGGATTTCAGTTTGAACGTACCATCCATTATCACATGAGCGATATTGGTAATTATTATTATGTTTATCAATTGGCAAAATTGAGCGATTTAAAAGTGAGTAGCTTTTGGAAAGACAAGCTAAAATCACTGTTTGTTACGTTAACAAAGTTGACTTATCCAGATAAGTCAGCACCAGTACTTTCTGATGATACTGATAATCCTTGGGGAGAAAAAAATGATATTTCTGGAGCTTTAACTTTAGGTTATTTATTGTTCGAATCACCTAAAATGGGCTATTTTGCTAATAGTACAGTGGACGCTAAAATGTTTTGGTACATTACTAATGCTCAATTAGACAGGTTGAAAAATATAGAGTCTAAACCGCCAACACTAAAATCGGTTGAATTCCCAACAACGGGATATTATATTATGAGAGAAGGCTGGCAAAAAGACGATAACATGATGATTATATCTAGTGGGTTAGATGATAAAAAACCAGACCACCAACATGGTGATATGTTGGGTGTTCAAGCCATGGCTAATGGCAAGATTGTGCTTCCAAATTATCAAGTACGTTATTCTCTTAAAGATTTAGAATTGTTTAAAAATTCGATGACTAAAAATGTGGCATTGGTTGATGATGAGCTACAGGGTAAACAATACACATCTAACAAGGGCGGTAGCGGTTTTGGTAAGTTTAGAGAATTGCCAAATCCTAAAACCATAACTTGGAAAACTGATGAGAATTTAGATGTTTTTGTTGGAAGCCACAACGGATTTAAAAATATTGATGTGGATTATTCCAGGCAAGTTGTTTATTTAAAAGACGATTTTTGGATTGTAAAAGATAATTTTAAATCAAACAGACCGCATACATATAAACAAATTTGGCAAGGGCATTATAGCACAGAGGAAGCCCCTAATTTAATCCGGTCTACTTTTGAGGATGCTTCAGGATTAGATATTTTTCAATTAATAGCAATTGATACCGTTTCCAATTCAGGCCAACGTGGAAAAGGGTGGTCGGTAGTTTCTAAAAAAGCCCAAACTAATTTCAGTTTTATAACGGTATTATACCCTTATAAAGGCTATTCAAATAGAATTGATGAAGGCAGACTAAATCCAGATTTGAAGGGGTGGGAAATAAATACTTCAAAATGGGGTGCAAAAGGTAAGGAGCCAATAACCTTGTCAAAAGGAAATGAATCTATATTCTTTTTGGTGAATGAATTAGAATTCGAGGGCTTAAAAATTAAATTTTCATCTTTAGCAGATGTGTTTGTTAAAATGAATGAGAAAGAAGTAATTATCCAATCTTTAAGTGATAAAGAAATGCAAGTTACCGTCGGCATTAAAAAAGAAAAAACACTTAAACCGGGAGAATCTATAAAAAGTAAGCGATAAATTGAGCTTTTAAAAGCTTAGCTTAAGGTAAAGTCTCCAAATTGTCTATTAATGTTTTGTTAAACTAATCTAAATGCTTACCTTTGGTAAACCAATTTGGTTAACCAATTTTTCTGAATCAACTTTTGAAGCAAAATAATTTTATGTTTTTACTTGTTGTTTCCCATAGTGGGTCAAGATATAAGCGGTTTTAGAGAATTAAATCTGAAAACCTTCATTAAAAGAAAAGTTACAGATTAATTAGATTTAGAAATAATTTTTAAAATTACTATGAATTCAAAAATTAAAATTTCGCTTTTGGCTGTTTTATTTGTAGCCCTTTCTTGTAAAGAAAAAACAGAAGAAATATTAAGTGGTCAATCAAGTAGTCAAGGACATCCTAGTTTAATTTTAACAAAAAAAGGTGTTAAAGATATTAGAGCAAACCTAGGAAGTATTCCAATTTTTGATAAAACCTTAGCTGCAACTCAAAAAGAGGTTGATGCTGAAATTGAAAATGGTTTTGATGTGCCAGTTCCCAAAGATTATTCAGGAGGATATTCACATGAAACACATAAAAAGAATTATGTATTGATGCAAAAAGCCGGTGCTTTATATCAAATTCTTGATGACGATAAATATGCCAAATTTGTAAAAGACATGCTGTTTGAATATGCAAAGCAATATCCAACATGGCCTATCCATCCAAAACCACGATCTTACGCTAGGGGCAAATTATTTTGGCAATGCTTAAACGATTCTAATTGGTTGGTGTATACAAGTCAAGCTTATGATTGTATTTATGATTTTTTATCAGAAGCAGAACGTAATACTTTAGAAACTGATTTGTTTAGACCCTTTGCAGATTACATATCAAAAGAAAATCCGCAGTTTTTTAACCGAGTTCATAACCATGCAACTTGGGGTAATTCTGCTGTTGGAATGATTGCATTAGCTATGGATAATGAGGAACTTTTGGATAGAGCTTTGAATGGTGTTAGAGATGAAGGTTTTAATCCAGATGAAAAGGATAATGATGGTGGTTATATTAGAAAAGAGGGTCAAAAAATAGGTTTTTATGCCAATGTAGATGAGCCTTTTTCTCCAGATGGATATTTTACAGAAGGCCCTTATTATCAGCGTTATGCTTCGTACCCATTTTTAATTTTTGCACAGGCGCTTCAAAATATAAAACCCGAACATAAGGTGTTTGAGTATAAAGATGGCGTGCTAATAAAAAGTGTTAATGCCTTATTAAACTTATCGGATGCTGATGGCGAATTCTTTTTGTTGAACGATGCCCAGAAAGGTATGTCGTATTTTAATTCATCCTTGATCTCTACTGTTGATATAGGGTATCATTTTGGAGGTAATAATCCAGAATTATTAAGTATAGCTAAAAAGCAAGATGAAGTAACTCTTGATGATGCAGGTTTAGCAGTAGCTCTTGGAATAAAAGAAGGTAAGGACAAACCGTTTGTTAAAAAATCGATTGAATTATCCGATGGAGCTCATGGTGATGAAGGTGCTGTAGGAATTATACGTAGTCACGATATGGAGTTGGTATTTAAATACACCGCACATGGATTGAGTCATGGGCATTACGATAAATTATCGTTCGCTTTATTTGAAGATGGTAATGAGGTTGTGCAAGATTACGGCATGGGGCGTTTCGTAAATATTGAACAAAAAGGAGGTGGAAATTATTTAAAAGAAAACAAAACTTGGGCTAAACAAACCATAGCTCACAATACAATTACACAAAATGAAAAGTCTCAGTTTAAAGGGGAATATGATATGGCTAGTAAGCATCATTCAAATAAATATGTATTTAATGTAGCAGATGAAAATGTACAAGTTGCTAGTGCTAAAGAAGAAAATGCTTATCCAGGAACTAAACTTCATAGAACTATGGTAGCTATAAAGGATGAAGATTATGATAATCCTTATATATTAGATATTATGCGCGTGTCGTCTGAAAATTCAAATCAATATGATTTACCATTTTACTTTTTAGGACACATTATGCAATCCAATTTTGAGTATTACAAATTGAGTGTGCCAGAAGTTTTAGGGAAATCTGACGGGTATCAGCATTTATATAAAGAAGCCAGTGCATCTGTTAAGGGAGAAAACATTAAACTAAACTGGTTACGAAACAATAAGTTTTATACATATTCTGCAGTAACTCTTAATAATGATGAAGTTATTATAGGTAGAATAGGCGCAAATGACCCAGAATTTAATTTGCGTAATGAGCAAACATTGATTTTAAGAAAAAAGAATGTTAAGAATGCATTGTATGTTTCAACAATAGAATCACATGGAACATATAGTCCAGTTTCTGAATTGGCCGTGAATGCGTATAGTAATATAGAACATGTAAGTGTGGTACTTGATTCAAAAGAATATACAGCGGTGCAGGTATTGACCAAAAACAAAAAACAACAACTATTCATCATTTCAAACGAAAACAATGATGAAGAAGCCGAACATAAATTAACAATAAACAACAAAGAGTATACCTGGAAAGGTGTTTATAATTTGAACTGGTTTAAACTTTTTTGATTGAAGCGAAAAATAGAGATTTTTTGCTCAATTGAAGACTTTTTTGAACTGCATAGCATCGTTACGGAGTTATAAAAAGACAAAAAGTGAGTGAAAAATATCATTTTACAGCCAATTAAATAAAGTTTAAATGAGTTCGTTAACAGAAAATAAATAAATTTTAATTATGGAAAGATTTAGCGAAAAGTACATCATTACAAAAGATATAGAATGGGAAGCGCTTGGAGGAGGAGTGTCAAGAAAATTCTTAGGTTACGACAATCAAATCATGATGGTAAGTGTGAAATTTGATAAAGGCGCATTAGGTGCGCCACATCAACATTTTCACACGCAAGCTACCTATTGTGTTTCAGGTAAATTTGAATTTGAAATTGATGGAGTAAAGCAAATTGTAGAAGCAGGAGATGGCGTGTATATTGAGCCTAATTTATTGCATAGTGCAGTTTGTTTAGAAGAAGGACAACTAATTGATACGTTTAGTCCTGTAAGAGAAGATTTCTTAACTGGTGATGGACCATCTTATTTTGGAGATAAAAAGTGATAAGAAAAAAATCTGTTAGCCCAATCCGTGAAGATTTCATGGAATATAGTGTTAAAGTCCAAAATTATTTGTTTTTAACAAAAAATTAATATACATTTGGTTTTCCAGACTGGTAAACCAATTTGGAAAACCAACAAAACTAACTAAATGTATAACTTTAAAAAAAATATCAAAACCATTATGAGGGCTTAAAAAAAAAGGACAGGTGCACGCCTATCCTTTTTAAAGTAGTTTACTTCTTTTAGGAGGGAAGTAAAAAAATAACACATGTTATCACTTTCATGAAAAACATGCATTCTGCAAAATTACAAAAATTAGATAGAATAATTGTGTTTTATAAAAGGGGTATCCTAATTAGTATTTACAAATACTATAAACTATCATTTTAAACATTAAAAAACTAATTATGAATTTAAAAACTAAGCTAACGCTAATTGCAGTATTGTTTTTCAATATTGTATTAATTGCCCAGGATGGAGTGGTCATAAAAGGAACTGTTGTCTCTGCAACAGATAATATTCCCATTCCTGGTGTAAATGTTATTGTGGTGAATACCTCAAGAGGTGCCACTACCGATTTTGATGGCGCCTATCAAATTCAAGCTAATAAAGGAGAGGTGTTACAATTTTCTTATGTTGGATTTGTTACTCAAGTTAGAGTTATAGGAGATCAAACAACTATAAATGTTTCACTTGTTGAAGATTTAGCAACTCTTGATGAGGTTGTAGTAATTGGTTATGGAACTCAGAAAAAATCTCATCTTACTGGAGCTATTTCTAAAGTTGTAAACGAAAGTTTAGACCAAATAGCTGTAGCAAGGGTTGATGATGCATTAGTAGGGCAGGTTTCTGGTGTAAACATTCAAGCGAGTTCTGCAGAAGCTGGTGCTGCTCCTACTATTACAGTTAGGGGGTTTGGATCGATTACTGCTGATTCTGGACCAGCTGTTGTAGTAGATGGAGTAATTGTAGATTCTAGTTTTCTTGGAAACTTAGATATGAACGATGTAGAGTCTTTTGAAGTTTTAAAAGATGCAGCATCTGCAGCTATTTATGGTAGCGAAGGGTCTAATGGTGTCATTCTAATTACAACAAAAACTGGAAAAGCTGGAAAAACAAAATTTTCATACAATACTTTTACAGGATATAAAGATGCCTTTGGAAGTGATTACTATAAGAAAAGTGTTGCTGGTTGGGCGGCTAAAGAGTTAGCGGCTACTGGTCAACTTTCAGAATTTACCCAATACGCACAAAAAATAGTAGAAGTAACGGGTATTGATAGAGACTGGCAAGATGTTTTTTTTAATGGAGGGTTTATTACAAGTCACTCTTTATCAGCAAGTGGTGGAACTGAGGATACAAAATTCACTACGTCATTAAGATACCTACATGATGAAGGTGTTGTAATAACTGATGATTATAAATTGTATTCTGCAAAATTGAAACTAGACAGTAAATTAAGCAAGAAGTTAAAATTTGGATTGAGCGCAACACCTTCTTACTCAAAAAGAAGAGCTTTACCTACGTCCGTTCACAACCCAATAAGACAATCACCTTGGTTGCCTATATATCATTCAGAAGAAACACTACAATTTATCAATAGAGATGCTTATCCAGATGTGGGAGTAGGAGATTATTTTTATGAGAATCATTTGGTTGAATTAGATTTAGATGGTAACGGTAGTGATAGCAGACCGCGTACCTCTGGTGATGCTAATCCTTATGCCCAATATGTTGAAAGAGAACATTATGAGTTCAATACTAAATTATTAGGTTCTGCCTATTTGAGTTATAAAATTATAGATGGTCTTACGGCTAAAACATCTTTAGGGGTAACTATAGAGCAGCGTAAAAGAACAAGATGGGATGGGACACAACACCATGCATCTGGTAATAGTAGAGCTGAATATTTATTGAATAATAGATTTAGTACTAGGCTGATTTCTGATAATACCTTGTCATATAATAAACAAATTGGTAATCATGATATTAGTGCTTTAGCAGGTGTCACTATTCAAAAAAGAAAACGTGAAACCAGCCAAATTGTAGGTACTGGGTATACTAATGATTTACTTAAAAATTTACAAGGTGCAACTACTGTTGTTTCAGAAGGTGAATTCAATATCGAGCAAAACAAAATCGGATATTTTGGTAGAATTAATTATGCTTACGCTGATAAATATTTATTATCTGCTTCTTTTAGACGTGATGGTAGTTCTGTTTTTGGCGTAGATTCTAAATGGGGTGATTTCCCTGCTGTATCTTTAGGATGGAACGTGTCTAATGAAGATTTTCTTGCAGAATCTGGTGTTCTTAGTAAACTTAAACTGAGAGTTAGTTACGGTCTTACTGGTGCTGAAAACTTTAATGTGGGAGACGAATTGGTTAACGCATGGCCTTATTTGGCACAATTGGATAATACCAATGCTATTACTAATGGGGGTATCGCATCGGGTGTTTCTCCTAAAAATATTGCAAACTTATTGTTACAATGGGAAGCTTCTGAGGAATTTAACCCTGGTTTAGATTTTGGATTTTTAAACAACAGAATTTCAGGTTCTTTAGATTATTATAAAAGAACAAGTGATCAGTTATTGTTAAACAACCCAGTGTCTTATGTTACTGGATTTAATAATGGTATCGTGAATTTAGGGAAAGTAGAAAACAGCGGATGGGAATTTGAATTAAGAACCAAAAATATTACTAACGAAAATTTTTCTTGGAAAACGACTGTAATTGCATCTACTAACAAAAATGAATTGCTTGATTATGGTGAGTCTGATGGCGCATTAACTGAAGATGGATTTGGTAGAAATTCACAATGGATAAATTCTGTAGGTAACCCTATTTCTTCTTTTTATGGTTATGTTGTAGATAAGGAGTTAGCCAATGAATATTGGGATTCTCCTTGGATTCCAATTAACGGACGGTCAGAAGATGTTATTGTTAAAGATTTGAATGGCGATGGGTTAATTACAGATGATGACAAAACTATTTTAGGAGACCCATACCCAGAAATTATTTGGAGTTTGTCAAATGAATTCAAATTTGGAAATTTTGATTTTTCTTTTATGATTCAGGGAAGTCAGGGTGCTGAAGTAAAAAATATTGGAGATCAATATTTCGGAACATATTGGCAAGGAGGGACTTCTGATGAACAAGCAGTAGTCGATGCTGGAATTATTCCTGATGCTTCTTTTCTTCAACAGAGAGTTCATACAAATGATGTTGTTCAGAGTGCTGGTTATTTTTCATTGAGAAATGTAAATATTGGCTATAGTTTATCTAAAGATACGGCATCAAAATTAGGAATGACATCATGCAGGCTTTATGCTACGGGTCAAAATTTAATATACATTACTTCTGATGATTATAACGGTTTTAATCCGGAATATATCGATAGTAATAATACGCCTCAATCTTATGGAGCCCAAAGAGCAGGTACACCATTGTTCCGTACTATGTCTGTTGGTTTAAACGTTAATTTTTAATCAAAGAAAATATTAATTATGAAATATATAAAATTATTAATTTTTGCTGTAACAGGAACTATGTTTGTTTCCTGTGATACGGATGAGTTTTTAAACCCATTACCGGACTCTGCTATTGTTGCTGATAGTTTTTTTCAATCAGATGATGATGTACTATCTGGGATTATTGGGATTTATGATGCCTTACAAGGTGTAAATGAAAATACAGAATCAAGTTCAATAAGGTTCAATAGAGGCGTGCAATTAGAGTATCTTTTGACCGAGCATCGCTCTGATAACACTAGAAGTAAGACGCTTGAAGGATCAAGAGCCGATTTTCATAGATATAGAGTTGAGCCTGATAATGTTCAGTCCGAAGATTATTACCAATCTATGTATGAAATCATTTTTAGAGCAAATAATGTCCTTAAATACGTTGATAACGCCGATGCTGGAAACATAATTAGCTATGCAGCCGAAGCTAAATTTTTAAGAGCTTACGCGTATTTTAACTTAGTAAGATTGTACGGAGCTGTACCATTAGTTACTTCTGTAGTAGGTGCTCAAGAAAAAGAATTGCTTTTT
This sequence comes from Algibacter agarivorans, assembly GCF_039543245.1. Classification (NCBI taxonomy): domain Bacteria; kingdom Pseudomonadati; phylum Bacteroidota; class Flavobacteriia; order Flavobacteriales; family Flavobacteriaceae; genus Algibacter; species Algibacter agarivorans. Next base: position 32,674 of record NZ_BAABJJ010000038.1, read on the forward strand.
ACAAGAGTTGCAGAAGCTACGGTGTATGAGCAAATTGTATTAGATCTGCAAGAAGGAGTTACTTATCTTGATAATACTCATAAGTCAAGAGCTTCTAAAGCTGCAGCTCAAGGACTTTTAGCAAAAGTGTACTTAACGCAACCAACACGCAACTATATTGGTGCAAAACAATTGTGTGAGGATATTATTAACAGTGCTGTTTTTGCTTTAGAACCTAATTTTAGAGATGTATTTTATGATGAATTGAATAGCGAAATTATTTTTGCGGTTCAGTACTTATCTGGAAATCCAGATGAAAGTCAAGGTTTTTCATCTGAATTTACTTCTTATAGTCGTCAAGGTAGACAGGATGGACTTAACATAGTTAATCCGAATCTTGCTGAAGATTTTATTGCTTATGGTGGAAATAGAACAGAAGCCTCTTATGCTGCTTTTGGTGATGATGCTGCGCTTCCTGTACCAGAGGATGCCGAGGTAATAAAGTTTTTACCCGATGGGTCTGATATATCTGATACTAATCTTCCAACCTATGGAGAACAACCTGGAAATGCAGGAAATGACTGGGTTATTTTACGTTATTCAGATGTGCTATTAATGCATGCTGAGGCTATTATGCAAGATGGAGATACTACTGATAGTAATGCCATTGATTCTTATATGGAAGTTAAAGTTAGAGCAGGGTTTGATGCTATTGCAGATCGTCCTTCGGTTTTAACTAAAGATGCTTTATTACTTGAAAGAAGAGTAGAATTGGCTTTTGAAAATCATCGTTTCTTTGATTTGCTAAGATTAGGGGTTGCACATGATGTATTAGGTACACATGCTAGTATAAAGGGGTATACGAGTTATAATATTAGAAGGTTATTATTACCAATTCCATCAAGAGAAATTAATTTAAGTGATGGTCTTTTAACTCAAAACCCTCAATAACAATATATAAACTTAAAAAATTATGAAAAATCAATTAAATATTTTCAATAATACCATAAAGGTGCTGTTATGCATATCGGTAATAATGCTCTCGGTAAGCTGTGAAGAAGCTTTTGAGTTTGATTTGCCAGAGGCGGGCTCACAAGTAGATAATAATTTACCAACAGCCGATTTTGCTTATATTCCAAATGCTGAAGATTTCAAAATTATAGAATTCAATAATTTGTCAACGGAATCTATCAAATATCTTTGGGACTTTGGAGGAGGAGATACTTCAACAGATAAAGACCCTATCTATACTTTTTCAGCTGGTGAAGGCACTTATCCTGTAACATTAACTGCTCTTGATGCAAATGAAGCGTCAACTACTGTAACATTAGATGTTGAAGTAGTAGATAAATTTGTCCCTATTCCAGTAACAATTTTGAATGGAGATTTTAATGACGGACAAAATGATTGGAAATTCTCCTCTTTTACAGGAGGAACAACGAGTCCTTATAATTCAAGTTCTGATGGGTCTTTTACAAATTATGATGAGTCGGATAATGGAGCTAAAACAGCAGGTGCAAAATGGACTAAATCTACTTCTGCGGGAGCTTACTTAAGCTCTAATACGAGATATGCATACCAAGCCATTATAGTGTCTCCTACATTAGTTGACCGTACAGTTAAATATATCTTAGAATATGAATATGCTATAAAGACACCAGCAGAACAAGCAGGTGTTGCTCCAGGAGGTAATAGAATCATTTCAGAAGTTTTAGATGGTCACTTTGCTGATGGTGCTGATGCAGTAGCTAGTACTCCTATTTCACAATTTGTTGCAAATGAAGTTAAAGGAAAAACATCACATACAAAAGTTGAGCAAGAATTTACTACAAATGCTAGTGGCGAAGTTGCTATATTGATTTATGCGGTAACAGATGTCGATGTTTATATTGATAATGTTAAAGTTTACGCAGTAGACTAATTTTGGTAGAGAGTAAAAAAACATTTAAAAAACTTACAATTATGAATTTATTAAAAAAAGGAATATTTGCCTTGTTGATAACGGGCCTTATAATGTCATGTGAAGAAGATGATATTGTGGCGCCAACCGAAAGCACTATGGGCACGGGGCTTACGGAGATTACATTTTCAAGCTTTAAAGCAATTCCGGGTCCAGATGAAAATGGAATGGAAGATGGCACCTATATAACTGTAAATCCACTGGCTATTGGAGTTAGTTCTTATGATGTTGATTTTGGAGATGGCAGTCCAGTTGTTACAATTACAGTGCCAGAACGATCTGTTTCCTATGATTATCCTAATGAGGTTGAAGAAGTTACATACACGATAACAGTAACTGCAAAATCTAATAAGGGGTTATCAAGTGTTACTATGTCTGAATCTATAACCGTTAAACATGAAGTTTCATCTGTAACTTCAGCACCTGATTCGCCAACTGTAGGTCTTGAGGAGGTATTATCTATTTACAGTAGTGGTATTGAATATAATGGTGGTACTATTTCTTACAGATATAAAGCTGGTGGAGTTGATTTTGATGAAGGAGCAGCACAATATGCAGAGGTAACAACAGCTTCAGGAAATAAGGTCATTCAGTATTCCCGACTTAGTGAAGATGTTGGTGCATCTATTGAATTAGATGAAATTGTTGTTGCAGATGCTTTTGATACAGGTATTGCAGCTACACATATTCATTTTGATGTGCATTCAGAATTTGCTGTTGGTATTGATAAGTTAAAAATAATTTTGGTTAATGGAAGTACAGAGTATGTTTTTAATCAAGATTTAACAGATGGAGAGTGGATAAGCTTAGATTTGGATTTGGCTACTGATTTTTCAGCACCAGTTATTCAATTTGATGAAATAAAATTTGAACTAGGTACAGGAGGTGAGGCAAATGATGCTGCGACGCTTAATGTAGATAATGTTTATTTACACAAACCTATAAGTTCCGTTATTCAAAATGGTGATTTTAATAACAAAACAGATCATTGGAGGTTTACTGCTTTTACAGATGGAACCACAACTCCATTTGGATCAAGTTCTGATGGCTCTTGGACAAATTATGATGGAACAGATAATGGGAAAAAAACAGCAGGAGCAAAATGGACCGCAAGTCAATCTGGAGGATATCTCCAAAGTTCTGGTTCTAGATACGCATACCAAGCTCTTAAATTAATGCCTAATACTGATTATATCTTAGAATATGAATATGCTATAAAAGATGATACTGCAGACGATCCTATTGGAGGGAGAAGAATTGTAGGGCTTGTTCTAGATGGTCATTACATTGATGGTGCGGATGCTGTTGATGATATCGATTCTAATTTAGGGAATCATGTTGGAACTATAGCTGAGGGGAAATTTAATGCTACAAGAGGCACATTAGTTCAGATACCGTTCACTTCCAATGATAGTGGTGAAGTTGCTGTAATGTTTTATGCAGTTACTCCAAAAGATGGATGGATTGATAATGTTAAGGTATATTTAGATTAGAACCATAATAATTCAGTTTAAATGAAAAAATTCCGAAAAGAAATATTAATAACAATTTTAATAGTGTTTCTATCTGTTAACGCTATTTCTCAAAATAAGAAAAGTAGCGTTACAGAATCGGATTTAAAAACTGAACAAAAGCATAAAAAGAAAAAAAAGAAGAAGGTAAAACTTCCAAAAATTGATTTAAGTCACTGGAAAGTGACCTTGCCAGTAGCAAATGAAGAAGGGAAGCCCATTGAAATAAACCCACCAGAGATTTTAGATTTCGCATCAAATGAGATAGCTAAACCTTACATGTATATAGATTCTACAAAAGGAGCTATTGTGTTTCACGCTATGCCAACTGATTCCAAAACCAAAAATACTAAGTATACACGGTCAGAATTAAGAGAACAAATGGTGCCAGGTGATAATAATACCAATTGGACGTTTGCTGATGGAGCTTATATGAAGGGTAAATTGGCCATGGATGCAACCACCAGAGATTCTGATGGGAAATATCACAGAACCATTATCATGCAAATTCATGGGCGTTTAACTAACGAACAACGTGATTTAATAGGTGAAGATGATAATAATGCACCACCAATGTTGAAAATTTATTGGGATAAAGGGAAGATAAGAGTTAAAACCAAGGTGCTCAAAAATCTGAATGCAACTGATGAAGAATTATTACACGAAGATGCTTGGGATAATGACGACGGATTTAATTTTGAAGAAGAAGTAGGATTTAGAAAATTCACACTTGAAGTAAAGGTGTCAGAAGGTAAAATGGTAATTGTTTTAAATGGTAATGAATTTAAAGTTTATGAAAGCATTCATATACGTAGATGGGGTGTTTTCGAAAACTACTTTAAAGCAGGCAACTATTTTCAATCAAGAGATGAAGGTTCATTTTCAAAAGTTAGGTTTTACGAACTAGAAGTAAGTCATTAATTCAAATTTTAGATTATAAATATAATGTCAACACCAAACCATATTAAAATGCTTTTTTTAGGAACTTTTTTAGTTCTTATTGCTGGCCTTAACTTTAGCTGTATGAATGGAGGTTCTGATGATGTGCCTGTTGCTGTTGGTAATGAAGATGTGGATGATGATGTTACTGAAGAGGAAGAGATAACTTCCAAATTACCCGAAATTAATCTAAACAATTGGAAAGTTACATTACCTATCGGGAAACCAGACGAAGTAAAGCCACCAGAGATTTTGGATTATGCAACTAACGAAACTTTGAAGCCTTTCTTTTATAATGATTCTATAAATGGAGCGCTAGTATTTTACACATATCCAGGAGCTTCAACAGCTAACTCATCGTATTCTAGAACAGAGTTAAGGGAACTAATAAATCCGAATGATGGCGGTAAAACAAATTGGACTTTCGCTCAAGGTGGACATATGAAGGGAACGCTATCAATGGATGAAATTTCAAAAGACAATAATGGTAATTACCATAGAACAATTATTATGCAAATCCATGGTAGATTAACAGACGGTCAACGTGATTTAATCGGTCAAAAAGATAATAATGCGCCACCTATGTTAAAAATATATTGGACTGGTGGTAAGGTTAGAGTAAAAACCAAAGTTTTAAAAGACTTGAATGCTTCAGGTACCGATATTTTAAAAACGGACTCTTGGGGCGATGATGCAGGACATACTTTTTCAGAATATGTCGGTTTTGAGAAGTTTACTTTAGAAGTAAAAGTAGAAAGCGGAAGGATGGAAGTGATTTTAAATGGTAATGAGTCAGTAGTTTACAATGATATCCACATTCAAAAGTGGAGTGTTTTTGAAAATTATTTTAAGGCAGGGAATTATCTGGTATCATTAGATGCTAATGCTTTTTCAAGAGTTAAATATTATGATTTAGAAATATCACATTAATAATCAGTGATTAAAATGTTATTTGAGTTGGTTTTTTTATTTAGTTTGAAGTTAAGGTTTACTGGCTAAATTTAGCCAGTAAAGTTTAACAAATAAGAAGAAAAAATAGGTTTATGTATTTTTTTGTTACATTTAGCATAAATATTTGGTAAACCAGTTTTTTAAAATAAGACACATGAAATTAGAAACAATAATAATTAGAGATAATCAAAACATACAAAATGCTATAATCGATAAAATTAGAGTATTAATCAATTATAAGAATTTAGAACCTGGAGATAAATTGCCCTCAGAACGAATGTTGTCTGAAAAGTTTGGTGTAAGTAGAAGTAATATACGAGAAGCTATTCAGAAATTAGAATTTTATGGCATATTAAAATCGATTCCTCAAAGTGGAACTTTTATTGCAAATATTGGAGCCGTGGCTATTAACGGGATGGTTGATGATATTTTAAGGCTTGAAGATCCAGATTTTAAATCGTTAGTAGAAACAAGAATTTTATTAGAACTTAAAACGGTAAGGTTAGCAGCATTAAGACGTTCAGAAGATGATTTAGAAAAAATAAAAGAAGCTTTAGATGCCTATGAATCTGTTGCGCTATCTGGTGAAGATGCTGTACAAGAAGATTTGTTGTTTCATCTTGCTATTGCAAAAGCAAGTGGTAATGCGACTATAAATATGTTTATGTTGTCAATTACGCCACAAATTCTTATTGATTTTGAAAAATATCATGTCTGTGATACAGATCAAGCTGTTGAAGGCGTTAAGGAGCATACAGAAATTTATGAAGCTATAAAAAACCAAGACCCTAAATTAGCAAAGCAAAAAATGAAAGATCATTTTAGAGTATTATATCAGTATTGCTATAATGTGAAATAAAAATAAATGAGTTTGAAAAATAAGAAATGCACGCTTTTATTTTTCAAAAGAATAATAAAATATTAGGAGGGAAGAAATTCTACCAATAGTATTTCTTAAAATAAATTTTAAAAAAGAGTAAACAAAATCAATATCTGTATACTCAATTCATGATTACAAAGTAGTCGTGCATAGATAATAATGAAAAAACATTAAGACATGAAAATTAAAGGATTACGTTGGTGGATTATTACATTAATTTTTATAGCAACCGTTATAAATTATATTGATAGAACGGCTTTTGCATTGTTATGGCCCGAAATGGGAGAGGACTTAGGCATGGATAAGTCTGATTATGCCATTATGCTAAACGTATTTATGGCTTGTTACGCCTTAGGGAAATTTGCGTCTGGTAAATTATATGATAAAATAGGTACACGATTAGGTTTTACCGTTTCTATTATTATATGGTCTGTGGCATCAGCCTTTCATGCATTTGCTAGAGGAATAATAACGCTTTCTATTTTTAGAGGTTTGTTAGGAATAGGTGAAGCTGGTAACTGGCCAGGAGCAGTAAAAAGTAATGGCGAATGGTTTCCGATTAAAGAGCGGGCAACAGCGCAAGGTATATTTAATGCTGGCGCGTCTATAGGAAATGTTATAGCGCCCTTTGTAATTGTTTTCTTGTATACGCAATTTGGATGGAAAACAACATATATAATTTTAGGGGCAGTTGGAATGCTGTGGGTAATTCCATGGTTGTTCTTAAACAAATCTACACCTGAAAAACACCCATGGGTAACCGAAGAAGAAAGAAGCCTAATAATAGCAGATAGAATAGAAAAGGATGAGCTTATTCATAATAAAAAAGTTAAAAGTTTAAGTGTGGCTAAAATATTAAGTTATAAAGAATCCTGGGGCGTATTGTCTTGTCGTTTCTTTATAGAGCCAATTTGGTGGTTTTTTGCAGGATGGCTGCCAATTTATTTAAATGATAAATTTGGTTTGAGTATTGAGGAAATTGCAGCTACAATGTGGATATCCTATTTAATGGCCGCAGTTGGCAGTATTCTAGGGGGTATGTTTGCAGGAGAGTTAATGAAAAAGCGTTCTGTAGACTTCTCTAGAAAAGCAACTATTTCCGTAGGAGGTCTTTTAATATTGATAGCCTTTGTGTGTATAATTACGTTTGTTGGAGAGAACAACTTTATGACTTTTATTTACTTAGCTGGACTTGCATTATTTGGATTTCAATTTGCAATTGGTAATATACAAACCATATCGAGCGACCTATTTAGAGGGCCATCTGTAGGTACTTTAGCTGGATTAGCAGGAACCGTAGCAGCAGTATCACCAATGATAATGAATTGGTTTGTTGGGCAAATTACAACAAGTTCATACACGCCTGCATTTATTGCCATATGTGTAGCAGTGGTATTAGGGGTTTTATCAATATTTATGTTTATAAAAAATATAGGACCAGTAAGAGAAACAACAGAGTAATATTAATAATCAATAATTAAGTAATAAAAATAAATTTATAAATATGAGCAATTTAAATAGTAAGGTAGCAGTAATTACAGGAGCTACAGGAGGTATTGGTTTCGAGGTAGCAAAAAGATTAGGTAAAGACGGATACACTGTGGTATTAAACGGTATTGAAGACGAAGCAGGAGCTAAAAGAGTTGAAGAGCTTGCTGTAGAAGGAATCACTTCTGAATATTACGGATTCGACGTTACTAAAGAAGAAGAAGTAACTGCAAACATCAATAAAATTGGTGAAAAGTACGGTAAAATTGATCTTCTAGTAAATAATGCTGGAGGTTTAGGCGGAAGATCTAGGTTTGAAGGAATGACTACTGAATTTTACAGATTTGTAATGGCATTAAACCTTGATTCAACATTTTTTGCATCAAGAGCGGCTATTCCATTTCTTAAAAAGGGTAAAAATGCTTCAATTATCAACTACACATCAATTGCAGGTTGGAATGCGGGTGGCCCTGGAGCTGGTATTTATGGAACATCTAAAGCGGGAGTTCATGCCATAACAAGAGCATTGGCAAAGGATCTTGCTGAATACGGAATTAGAGTAAACGCTGTATCTCCTGGTACTATTGATACGCCATTTCATAAAGAAATTAAATCTACTAAGCCAGAAGTATTCGCTTCATGGAAGAACAATATTTTATTAGGAAGATTAGGTCAGCCACAAGAAGTAGCTTCTGTTGTTTCATTCTTAGCAAGTGATGATGCTGCTTTTTTAACTGCTGAAACTATACAAGTTGGTGGTGGACAAGGTTTAGGGATTTAAATATTTTTTATAATTTTTATAAACTGCCGTTTTGTATATATTACAAAACGGCTTTTGTGTTTTATAAAAAGTAAATAGGATTTATACCAGTAATATCAATTGGCAAATGGTGTTATTAATTAGTGTTTCCGTCCAAACACTAATTATCGGCAGTTTAATAATATCGGTCTCAATTTCAGTGAGATTATTACTATTTATTGAAAGTTAATTTGATTTTTGTCATGTACTAAACATATTCAGTGCAATAATTAGAACAATTACACCCCTGATTCAGGACTCTAGAATACCAAGTAAAAACTATATTTACAAAATACATTTTGTAATCCCTTAAAAATAATTAGTATCTAATGCTATACTTTTACCACCCACGTATTATACCAGTATTGTTCTTGTTTTTTGTAAGTGTAACTTCTGTTTTAGGACAACAATTACCAGAAATACTTCAAAATAAATCTGTAAACGATTCCAATTATCTTCCAGATTTCAGTTTTGCAGGCTATCATAATGGAGAAAAAAACAGCCCCATGAACTTTGGGAAAGTTATAAATGCATTTGATTATGGTGTGATAGCAAATGACGGATTAGACGATTCTAAAGCATTGAAAAAAGCGATTGAAGAAACGTCAAAGATTCAAGGAAAAGTCACATTACAACTACCATCTGGACGACTTATTTTAAGTGATATTCTGTATTTAGAACGCAGTCATTTTGTATTACGAGGTGCAGGAACAGGCCCTAATGGAACAGAGATTTATTGTCCTAGACCTTTAATGTATGCCGAGAACCCAGAGGTATTGCAGGAGCTTCGTGAGTATTTGTTAGAATTTGACAAGCGACAAGGAGAGAAGGAAAACAATATTGATTTGCCGTTTTCGCAGTATGCTTGGGCTGGAGGATTTATCTGGACAAAAGTGCCTGGTGTTCGTGTAAAATCATACCTTCAGAAATATGAAAAACCGTATGATGTGGTTGCTAAAGTTTTAAATGGAAAGCGAGGTGCATTAAGTTTTAAGGTTTCCGAAGTAAAAAATGTAAAGGTTGGAGATGTAGTGGAATTACAAATTTTCAATAAAGATGGTGAAAAAGGAAAAATAATCGACGATTTATACAAAAATCAAGAGGTTCAAGTGGGGTCTCATCATTGGAGTTTCCCAGACTTACCATTAGTAAAGCAGCAAGTAAGGATTTCTGAAATTTCAGGAAACATGGTAACGATTAATAGTCCACTCACGATAGATATAAAATCAAGTTACAAAGCGCAATTAGTTATTTGGCAGCATTTGGAAGAATTAGGTATTGAACATTTAAAAATCACTTTCCCGAAGTCGCCACGAGTAGCACATCATGTAGAGCCTGGTTTTAATGGCATTTATTTAACACGCGTTTTTAACAGTTGGGTGAATAATGTGGTTATTGAAAATGCTGATAGTGGTATTTTAAGTGAAGAAATAGCGAATGTTACTATTAAAAATGTGACCACCAAAGGCGAGAATTTTGCGCATTATACCGTAATGATGCAGGGTACTTATAATGTGTTGGCTCAAGGTATAAAAGTTTATAATAAAGCGGTACATCCTTTAAGCTTTAATACGTTTGCTACAAAGAGTGTGTATTTAGATTGCGAGGTTTTTGTTGATCCTATTTTAGACCAACATTCTGGTGCGAATCATCAAAATTTGTTTGATAATATTAAAGTTCATTTAACACCAAATCCAGATAGAAGTTACCCGTTATTTACTGGAGGCGGTGCCGGTTACTGGAAACCATCACATGGTGCATATAGTACGTTTTGGAACATTCATGTTGATGTTTTAGAAGGTTTAGGTAAAACGGAACCTGTGCTTTTAAATGGTATGAAAGATGGACCTTATGCAAGAATTATTGGTGTTAACGGAAATCATAATTTGGATGTAAACTATGAGCCTATGGCACATATCGAATCCGTTAATAAACCTACAGAAGCTGTACCTTCATTGTATAGATACCAATTGAAAAACCGATTGAAAAACCGATTGAAAAACCAATGATTCCTTAATTCTATGTTTAATCTTTATTACCTTGCTGTGGTTAAATTCTAATAATTTCAATGTTTAGACGTCTTACTTTGTTATTTGTTTTTTGCTTTGTATTTCTGGGTTTTTCACAAACAAAGACTTATCAATTTGCACATTTATCTACTGCTGAAGGTTTATCTCAAAGTTCGGCTATTGCCATTCATCAAGATAACTTGGGGCAAATTTGGATAGGTACCCGAGATGGGTTAAATAAATATGACGGTAACAAGTTCACAGTTTATAGAACCGAAGTTGATAATCCAGCATCAATAAGCAATAATGATATTCTTGCCATTCAACAAGATAAAGATGGTTTTATTTGGGTTGGCACATACAATGGACTCAATAAATATAATCCAAAAACCAATATTTTCAAACGCTATTTTCATAATCAAGAAAAGACATCTTTGAGCAATAATACCGTATTGACCATTAAGCAACTGTCCAATGGTACCATATGGATTGGAACGTCTAACGGGCTATCGGTTTATGATAAATCTACAGATTCATTTAAGAATTTCTTAAAAAACGATTATGTTTTATCCATTCTTGAAACTCAAAATGCATCAATTTTTATAGGAACAACAACAGGAGTAAGAACACTAAGAGATAGAGAGAATGATAATTTTCAATTTAAAACCAGTATAGGAAGTGAGGCCTTGCATGTTCAGGATTTAGTCGAAAACCCAAAGGGAGACTTATTGTTGGCAACTAAAGATATGAGTGTTTTGGAATATAACCCGAAAACAGAAAAGATATCCCCTTATTTTTCTGCAGAAGCTTTAAATGGTAATAATAAAAATGTAAGACAATTGCTTTTTGATGATAACAATCAATTATGGCTTGGTACTTATAACGGGCTTCAGATTGCAAATAAAAGTAGAGATATAACATTGTTAACTAACAATATTGCTGATTCTAAAAGTTTAAGCAAGAACTCCATAAAATCCTTATTTAAGGATGAAAAAGGTTCTGTCTGGATAGGTACTTATTACGGAGGGGTGAATATTTGGGACCAATCCAATGTGAATTTTGTAAGTATCACACAAAACCCTGATAAAACAGGATTAAGTTATAATGTAGTGAGTTCCATTGAAAATTATAAAGATGCTATTTTCTTCGGAACCGAAGGTGGGGGGATTACAGTTCTTGATAAAAGGGATAATGCCTATCAATACATTAATAAGGGAAATACGCCTCAACTTTCTGATAACAATATTAAATCGTTGATGTTGTCCAAAAATGATAAACTATGGATTGGAACATTTAATAGTGGTATAACGGTTTATAATCCTAAGTCACTGAGTTTTGATACATCTATGTTATCTGAAAACCTTAAGGATTATTTAAACAATGTTGGGGTATATGCCATAAAACAGGACCAGGAGCAAAATATGTGGTTGGGTACTTTTGGCAAAGGATTAGTAAAATATAATGTTAATACCAAAGCTGTTCAAATTTTTGGTTTTAATGAAGACGGGTACAATTCTTTATCAAGCAATTTAGTCCGTGCTTTGGAAATTGATGCGGAACAAAACGTTTGGGTTGGCGCGGAAAAAGGACTTAACAAAATAGATATAAACGGAAAGGTTACCAATTATTTTTATGATTTTGCCCTTCAGTATGGTGATGATGTTCTGACTGTTTTTGAAGATTCCAATAAACAAATTTGGGTTGGTACAAAAGCAAAAGGCCTTTTTGTATTTCAGGACTCAGATTTTAAGTCTATAAAATTGTCAGTTGATAATAAAATGATTTCAGCGGTTCGCAGTATACTTGAAGATGCCTCTAAAAACCTTTGGATAAGTACAAATCAAGGCTTAGTGAAATTCAATATTAAAACAAAAAACACCACGTTTTTCAATCAAAAGGAAGGTCTTATAAGTAATGAGTTCAATGATAATGCAAGTTTGAAAACGGGGACGGCAGAATTTTATTTTGGGAGCCCGGCTGGTGTTACTTATTTTGATTCTGAAAAGTTAACAACTAACAGATATGCTCCACAAGTTATTATAACAGATTTTAAAATCAAGAATAAATCTGTGGTTTTAAGTGATGAGGATGCCGTTTTAGAAAAAACCATTCCGTTTACGGAGTCATTAAAGTTATCTTATGACCAAGGTAATTTTAGCGTGTCTTTTGCAATGCCAAATTTTATTAATTCTAATAACAACCATTATCAATACCGTCTAAAAGGGCTTGAAAAGGAATGGGTTTTAACTACAGGTAGTACCGCTTCATATACCATTCAAAATCCAGGAGATTATATTTTTGAAGTCAAAGGAGCTAATAGTGATAATGTATGGAATACTAATGCAACACAATTAAAAATTCAATTAAACCCGGCACCATGGCGGAGTTGGTGGGCATTTTTATTGTATGGATTGGTGATTTTGACAGCGCTGTATTTTTTAATGACCATTTTGAAATCGAAAACAAAACTTCGACACGAATTAGAATTAGAACATATTGAAACCGAAAGAACCAAAGAAGTAAACAAAGCAAAACTAGAATTCTTCACTAATATTTCCCATGAGTTCAGAACACCTTTGGCCTTGATTTTGGGACCATTGCATCAAATACTTGAAGGGTATAAAGGTAGTAGCGGTATGTATAAAAAACTATTGGTGGTAGAAAGTAGCGCCAATCATTTACTAAAACTTATCAATCGTCTGATGGATTTTAGGAAGCTGGAAAATAATCTTTTTAAGTTGGAAGCAGCTGAAGGAAATATTGTTAAGTTTTTAAAAGAGATTTATCTATCCTTTAGTGAATTTGCTAAAGATGGCGATTATGATTATGGTTTTCATACCACAGATGAAGAGATTTTGGTCTATTACGACCGATACAAATTAGAGCGTGTGTTTTATAATTTGATTTCAAATGCGTTTAGGTACACTCCAAAAAATGGAAAAATAGCTATTAGGGTTACGCAGGAAAATGGAAAAATAATAATTCGAGTAGAAGATTCTGGAGTAGGTGTTGCCGAAGAATATCAAGATAAGATTTTTGAGCGTTTCTTTGAAGTTGCAGTAAATAATAAGCCAGATAACAATTATAACAAAGGGACTGGCATCGGACTTTCCATAGCAAAAAATATTGTCAATTTACACAAAGGAGAAATCAGTGTGAGTAAAAATGATAATGCCCAAGGTTCTGTTTTTTCGGTAATACTTCCTTTGGGGCATGAACATTTAACGGAAGACGAAATTATAAAAGATTTCAAGTTTAGCGATGATGTATCTCAATACGTAACACAATTAGAGGAACCCTTTGTTATTCTTGAAGATGATATAGCAGCGGAAATACCTGCCGAAGAAAAGTTAACGATTCTTTTAGTAGAAGATAATAAACCACTTAGGAAATTTATGCGTGGTCTGTTAAAAGATGATTATAATATTCTTGAAGCAGAAAACGGCAAAGTAGCCTTTAAAATTGCTAAAAAAGAAGCGCCAGATTTAATTGTTAGCGATGTGGTTATGCCGGTAATGGCAGGAACAGAATTATGCTCTGTATTAAAACAAGATTTGCAAACCAGCCACATTCCTATTGTGTTGTTAACATCGCGTTCATCATTAGTATATAAATTGGAAGGCTTGGAAAGTGGGGCAGATGATTACATTAGTAAACCCTTTAATGTAAAAGAATTTAAATTTCGTATTAAGAATTTGTTAGATGCGAGTTTTAGATTAAAGGAAAAATTTTCATCAAATGACCCATTGCAGCCAAATGAAGTTATTATTTCTTCGTATGATGAGAAACTTTATAAAAATGCACTTCAAATTGTTGAAGACAATATAGGTAATGAAGAATTTGATATTCCGTATTTCTGTTCAGAATTAGGAGTAAGCAGAACCATGTTGTTTACCAAAACAAAAGCCTGGTCAAATTTTACACCAAATGGTTTCATTCAGCATTTTAGAATGCGGCGTGCCGCCCAATTATTAGAACAGGGAAAAATAAACATCTCAGAGGTAAGCAATAAAGTTGGTTTTAAGAACCCAAAGTATTTCAGCAAGTGTTTTCAAAAGAAATTTGGTGAAACCCCAACACAGTATGCTAATAAATTTTTTGATTATTAGTAACTCCATTATATATCTTCTTAATAATTAAGGGTAAAAAAATCCCTACTCTAAATAGAACCGTGTTTTGGTTTAATATTTTTTTGTATATTTGGAAAACCAATTTGGAAAACCAATTTGGAAAACCAATTAATTGAATGAATGTAAATAAGGTTGAAAATCGAATTTTGTACAATAGTATACCTATTTTGAATTTTTGAACTCCACTTTTAATTTACTTTTACCATTAACCTATAAACCCAGGTATATATGAAGATTATAGAATAAATTATTATGAAAAACAACAAATTGAATAAAAGATATGTTGAAGGATTATTAGTCTTTATCATTATTGTATTCGGTTTATTAATTATTTTTTTAAGCTAACAGATTAACTAAATTTAACAAACAAACAAATGAGAAAAAACAAACAATTAAAGAAGACATTCCTTTTACTATTAGGATTTTGTTTTGCGTTTACTTTGAATGCCCAACAAAAAACGATAAAGGGAACTGTAACCGCAGAAGCCGATGGTATGGCGCTGCCAGGTGTTAATGTTATTGTCAAAGGAACTAGTAAAGGGGCCTCAACAGATTTTGATGGAAACTATACTATAGAGGTAAGCGGAAACGATGTTACTTTATTATTTAGCTATATAGGGTATGCAACCAAAGCAGTTGCAGTAGGCGATTCAAATACAATAAATGTAGCTTTAAAAGAAGATTTGGCTTCACTAGACGAAGTTGTCGTTGTTGGTTATGGATCTCGTAGAAAAAGTGATGTAACAGGTGCGGTATCTTCAGTAAAATCTGAAGAATTAAATGCATTCCCTGTTTTAGATGCAGCACAAGCATTACAGGGACGAGCAGCTGGGGTAGTTGTGCAATCTAATAATGGTGGTGAGCCTGGAGCACCTATCAATATAAAAATTAGAGGTAATACGTCTATTAATGCAAGTAGTGCGCCGCTTATTGTTGTAGATGGTTTTGTAGGTGCAACTATGCCACAGCCAAATGACATTCAATCTATGGAGGTGTTAAAAGATGCTTCTGCAACCGCTATATATGGTTCTAGAGGTTCGAATGGAGTTGTTTTAGTAACTACTAAAAAAGGTAGAAGCGGTAAATTAACTGTTGAAATTAATTCTAATTATTCTATTCAAAATACTTCAAGTGAATTAGATTTATTAAACGCAGATCAATTTGCATCTTATCAAACAGCATTAAATCCTGGTTATACTCCAGGAAATGCAAACACAGATTGGCAGAACTTACTTTACGACTCAGGAAGTACTGCGAATCATCAATTCTCTTTTTCAGGAGGAAGTGATAACATAAACTTTTATGCTTCTGCTAATTATTTTAAACAAGACGGGGTTATTATAAATTCTGAATTTGAAAGAATATCTTTCTTGTCAAATATTGATGCACAAGTAACTGATAAATTAAAATTAGGCCTTAATCTTTTTGGTAGTAGAGGTGCTAAAGATGGAGTTCCTACTCAATCAACTGGCGAAACTGCAAATGGTGGTGGAGATGATGTTGTTGGATTAACCTTTAGATTTGCACCAGATTTAGGAATACAAGATGCAAACGGGTTAAATACAATTAACTCTGTAGGAGATAATGTGGATAATCCGTATGCCATTGCTACTGAAGCTGTAAATGAAACTAAAACAGATAATTATAGAGCAAACTTATATGCAAATTATGATATCATAGAAGGTCTTACTTTTAAAACTACTTTTGGATATAGTACAAGAAATGAAACTTTTGGTCTTTTTAGACCATCAACATTAATTGTTACAGCTGGAGGAAGTACAGGCGGTAGAGCTATAATAGAAAATTTTAAGAGAACAATCCTATTGAGTGAAAATTACTTAACTTATAAAAGAGAAATAGGGAAAGGAGATTTAACAGTATTAGCAGGTTATTCTTATCAAAAAAATAATACTCAAAGATTCGCAGCAGGTGCTCAAGGATTTACCTCTGATTCGTTTTCTTATCATAATTTAGGTGGTGGTTCAGTACAGTTAATACCAACATCATCTTTATCAATATCAGAAATTCAATCTCAATTCGGAAGATTGAATTACGATTATGATGATAAGTATTTATTAACAGCTACTGTAAGACGAGATGGAGCATCTAACTTTGCTGCTAACGAGAAATATGCTATTTTCCCATCAGGTGCTATAGGTTGGAAAATTTCAAATGAAGACTTTTTAAAAAATCATGAAACTATTTCAAATTTAAAGCTAAGAGCTAGTTATGGTTTAACTGGTAACCAAGGTATATCACCTTATGAGTCATTAGCAAAATTTGATAACATTTATGCAGTTACTAATGGACAGACCGTAAGTGCAGTTACTCCTGATCAAGCAGCCAATCCAGATTTAAAATGGGAAACTTCTTATCAAACAAACATCGGTTTAGATTTAGGTTTATTCAATAGTAAAATTTCACTTTCTTTAGACTATTATAACATTGATACTAAAGACCTTTTAATAAATGACCAGAGCCAGCCAGAATATTTTGGTTTTCTAACGCCTGCTAGTTTAAAAAATGTTGGTGAGGTTAATAACAAAGGATTTGAAATTAATTTAAATACGAGAAACATAAGTAACGATAATTTTACATGGACTACAGATTTTAATTGGTCTACGAACAAAAATGAATTTGTTACTTTGTTAGATGGTCAAGACTTATTTCAAGATGCTTCTCCAGGTTATTTTAACATAGATCGTACGCACGTTCTAAGAGAAGGTGAAGCTGTTGGTGTTTTTTGGGGCTATGATTATCAAGGTGTCTACCAAGGCGGTGCTTTACCAGCAGGTACAGCTATTTTACCTGGAGCTGAAGCCGGAGATCAATTATTTGCAGATGTAGATGAAAGTGGTGAAATTACTCCTGCAGATCAAAAAATAATAGGAAACCCTAACCCAGATTGGACAATGGGTATTACAAATAACTTTACTTATAAAGACTTTGATTTAAACATCTTTTTTCAAGGTGTTCAAGGTGGTGATATCATGAACCTTACGGCTGTTCAGTTGTTTAATGGAGATTCGAATGCTACAACAGATGTATTAAACTCTTGGACTCCAAGTAATACAAACACAAATATACCACGTGCCAAACTTAGAGGAAAAGAGATTTCTTCTCGCTTTGTTGAAGATGGAAGTTATATTAGATTAAAAAATATAGCCATAGGCTATAATTTACCTTCAAATGTTGTTGAGAAGTTAGGAATGGATAGCGTTAGATTATCTTTTAGTGGACAGAATTTGTTGACTTTTACAAACTACTCTGGATTAGATCCTGAAGTGAGTTATTTTGGATCAGGTGAAGCGGGAAGCGAAGAAAGTAACACAACAAATGGGTTTGATTTTGGGAATTATCCAAATGTGGAGTCTTTTACTTTCAGCGTTAATTTGAAATTTTAATCGTAAATTTAATAAGTTTAATTAAAAAAATATAAAATGAAAACATACAAATATTTACTCTTATTGATAGGAATATCAATATTAGGGTGTTCAGATTTAGAAGAAGCGCCAGTAGGTTTATTAGCGCCAGAAGGCTTTTTTAACAGTGTTGCTGATTTACAAACAGCTGTTAATGGTACTTACGGACACATGACTGATGAAGACTTTTGGGGGAGAAAAATGTCATTACCGCTTATGTTACGTAGTGATATGGTAGCTATTGGTGACCCAACAACATCGACAAGAAGAATTGAGCATGACGAATTTAATGTTCCAACTGATAATGGAATGATTTCGGGCTATTGGAATAGAGTGTATCAAATTATAGCAGCTGCTAATCAGGCTATTGCCGGAGCAGAACTAATAGGTGTAGCTGATGAGTTGAAAAACCCAGTAGTTGCACAAGCTTATTTTGCACGAGCTTTTGCATACTTTCATTTAGTAAGACAATTTGGAGATATTCCTTATTTAGATGCACCTGTAACTGATGCGGCAGCAGCTGGTGCTATCAGTAAAACATCAGCAGCTGATGTGTACACAAACATTATTGCAGATTTAGGGTTTGCTAAAATATGGTTGCCAAATACACAAGATGCGAGATCTATACCTGCTAAATCAGCAGCTCACTCTTATTTAGCTTTAGTGTATTTAACTATGGGAGATTATCCAAAAGCGTATGCAGAAGCTAAAGGTGTTATTGATAATGAAGGAATATACAGCTTAGGTTTAGAACCAGATTTTCAAGATTTATTTGATGCAACTACAATAGATGGTTCTAAAGAACCAATATTTGCATTAGATTTTAATGGATTTAGAGATGGTGATTTAGGTCAAGATTATGCACCGGCATTAACGGGGCTTAGAAATGACGAACAATATGGTCTTGGAGGAGGCTGGTCAGTTGGTGTTCCATCTCTTGAAGTATATAATACTTGGGATGACGGAGATTATAGAAAATCGGTTAGTTTAGATGATACAGGCGTTTTTAATGGTGTCGTACAACCTTATACTGTTTTTAAGGAGAGTGGTGCCAGCGGTAGAGGTGTAAATCGCCCACATATTGCAAAATATACCCGTCATACAGGAGTCACTGCTAACGGAAATGGTAGAGCGTCACAGAACAACTATTCTATGATTCGTTATGCAGAAGTATTGTTAATAGCTGCTGAAGCATTAAACGAAGTGACACCAGGAACTACAGAGGCAGAGGGTTATGTAAACAGAGTTAGAAAAAGAGCAAGAGATGGTGCTTTAGGTTCAACTCCCTCAGCTTTTCCTGCAGACGTTTCTGGATTATCAAAAGACGATTTTAGAACAATGGTTTTAGAAGATCGTAAATGGGAGCTTGCCTTTGAGTTTAAAAGATGGTATGACATTGCTAGAAGAAGAATGGGACCAGAAGTGTTTTCTGCTTCAGGTTTAGAAGGAGCAAAACCTGGCTTTGATGAGAATCAAGATTATTTATATCCATTACCTTCAGATGAGTTAGCTAGAAATCCTAATTTATTACCAAATAACCCTAATTACTAGTTAGGAGATTTATGATTAGTGTTAGTTTAGTTGATTTTTGTTCTCGGGTTTGCATTTTTAACATTTGCAAACCTAAGGATGAAAAAAATATAATACCTCATTTAGAGGTGTTATAAAAACTTTATTACTAAAAATATTGAATAGATTTAATATAATCTATTTGAATTCTATTAATTGGGTTTGTAACTTTTTTTCTAAGTTGTAAACCCAATTTTAGTTTTAAAGAAAAAAATATAAAACCATTGCGTTAGTTTCTTTAAATAAAGGGATGTACAATTTTACCCCCTTTTTTGTATTTCTATTTGCAACAATTAAAATACATTTGAAACGCATAACATATGACATTAAATTTTATGATGAAAAAACATTGCTTTAAGTTATTTTTTATATTATTAAGTGTTCTTGTTTCTTGTAAAACGGAAACTAAAGAACAATACAATCCACAAAAAGAATTAGAAAATAGGTACGATAAACTTTTACACTACAAAGTAGATTCTTTAGCATTCCCAAGAAGTTTTTCGCATGAAAAACAAGAAATTAAAAAAGTGCCATCAAAAGATTGGACTAGTGGTTTTTTTGCAGGTAATCTATGGCAAATTTATGAGTTAACAGGAAATGTAGACTTTAAGACAAAAGCTAAACATTGGACTGCTTTCATAGAAAAAGAAAAGTATAACGACAGAACCCACGACATGGGTTTTAAAGTGTTTTGCAGCTTCGGAAATGGATTAAAACATGCAGATAATCAAACCTATAAAGATATCATCGTTGAAAGTGCTACCACATTAAGCACCCGTTTTAATAAAAAGATAGGGAGCATACGCTCGTGGGATTTTAATAGAGATGTATGGCAATTTCCAGTAATCATTGATAATATGATGAATTTGGAACTACTCTTCGAGGCTACTAAAATTTCAGGAGATAGTACCTTTCATAAACTAGCAGTAACCCACGCAAATACCACACTTAAAAATCATTTTAGACCAGATAATAGTTGTTATCATGTTGTTGATTATGATACTATTTCGCTTCAGCCAAGAATGAAAGTAACGCATCAAGGTTTTGGTGATGAAACATCTTGGGCACGAGGTCAAGGCTGGGCTATTTATGGGTATACCATGACCTATCGTTACACAAAAGACCCTAAGTATTTAGAACGCGCTATAGCAACGGCAGGTTTCTTTTTAAATCATAAAAATTTACCAGAAGATGGTATTCCTTATTGGGATTTTGATGCCCCTAATATACCCAATGCATCACGAGATGTGTCAGCGGGGGCAATAGTTGCATCTGCCTTGGTGGAACTTTATGGATATACCAAAAATGAGGATTATTTGAATTACAGCAAGAAAGTAGCAAACACCATGACATCATCAAAATATATTTTGCCCAGTGATGTAGATATTCCCTTTATTTTAGACCATAGTTTTGGAGATTGGTCGAAAAGATCAGAAATGGATGAGCCTATAGTCTATGGAGATTATTATTATTTAGAAACCTTATTGAGATTAAAAGATGTATAACAGATGATATATAAAAGTCCAACATTTAAAATTATTAGCCTTCTTTTGGTTTGTTTCGTTATCATGTCTTGCGGGGTTTCTTCCAAAGAAAAAAATCAAGAACGGAGCAAAGTCAATATTAATGACAATTGGCTGTATTTGGAAAATGACACTAAAAGTATAGATGATGCTTTGAAGCAAAATGATTGGGAAAACATAAATTTACCACATAGTTGGAATGCATTAGATGCTACAGATTTAGAAGCAGGTTACAGACGAAGTGGAAGTTGGTATAAAAAAGAAATGGATGTGTCTTCAATCATTTCAGGTTTTACTTATCAATTGTATTTTGAAGGTGTCAATATTACCAGTGAAGTGTATGTGAATGGAAAAAAAGTTGGAGGTCATGTTGGAGGGTATATTGGTTTTACAATTGATATTACCGAAGCTATTTCAATAGGAAGTAATATCATTTTAGTGCGAGCTGATAACGGTTATGATCCAGAGATTATACCGTCCCAAAAAAGTGACTTCTTTATTTTTGGTGGTATTACTAGAGATGTTTGGTTGGAAACTTTACCTGATCAGTATGTCTCAAATTTGAAAATCACAACACCAAAAGTTTCAGCGTCAAATGCCGAATTACAGGCAACTGTTTCAGTTAATAATGCTGATAACAATTCAAATTTAAAAGTAAAAGCATCTTTGTTGGACGCCAATGGTAAATCTATAAAATCATCACTTTTTGATATCACTGATAATACTTCAGAAATCAATTTTAAAACGATAGAAAACCCAAAACTTTGGGGCACCGATAATCCTAATTTATACACGCTTTTAGTAGAATTGGTTGAAAATGAAATGGTAAAAGACAAAATATCCGACCGCGTTGGTTTCAGATGGTTTGAGTTTAAAGATCATGGTGCATTTTATCTTAACGGAAAGCGATTGCTTTTAAGAGGTACACATAGGCACGAAGAACATGCTGGGGTAGGAGCTGCAATGAGCAATGCCCAACATCGTACAGATATAGAACTCATTAAGGATATGGGTGCGAATTTTGTGCGTCTGGCACATTATCCACAAGATCCAGAAGTGTACAAAGCCTGTGACGAATTGGGTTTGCTAGTTTGGGATGAATTGCCTTGGTGTCGTGGTGGTTTAGGAAATGATGTTTGGAAAGCCAATACAAAAACCATGTTGAAAGAAATTATAGAACAAAATTTTAATCATCCGAGTATCATTTTATGGTCTATGGGGAACGAGATTTATTGGTTGCCGGATTTTGAAGATGGCGATAATAGAGAAAACATAAATGTGTATTTAAAAGAGTTACATGATTATTCGCATGAGTTGGATCCATCGCGAAAAACAGCTATTAGAAAATATTATGAAGGCGCAGATATTGTAGATGTATTTTCACCATCCATTTGGTCTGGTTGGTATTCAGGGAGCTATAAAAGCTACCAAAAAGCTATCGACCAATACAAAGCAGAATACCCTCATTTTTTACATGCAGAGTACGGCGGGTCTAGTCATTTAGGACGTCATACTGAAACACCAATAACTGGCGAGGGAAAAATACAGGCAGACGGTTGGGAAGAAGCCATTGTGCAAACGGATGTTGCTAATATTGCCCAAATTGGTGATTGGAGCGAGAATTATATTGTCGATTTATTCGATTGGCATCTGCGTATTTCAGAAAACGATACTACGTTTGTTGGAAATATCCAATGGGCTTTTAAGGATTTTGGTACGCCGTTACGACCAGAAAATGCCATTCCGTACATGAATCAAAAAGGATTGGTGGATAGAGCAGGTAACCCAAAAGATGCGTTTTATGTGTTTAAAAGTTATTGGAGCGATGAGCCATTTACATATATAGAATCACATACTTGGACAGAGCGTCAGGGGCCAAAAGGCGTTGCCAGAGATATTAGTGTTTATAGTAACTGTCCACAAGTGGAGTTGTTTTTAAACGGAAAAAGCCTAGGAGCTAAACAACGGGACATTCAAGCGTTTCCTGCTGCGGGTTTAAACTGGAATATTAATTTCAAAGAAGGCGAAAATACTTTGGTTTCAGTTGGAAAAACTAAGGAAGGTAAAGACGTTAAAGATGAATTGAAGTTGAATTACAGGTTTACTAAAAACAATAAGGCCAAAGGGTTAAAATTAGACTATAAAATCTTCGAGAATGGAAATTACTTAGTAACGGCTATTGCTTATGATAGTAAAGGTTTGCGTTGTTTAGATTATGAAAACCGGGTGTATTTCCAATGCCTTTCAGGTGGAGAAACCTTTAAAAGCCTTGGTACTCCAACAGGTAGTGAATCTATTGAAATGGCTAATGGCAAAGCATCTATAGAAGTGAAACGGCATTCAAAAGATAAGCAGCTTAAAATGATGGTTTTGAACCAAAATTTTAAAGGAACGTATTTAACTATAGATTAGTTTGTGAATTTTTTATCTTAAAACCAGTTCTTAATGCAGTATTATAGATATAGCATAGTTACACTTTTTATAATTATTAGCGGATGTTCAAAGTCTTCTTATGATTTTGATTTAGTTGTTACATTAGAGAAGAATCATATACTTAAATCCGCAGAAAGGTATTCTAACCTAAATCCAGTAACGGTTACCGCTAGTTTTTCTGAGCGCAGTGCAGGAGGCAAGCATGATTTTTATTCTGAAGGCGATTATTGGTGGCCAAACCCAAAACATCCTGATAGTGCCTATATTAGAAAAGATGGCTTAAGTAATCCTGATAATTTTGTGGCACATCGTAAAGCAATGATTAGGCTAGGCCAGATTTCTGGTGCATTAGCTTCCGCTTATTTAGTAACCAAGGATGGACAGTATATCAAGGATTTGATACCTCATTTAAAAGCTTGGTTTGTTAATGAAACAACCAAAATGAACCCAAATTTGCTGTATGCACAAGCTATAAAAGGTCGCGTTACAGGTAGGGGTATTGGAATTATAGATACCATTCATTTGATTGAAGTTGCTAAAGCTATTCGAGTTGTAGAGCAGTCACAATTAATTTCTATTGAAGAACTCTTCAAAATAAAACAATGGTTTTCAGATTATTTAGCATGGTTAACAACGCATGATTATGGCAAAAAAGAACGCGATAACGGAAACAATCATAGTACCTGTTGGGCCATGCAAGTTGCTGCTTTTGCAGAACTTGTTGGTAATGAAGGGCAGTTGAGTTTTTGTAGAACTTTTTTCAAGGAAGTAC
This sequence comes from Algibacter agarivorans, assembly GCF_039543245.1. NCBI lineage: Bacteria > Pseudomonadati > Bacteroidota > Flavobacteriia > Flavobacteriales > Flavobacteriaceae > Algibacter > Algibacter agarivorans. The sequence continues at coordinate 57,039 of NZ_BAABJJ010000038.1, forward strand.
TTTTACCTGGACAAATGGCAAAAGATGGCAGTTTCCCTAAAGAATTGTCTAGAACAAAACCTTATGGCTACTCTATTTTCAATTTAGATGCCATATTTGGATTGGCACAAATAATATCTACTGAAGATGATAATTTGTTTCAATATAAAACGGAAGATGGTAAAAGTTTAAAACAAGGCTTGGCATTTATGTTTCCATCTTTAAAAAATAAAGACCTTTGGACTTTTCAAAAAGATGTTATGTATTGGGACGATTGGCCTACAAAACAACCGTCTTTGTTATTTGGAGGTTTGCAGTTTGAAAGGGAAGACTATATTGATATTTGGAAAAAATTGCCTGCATTACCAAATAAACCAGAGATAATCAGAAATATGCCCATTAGGTATCCTTTGTTATGGGTGTATTGAACAATTTAATCGAAAAGAATTCCTTGAGGCTCTGCCTTGGGGTTTCAATTGAAATTGTCATTCCCGTGAAATCGAAAGATTCATGAATTCATTATTATAAAATAGTAGACGATGAATAAAACGGGAATCTAAAATAACAGAATTGGTATTATGTCCTTCTATGGGTTTTGACGCCCCGAGGTTCTATATTTTACTTTCTTTTGAAGTTTAGATGTATCGGTAAGTTTATTTATAGTGATTATTGGATTTTCATATAAATAAATAGAACTAGACCCAGATGCTTCAATGCTTATGTTTTCCAAAACTTCAAGGTGCGCATCACTATTAATTTCGCAAATAACATGACACGTGTTTAGGGTGAAGTTTTTACCGTTAAATAGAGCGTTATTATCTAAATCTATTGTAGCCTCAATACTTGAGCCTTCTATAATGGCATTGGCGCGCTGATATAATGTTGCTGAAAACTTTGAGGTGTTAATAAGTGCTTCTAGTTTATTGTACCCACTTGTGTTAATAGTGCAATTTTCGCTGGTTAAGTTTAGTTTTACTTTAGATTTATCGTCGCCTTCAAAACTGAAGTTGTCTGATTGAATAGTTAATCCCGCTTTTGAAGAGCCTTTGGTTTTTAATGAAGCGTTTTTTAAATCCATGGTTGTAAGTGAGGTGATTTCTGCATCGTCTGTCGTTTCAATATGTCTAAGAAAATCATCATAGGTGACCTTGATATTCAGTTTCTTTTTAGAAGTGATTTTGGCGGTTTTATTAAATGTTAGAATGCTATCTCTAACTTGAAAGGCTATATACTCATGTAAGTTTTCATCGGTTTCAATTTCTACCGAAGGATTTTTATTAAAGATGATTTCAATTTCAAAATCTTCATCAAGAGCAATCGTATGGTATGAATTTATATTGGTTAGCTGTGTAATAACATTTCTATTTCCTTTTACTTTATCTGTGGTTTGAGCCATGCTGAATGTACTAATTAAAAAACTAAAAAGTAATACTATATGGGAGTTCTTCATTTTTAAAACGGATTAATTGCTAAATGCGTTAATGATGTGACACATGATATAGCATATTAGTCACTAAATATAAAACAATAACCATCCCAAACTTTTAATAAAGTATGGGATGGTTTGAAATAATTAGTTAGCTGTTGGTTGATTCTGTTTTTACTGCTGTCTGATGCTTCCTGAAGAGCTATCACTTTTATCAACTTTTTCTGGGTTTCCATAATATTTAACATCACCACCGCTAGTAGCTCTGGCAGTTAATTCTTTAGAGGTATTCACTGTTATATCTGCACCGCTAGTAGCTTTCACTTCGCTAGATTCTGCCATTAAATCAGCAGCTTTAATATCACTTCCGCTTGTGGCTTCCGCAATGAGTTTAATGGTTTTTCCAGACAATCTTAAATCACTTCCGCTTGTAGACTTGCAATTTAAAGTTGTTGTATTTACATCTAGTTTCATATCGCTACCGCTAGTTGATTTTAAATTTAAGTTTTCAACTGTAATGGTATTTGTTGAATACACATCACTTCCACTTGTAGATATAATACTTGAAATATCTTTAAAACTTACTTTTACTTTTTTTGATGACGCTTTACCAATATTTTGTTTGGTATGAATTTTCAAAACACCATCTTCAACTTCAGTTAAAATAAGGTCGTGTAAATTTTCGTCGGCTTCAACGCTTATACGTTCTATATCACTTTGCGTTAAATACACATCTAAACCTTCCGTAGCTTTTATAGTAGAAAAAGGTTCATTAATAGTTCGCTCTTGGGTAATGACGTTTCCATTACCTCTAACTCCTGAGTTGAGGTTCATATCGAAATTGCATGAAAAAAGCGTTAAGCTTAATACGGTTGCTACAATGATTTTAATTAGTGTTGTCATGATTGTTCGTTTTTTGATTGATACTGAAACAAGTTCAGTACTAATGGTTAAATTATAGTTCAAATATCTTTTAAAACAGTGTTGATTAGTAACTTAAATATCTGAATTGTTGTTTTATGATGATGAGTTGTTAGTTGTCTGATTCAATTTTAACACCGTCTGAATTTATATTTACTTTAATAGCATCAGACTCTGCTTTAATACCGTCTTCATCTATTTTTAAATGGGTGTCATCAGCTTTAATTTCTAAACCATTATCATTAATCTTTATTCCAGATGCGTTTACTTCAATTTTAAAATCTTCATCTTCCTCAATAGGGCAGTCTAAACATTCAGTATCGTCATTCAGTATTTTTAAGTAATGGTTGACTTTATCTCTCGAAACAATATTACCATTATAAGTTCTGTAGTTTAAGTTGTCTTTTGTGCTGTTATTAAAATAAACAACCGAATTTTCAGGTAAATAAAGCACCACATCTACTTTTTGATCACTGAATTTGTTTTCGGGATTTGTGGTTAGATAAGAATCTAATAGTAAGGTATTGTTTTTAAATTCGAAATTATAATCTATGTTTTTAGCACGCTCAATGGCTTTTTCATAATCTCTACCATCGGCTCTTTTTCTTATGCCGATTCTAGCTATGGAATCTGTAGTAGATTTTACTATAATATCAATATTTGATGAATACAAAACTTTATCGCCGCTTTCATTATAGGCAAGTTTAAATCTGTCATGATGGTAATGATCAGAATTAAAATTATCATGACTTACCATTTTAATATTTATGGTGTCGTTTGCTGTAATTGGCATTTCTGTTTTTTCTGTAAAACTTTCTTCAAAAGCATGTTCACTGGCTTGTCTAGCACCAACAATTACTAAGGATATTATGGATATAAGCCACAACCCAAGCAAGGTGAATTTAGCAATATTCCCAATTGATTTCAGGTTGTTAATGAGAATTTTTAAGCCTAAATAGAATAGAAAAAAGAAGGGAATGCCAACTGCAAAAAATGCTAATAATGATACTAACCAAATAGGTGTTTCGCCAGCATTGGCAATCTCAACCAAGTCTAAACCAGGAATGTGCATAATATTGGCTACACCTAATGAAAATAGCCCAATAATTAGCCCGATTATAGCCGCAGCTCCTGTTATAATAAGTATGATGCCTATAAATTTAGCAAACACTTTAAAGAAGAACATGATGATATCTCCAATGGTATCAAAAAAAGTTCTTGACGACGATTTTATTGAGTTACCAGTTTTTTTTACATCTATATTTTTGGCAGCATTTGAAACAGAATCAGATACATTTTTGGCAACATCACCAACAGTTTCAGTTACAGAATCAAACCCGTCCTTGATTTTTTTTTCAATGTTACTAATGTTAACAGGTTCTCCGGTCATCATTATTTTTTCGGCAGTTGTTTTAGCTTCAGGAACTAAAATCCAAAGTAAAATATAAAGTAAAATACCAGTACCTGCACCAAAAATTAAAAGAATCCAAGCTAGACGAATCCAAATGGCGTCAATACCAAAATAATGTGCCAATCCAGATGATACCCCACCAATGTATGAGTTGTCTGTATCTCTAAATAACTTTCTAGATGGAGCTGCTTTTTTACTATAAGAAGTATGCGGGTCATCTTCAAAAATCTCGTCATCTACCAAGTAGTCTTCTGGTTGCCCCATGATTGAGATCACTTCATCTACCTCTTTAATTCTTATAACTTGCTTATCGTTTTGCACACGCTCATTAAAAAGTTCGGCAATACGAGCTTCTATATCCGCTATAATTTCAGAACGCCCTTGAGAGTCTGTAAATGAACGTTTTATAGCCTCAAGATAGCGCTGTAATTTTAAGTACGCATCTTCATCTATATGAAAAAATATACCTGCTAAATTTATGTTGACTGTCTTATTCATTTCTTTGTTGTTTTTTGGCTTGTTACTATAGTTACTGCATGGTGTAATTCACTCCAAGTGGTGTTCAACTCTTTTAAAAACAGTTTTCCCGTTTCCGTTAAACCATAATATTTTCTTGGAGGTCCAGAGGTCGATTCTTCCCATCTGTAATTTAAAAGTCCTGCGTTTTTAAGTCGTGTAAGTAGTGGGTAAATTGTCCCTTCTACCACCAGCAACTTCGCATCTTTCAAGGTGCCCAGAATTTCTGCAACATACGCATCTTCGTCTTTTAAGACTGAGAGTATGCAGAATTCCAATACGCCTTTACGCATTTGTGCTTTTGTGTTTTCTATCTTCATAGTGTCATTCGTTTAATGTTGTGAAACTGTTCGTTTTCATGTGCTGAATTTATTTCAGTATTGATTGATTTGATGATTGTTATTATTGATGAAATTTTAGTTCTAATTTATATTTTGGGCGTTACCACAAGGGTCGGGCTTTCCTCTGCAATCCCTAACGCGGACATATCTGCTATCTATTAGGCTATCATAAATACTGGGTCATTTTAAAAAATTAATGGTAAACGGATATTTATAAACCTGCCCATCTCTAGCTTTCAAACTAGCTACAACTATTAAAGCCAATTCAATAATAAATCCAATAACAGCTAAAACACCTAGAGCGCCACCTATATAAAGTAGAGGAGAAGGCTTCCCTATATTAATATGGAAACTTTCAAACCCATGAAAATCTATAAAGTCAATACCGTTAAAAATCTTAAAAACAAAAAACGGAATAGTCAATGTGCCTAAGATTACTGCATATAGAAAAACACTAATTTGAAAATTTATAGCCTGCTTTCCATGAGTATCTATAAATTCCGATTTCTCTTTATTGGCACTCCATAAAATAATAGGGCCAATAAAATTTCCGAACGGAATAAAAAACCTACTAAAAGTTGATAAATGAATAAATGTCGCGATGTTTTTTTGATGATTATCTAACATGATTTTGATGATTGATGTTAATTTTGTTAGTACATTTTAAAAGAATCAGGTTTTGTGCTTTCTTCTTCTAAATCACTGTAGTCGTTTATAAATATTAATTCACCTGTTTCTATTTCAGTTTCATTTCCTCTTAGTTTTAAAGCTAATTGTCCCATTTGTAGTGCTATCTTTTGTTTCTCTTTTTTACTATAATCTTTGAATTTTGAATTTTTTAACAAAATGGTTAAAGTCTCATCATTAACGATTTCGATTTTAATTTCTTTTAAATTATAGTTCTTTGTAATTTCATCTCTCAAATGGGTTATGTACTTTGTTTCATCTTTAGTGTTTGAACAATTGTATATAGAGATTAAGATTAAGAAGATACCAATAAACGCTTTTTTATTTATCATTTTTAAATCATATAATAGTTTCTTATACAAAGATAAGTCTAAAAGAAGGTACTTTGTTACGCACAGTACTAAAAATTAACATAAGTTTAACATTTACAAATGTGAAATTATTTCATAACTTAGTAGAAAAATAATAGTTTATGCTAATGACTCCCAGTAAAGTAAATGCATTTAATATGTTTAAATTACCCTCGGCTTATTTATGTGGGGTAAGAGCAAAATATATAGATAACGAAAAATGTATAGTAACAGTAAAACATAAATGGATTAATCAAAACCCTTTTAAATCTATGTATTGGGTTGTCCAAGGAATGGCTGCAGAATTATCTACAGGAGCATTATTGGTTGCTAAAACAAAAGCGTCTGATAAAGCTATTTCCATGTTAGTAGCCTCAAATAATTCGACATTTACAAAGAAGGCAACAGGTAAAATCACCTTCATATGTAATGAAGGTAAAGTAATAGATGAAGCTATAAAAAAAGCTCTTGAAACTGGTGAAGGTCAAACGTTCTGGATGCAATCTATTGGTACGAATGAAGAAGGTGTAGAAGTTTCAACTTTTAATTTTGAATGGAGTGTTAAAGTAAAACTGTAGGCTGTTTGCAGCAAGCAGTATTCAGTCTCAGTCACAGTATTCAGTTGTTCACGTTAAAGATCAAGATATTTAGTTTCATAGGAAAGGAACGCTGTATATTATAGTTACCAGTTAGTCGCTCTGCAAAGTCTCCCGACTTTGAAGAACATTAACAAACAAATAACGAATAAGAAATAATTAATTAAAAGAATAAGAAGTATAGAGAATAATAATATAGCTCAAAGTCGGGAGGCTTTGCGCAGCTGGTGCATTTAATAACGAAGTCTTTATTATGCGAAATTTAGAAATGTTTATCTTTAATTTTTGATAGGGCAACAAAGTTAAGAGTTGATTTTGTAACAAAACTATAAACAAGTCAACATATAAACAATTAAACCTTTAAACGAATAAACCTTTTCAATATGACATCACACGAAATAGACTATCGCATCTACGGCGAAGAAATGCAATACGTAGAGATTGAACTCGACCCCCAAGAAGGCGTTGTAGCCGAAGCAGGAAGTTTCATGATGATGGACGATGGTATTAAAATGGAAACCATTTTTGGAGACGGTTCTCAAAAAGATTCGGGCTTTTTAGGCAAAATATTAGGCGCAGGCAAACGAATCCTTACAGGGGAAAGTTTGTTTATGACGGCCTTTTACAACAACCTAACAGGAAAGCGTAATGTATCATTTGCTTCCCCATATCCAGGGAAAATTATCCCAATAGATTTAACACGCTTTGGAGGCAAGTTTATCTGTCAGAAAGATGCATTCCTTTGTGCGGCAAAAGGTGTAAGCGTAGGTATTGAGTTTTCTAAAAAATTAGGAAGAGGCTTATTTGGAGGCGAAGGGTTTATCATGCAAAAACTAGAAGGTGATGGTATGGCATTTGTGCACGCAGGAGGCACCATGGCTATGAAAGAACTCAAAGCAGGAGAAACTTTAAGAGTAGATACTGGATGTATCGTAGGTTTCGATCAATCTGTGGATTATGATATAGAATTTGTTGGAGGCATTAAAAACACTGTTTTTGGAGGCGAAGGTTTATTCTTTGCTAAACTTCAGGGACCTGGAACGGTTTATATACAATCTTTACCTTTTAGCAGACTTGCTGGTCGTGTTCTAGCATCCGATCCAAGAGGCGGTGGAAAGAGTAAAGGAGAAGGCAGTATTCTTGGTGGTTTAGGCGATTTATTGGATGGCGATAATAGATTTTAAATGTTAATTTCAACTAAAAACATAAAAGTTGGGCAATTTTTCACTAATTTTAGTGTTCAATAAAGTGATATTAATAGCCTATTAAATCTGAAATTTATTTTCAAACCTAAAAAACCTTAACATAATTATGGCTAGAGCAATGCTAGAGTACACAAAAACTATACTTAACAAAGTTAGTTTTGATACCACGTTGTTTTGCAAAGAAGTACAAAAGGCGTTAACACGTTTATTACCTTATGAGATTGAAGAGCTTAAAATTTTTATTCAGTCTTTAGTACGGCAAAACCCTGATTTAAATCAATGTTTAATTTATTTGAAAGCATAATTAAAAGCGACCTTAAGGTCGCTTTTTTAATATTTATTATTTAGGTAGCGGGCTTATGATTTTTACATTCTGAAAAGCAATAGCACCTCTTATAATTCCAGAAATAGTATCTTGTAAAGCTTCAATTATTTGCATTTTTAATTCACTTTTATGATAAATGATACTAACTTCTCTTGCTGGAGAGGGTGCATTAAAATAATGCAAATTTTCTTTTTCTTTATCATTAACATCTAAGGTATGTAAGTAGGGTAGCAATGTCATGCCTAAACCTTCATTAGATAATTTTATTAGTGTTTCAATACTTCCGCTTTCTAATTGAAATTGGTCATCAGAATGACTTTTAAAAGCTTTACATAAATTAATGACGCCATCACGAAAACAATGTCCGTCTTCTAGTAAAAGCATATCGTTGATATCTAAATCTGAAACGTCTATTTTTTTGTTTGCATGTAGTCTATGTCCTTTGGGAATATAGCCTACAAAAGGCTCAAAATAAAGAACACGTTCTTTAATACTATCATCTTCTAAAGGTGTGGCGGCTATAGCAGCATCTAAATGTCCATCTTTAATTCTAGTAATTATTTCTTCTGTAGTTAACTCCTCAATTTTTAGTTTAATTTTAGGGTGTTTTTTAATGAAGTTTTTCAAAAACATAGGGAGTAACGTTGGCATAACCGTTGGTATGATTCCTAATTTGAATTCGCCACCAATAAAGCCTTTTTGCTGGTCTACAATATCTTGGATTCTATAGGATTCGTTTACAATATTTCTGGCTTGTGTTACAATTTTTCTACCAATATCGGTAAGTTCAATAGGTTTTTTGCTTCTATCAAAAATTAAAACATCTAGTTGGTCTTCAAGTTTCTGTATCTGCATACTTAATGTAGGTTGTGTAACAAAACATTTTTCGGCAGCTTTAGTGAAGTTCTGGTTTTCGGCAACAGCCAAAACATAATATAATTGGGTAATTGTCATGATAATTATTTAGAACGCTAAAGTATAAAAACTATCAATAAAATTTATGGATATAATTGTTAATTATAGATTAAACTTTTAGTAGAGTTAAAATAAAAATACCCTGAAAAATATTCGACTTCAATTGAAAGTCGGTTTTGATTCAGCTATTTCAAGATTCGACGGACAAAAAACTAAAGCAACCCTCGAGCTTTTATTTCAAGATATTTATTAATGGTATCTATGGTCAAGTTCTCTGGGGTTGCGAGAATAGAATAGATACCGTATTTTTTTAATTCGTTAACGATGAGACGTTTTTCAAAAGCAAATTTTTCAGCAATCACTTTATCGTAAACTTGTTGAACGGTTTCTGCCTTGTTTTTAATTAAATCATTTAACTCGATATTTTTAAAGAAAATAACAACTAATAAATGACTTTTGGAAATGGCTTTTAAGTAAGGCAGTTGTCTTTCTAGGCCATCTAAAGTTTCAAAGTTTGTGTACAATAAAATAAGACTTCTCTGGGTAATATGTCTTTTGATGCTTCCGTATAACCTACTAAAATCACTTTCAAAAAAATCTGTTTTAACTTTGTAAAGTGATTCTAAAATGAGTTGCATTTGAGAACTTCGCCGCTCAGCAACTACGACGTTTTCAATCCGTTTTGAAAAAGAAAGCATACCTGCTTTATCATGCTTTTTTAATACTACATTGCTAATAACAAGTGTTGCATTAATAGCATAATCTAAGAGGCTTAAACCCTCAAAAGGCATTTTCATAATGCGCCCTTTGTCAATAATGGAATACACAGGTTGTGATTTTTCATCTTGAAACTGATTCACCATCAATTGGTTTTTCTTGGCCGTAGCTTTCCAATTGATAGTACGTAAATCATCACCTAAAACATAGTCTTTTATTTTTTCAAATTCCATGGAATGCCCAAGGCGACGCACTTTTTTTAGTCCGTATTCCAATGAATTCTGATTAATATTTAAAAGTTCAAACTTCTTCAATTGTTTAAAACTTGGATACGTTGGTACCATGGCACCTTCATCAAAAGTAAACCGTTTTGCAACGATATTTAAGATAGAAGAAGCGTAAATGTTAAGGCTTCCAAAATAATATTCACCGCGTTCGGTAGGGTTTAAATGATATTGAACAGTCTTAGGTTTTCTAGATGGAATGGTGTCTTTTAGTTTGAAATCCCTAACCTGGAATTGTTCCGGTATTTCATCAATTATTTCAAGATGAATTGAAATAGGGTAGTTGTTGTTAATGTTTAGTTTTATTAAGTTTTTATCGCCATTTGAAAATTTATCTGGTAGAATTCTTGTGGCTTCAATGTTATTTTTCCCAATGAAAATAATAAGGAGGTCTAAAAGGAATAGTAGTATTAAAACTAAAATAGAAAGTTGTGCAATATTAAATAAAACAGGAATGAAATAACTTAATGCAAACAAAACCACAATACCAATACCGGCATAGAAAAACCTGGGCTGTATGTAGAATGGTTTAAAGAATTTCAAATTTTGTTAGTTGTTTTGTGATGATGAGTATGACTGAAAACTGTGACTTTGACTTAACACTCTTTTCAACGCGGTATCTCAACAGTTTCAATAATTTGCTTAATGATTTGTTTGCTAGTTATACCTTCCATTTCGCGTTCTGGGGTTACAATAACTCGGTGTTGTAGTACAGGTATTGCAACGTGCTTTATATCTTCTGGTGTTACAAAATCGCGACCTGCCATAGCAGCAAAAGCTTTGCTCGATTTTAAAATAGCAATAGATGCTCTTGGCGATGCGCCTAGATATAAAAATGGGTTACTTCGGGTCGCTACAATAAGTTGCGCAATGTATTTAAGCAAATGTTCTTCAACTAATACTTGCGCTACTAAATCTTGATATTCTGAGATTTTTTTGGCGGTTAAAAAAGATGGTATTACATCTGTTTTTACTTTTTCTTTGAGTTGATGCTCTCTAGAAATTATTTCTATTTCTTCCTCTAAATTAGGGTAATCCACATTTATTTTAAATAGAAATCTATCCAATTGTGCTTCTGGTAAACGATATGTCCCTTCTTGTTCAATAGGATTTTGTGTTGCTAAAACCATAAAAGGCAAACCTAGTTTGAATGTATTACCATCAATGGTTATTTGTTGTTCTTCCATGACTTCAAACAGAGCCGCTTGTGTTTTGGCGGGTGCTCTATTAATTTCATCAATAAGAATCATGTTGGAGAAAATAGGGCCCTTTTTAAATTCAAATTCCGAATCTTTAAGATTAAAAACAGAAGTCCCTAAAATATCACTCGGCATTAAATCTGGTGTGAATTGAATTCTACTAAAACCCACACTTAAAGATTTAGCTAAAAGTTTAGCGGTAATGGTTTTTGCCACTCCTGGAACACCTTCAATAAGCGAATGTCCTTTAGCTAAAAGCGAAGCAATTAGCATATCCACCATATCTTTTTGTCCAACTATGACTTTACCAACTTCTTGTTTTATTTTTTCAACACTTTGTTGAAGTTCAGATAAATCCAATCGGTTTTGAAATTTCAAATCATTGGTGTCTTCCAAAACGCTATCATCAATGGATGATACAACGTTTTCTGATTTTGGTAGAAAATCCTGATGATCTTGGGGTTCTTTATTTTCGTCCATAATTATTTGTTATAAAATGCTTCTATATGTCTGTTTAGTTTTATTAAGTTTTCTTCAAAAAACTCATTTTTAGATCGTAACCAATTTATATAATCGATTAGTTTTTTTACGTCTTCTTTTTTCTTTCCCGTTTTTGTAGCAAGCTTTTCAGTAAATACTTCATTTAATACTGAAGTGTCTAAATTAAAGTCGGTTCGTATTTTTTCTAAAAAGTACGTTATTTTTTTATCTATTAAATTCTTGTGGTCTTGAGTATCAAAATATAAGTTAGATACCGTTTTTACAAAAGCTACGGTGGTATTTTGTAAAGGTTTTATAATTCTTATAACGCGCTGTTTTCGCTTTGCGTTAAAAATCATAAATAAGATTCCAAAAATAATAGCGGTGTACCATGCCCATCTAAAAGACAATTGCTCTAAAAACCAACTGAGATTAGATTCTTTTTCCACATCGCCATCGTAACCCGATTGTATTTTGGTATACGAATCAAAATACACATCGGTTTCAGGTAAATGGGAAAGAATGCCTTCAACGTATTTATATCTATTTTCCTTTAAAAGGTTATAGTTAGTGAAGACTTTTGGTTCTAAATGCAGGTAAATTTGACCTTTTCCAAAAGGGATTTCAATAAAATTAACATGTTTGTAATCAATTTTTGAATAACCTAAAACATTATAATTTATGCTGTCGAAACTGGCAAAAAACATATCACCTTCATTTTTATCAATAATAATATCTTCTAAATTGAAATGTTTTAATGATTGATAGGATATGCTATCTTTTTCATTTGCAATATAATCCGTATCAATATTTAACGTATCATGGATTTTTTGAGGGAAATTATAATCTGAAATGAATAAAGTATTTCCCGTATCTGCAAAATTTAATAATTCATCTACCGAATCATCTTCTAAATAATCAGAATTACCAATAATAATATAAGTCCCTTTGGCTACATGCTCACCGTAACCATCTTCAGAATTTGCTCCTAGATAACTAGCTGGTTGATGATAAACGGTTCTTACCTTGTGGTTTTTAAACAGGTTTGGCAATTCCTTGTATAAGATGCTTACGCCATAAGGTTTGTTGCTTTTTTCATCAAAAGACTCCTCCCAGTCTACTGTTTTGGTGCGTTTTATGCCAATAGCAACAGCTGCTGTAACAATTAATGCTACAATAATGATGAATACAGGTGCAACTTTCTTCATTGTTTTACCTGTTTTAAAAGGGTTAAAAAATGATGCTTTGCTTTGTTGTATTTGTCAATATTTACAGGAAACTCCCCATACCAAATGTAATTGTATAAGTAGGACGTATATGCAAATTCAGTGCTGAATGGTTTTCCGTTTATTTCATTTAAATACTCGTTGTTGGTTTTGTCGTCCTCAAATTTGATATGGTTTTTTAGGCTTAATGTTTTTAAAACAAGAAGATAATAATACCTAATGGCCAATCTGTAATTGTTGTCTTTTTCAGCATTTTTTATTAGGGAATGAATATCTGCGTTTTCAATATTCTGGGCTGTTATATCTTCATAAGTAGTAATGGGTTTATTTTTATTATGAGAGAATAAACCCGTGCCACCTTCATTGAGTAATATGTAAACTAAATAAAACACAGCAATGGCAAGAGCTAGATGAAATAGCCAGCTAAAAGGTCCTAAGTCTATAGTGAGATTATCAGAATTGTTACCTTCTTTTCGCCGGTCTTTAGCTTTTTTATAATCTTCATAATTACCCGAGCCTGTTGGAGTTTGAGTGACTATGCCTTTACCTTCGTAGTTGTACTTGTTACTGGAGTAGCGTTCTTTAAAATTTTCGTCAAATTGTCTTATTTGCTCAGGTTCTTGTAATGTGTTTATGCCAGAGGAAGTCTGATAATTGCAAACCATCAAAAGTAAAAAATAACATATATGTAGTCTGGTAATTTTCAAATATTCGACGGACTTAAAATTGGGGTTTTTGTGATGTCTTTCTGAACTTTAAAAGGGTAAATTAAATAATAGTAACTAATAATACTAAGCGTAATTAAAATGATACCAACCGATAACCAATGCGGCATAATGTTGGAGTATCGCGTAACAAATCCTTCTAGAAACCCTGCAAAAAAGGTAAACGGAAAGGTGCTGATTAAAATTTTAATGCCCGTTTTGGCACCTATTTTAAATGAGGTATATCTGGAATGTGTAGCTGGAAATAAAATACTAGCCCCTAAAATTAATCCAGCAGCAGCTTCAATGACTATAGCAAATATTTCCATGGAACCATGAATCCAAATACCACGAACACTTTCCCAGAACACCCCTTTTTCATAAAAAAAATATTGGAAGGAACCCAGCATAATACAGTTTTTAAACATGATGTAAAGTGTCCCAATACCTAAAAAAACACCTAATACAAAAGCGATTATCCCAACTTTTAGGTTATTAATTGTAATGCCAATAAAACTGCCCCAATTACTACCGCTTTTATAGACGGCAACAGGGTCTCCAGCTTCAATATTCTCTAAAGACATGTTTACGTAATTATCGCCAAGCACCGAGCGTACAAACTCACCATCGTTAGCAGCAGAAATAGCACCAATAAAAGTAAACGCAAAAAAGATGATAAAAGCTATGTAAATATATTTTCGGTAGTTATAGCAAATTAAAGGGACTTCGGTTTTCCAAAACGCTAGAATCCTATTAGTATCCTCTCGTTTTGTTTTGTATATTTTTTGATACGCATTAGCAGCCAACTGATTTAAATACGCAATAATCTTACTTTTAGGATAGTAGGTTTGTGCGTAGGCTAAATCGTTAATTAAATGGATGTATTGTGAAGCAAGTTTGTCAGGGTCTTCAAAATCATTATCAATGACTGCTTTTTCAAAACTCAACCATTTTTCTTTATTTTGCTTGATAAATGCAACTTCCCTCATTGAACTCGTTTAAACTCTTTAAATTTGCTAAAAAATTGTCCTTTTGCATCCGATTTTTGTCTTTTTCACGTTCCGTAACGATGCTATGCAACTCTAAAAAGTCTTCAACTGGTTGCGAAAATGATTAATTTTCGCCTAAATCCAAAAAGATTAAATGAGTTCTTATATTTGATAAATTAATATATAAAATGTCAGAGTTACAAATTAACACGACCCAAAATGTGAAAATAGCGTTTAATGCAGCAGGGGCAGGAGAGCGTTTATTGGCGTTTTTAATAGATATGGCTATTAAAATTGGTTATATGCTGGTTTTAAATTGGACTTTTGGAGCGTTTGATAATATGGACCAGTGGTCTCAAATCGGCATCAATACCGTTTTAAGTTTCCCTGTTATGTTTTATACTTTGGCTCTAGAATCTTTTTTACAAGGACAGACTATAGGCAAGCGCGTTATGAAAATTAGAGTCGTTAAAATTGAAGGTTACCAAGCGTTTTTTTCTGATTATGCGGTGCGATGGTTTTTTAGAATTGTGGATATTTATATTTTAGGCTTAGGTTTTTTTGTGATGCTATTTAATAACAAAACCCAACGCTTGGGTGATATGGCAGCAGGAACCGCAGTAATAGGTTTAAAGGAGTCTGTGAAAATTAGCCATACTATTTTAGAAAATTTAAGAGATGATTATAAGCCAACATATCCAAATGTGATTAAATTATCTGACAATGATGCTAGAATTATAAAGGATACTTTTAGCACGGCAAGAACCTCAAAAGATTATCAAACACTTATTAAATTAAGAACCAAAATTATTGAAGTTGTCGGTATAAAGGATGTGAAACAAAAAAGCGATATGGAGTTTATTGAAGTTATTTTAAAGGATTATAATTTTTATACCCAAGATATGTGAGTAGAGAGCCAATTTTTATTTTTATAAAAATTGTGCGAATCACTCACCCCGAGCATAGTCTCGGGGTCTTTTGAGTGAAAATAGGGAATTTATGAAATGAGTTTATTCTAATTTTTTGGCGTTACCTAAAGGTCGGGCTTTACGCTATATCTTTTTAAATCGTCATAGCGAGGCGTGTGCGACGTGGCTATCTGTTTATTATTTACTTGAGCTAATTTAGTTCTGGTCAATTTTAAAAAGGATGCCGCTGCAATCCCTAACGCAATGAGTAGCTATTAAGAATAAAAGTAACTAACAATAATGTTTTAACAGAATTAAGAAACCATGTTCTACACCATAGATATTTTAGGAACCATTGCTTTTGCTATTTCTGGCGTATTAGTTGCTATTAATAAAAAAATGGATGTATTCGGAATCCTAATCATTGCATTTGTTACGGCAGTAGGAGGAGGGACGTTACGCGATTTAATGATTGGAGATACACCTGTAAGTTGGATGAAAGACATCACATATACATATGTGATTTTAGCCTCAGCAGTATTTGCTATCATTTTCAGAAGCAAGATTAATTATTTAAGAACCTCGTTGTTTTTGTTTGATACCATAGGTATTGGTTTATATACTTTAGTGGGCATTGAAAGAGGTATCCAAGCAGAGTTACATCCTATTATTTGTATTGCACTCGGAACTATAACTGCCAGTTTTGGAGGCGTTATTCGAGATGTGTTGTGTAATGAAATCCCCGTTATTTTTAGAAAAGAAATTTATGCCACCGCCTGTATACTTGGTGGAATCACATACTTTTTGTTAAGTGAAATTCCAATCCAAGATAATATTGTTTTTATAATCGCAGGGATTGTTGTTATTGTAACAAGGTTATTAGCAGTGAAGTTTAAAATAGCTTTACCCTTAATTTACAAAACATGATGCTGTTTCAATTCTCTATTCAACACTAATTTCAACCATATCCTGAATACCATCTGTTTTAAATGTAACAGGTGTATTTGCAGATTGCGGATAGGCATCATCCCAAGAATATATTTTAATTTTTACTGAGCCAACTTTATGAGCAGTGAGTAATCCAAATTTGTCCACTGTTGCTATTTCTGGGTTTTCAGAATGCCAAATCACATTGTTTCTAGTAGCGTTATTTGGAGTGATGACATGATTAAGTTGTAATGTTTCTCCAGTTTTTAAAGTGTTTTTGGAAGCCTTTATTTTTAAACTTTCAACATCTACATAATTGTTCTTTTCAATTTCTTTTTTCAAAAATAAATAAGCACTTCTCTGTTCTTTGTTAAGATTATTTAGTTTTAAACCGCTATAAAGTTTTATTCCAAACCCGCGTTTTTCATAATGGTCTCCATTAAGTTCCAATGGGTCAATTCTTAAATCAAAAAACCTGCCTTCTGGAAATTCTTTGGTAGGTGAGTAATATTTAAAATCTTTATTGAATGCGAATTTCAGTAATTTTGATTCGTCAGTATAGTTGTTATTTGCGTTGTACCATGTATAAATGACATCACGGTGTTTTTGTTTGCCCGTTTTTATTTCATTCCAAAAACTAATCCCATCAATATCTTGTTGTCTTGGGATTTCAATATTTGTTGCGTCACAAATAGTAGGAAATATATCTGTAAGATTTACTAAGCCGTCGTATGTTGCGTGTTGTGGAAACTCTCTGGGTGCATAAAAAATGAGTGGTACATGTGTCCCGTTATCCGAAGTGCCTCCTTTTCTTGCAGGATAGGTGTCGCCATTTGGGAATACGTGAGTAAATGCTTCTTTGGTACCGTTATCTCCCATAATCACTACCAAAGTATTATTACTCAAATTATGTTCCTCTAATTTATCTATAACTTTCCCAATAAGTTTATCTGTATATGCTATCATATCTGGAAAATAAGTCTGGTCATCACCTGTGTGTCCATTTCGATTGTTATTAGCTTCATCAAAATTGTCGAAAATACTATTTGGCTTTGTGTCTGGAGTGGGTTTATGGTCATCGTGCACCAATAACATGGGGTAGTATAGAAAAAATGGCTTGTCTTTATTTTTATCAATAAAGTTTAAAGCATCTCGGTTACAAATATCGGGTCCGTACCAACGTCTGTTAGTTTCTGGGTCTAAATCGGTTCTGCCCTCATAATTCATTATTTTTCCATTTTTCACCAAATTAGGATTGATAAATCGTTGCCCTTCTGTAATAACATCAAAGCAGGTAAACTCGTCCCAACCAAACTCAAAAATATAATCCTTTCCTGGGATTTCCTTTGTGCCTCTAGTTTGTTTCCATTTGCCAAACATGCCAGTTGCGTAGCCGTTATTTTTAAATACATCTCCAAACGTAATATCTGATGCATGTTGGGATTTGCACCGTAAATAATTTCTAGAGTTGTGTTTGCCTGACATTAAAGCAATACGGGTAGCTTCGCATAACGGGTAAGCATGTGCATTGTTAAACATGACACCTTCATTGGCAAGCCTATCCATTTCTGGTGTTTCAAATGTTACGTTTTCAAATAAACCACTGTTAGAAGTTAATTTATTTGCACCATAAGCTGTAACTCCTAAATAACTTAAATCGTCAATTAAAATAAATACTACATTTTGTTTTTGCTTGGTTTTTGGAGTAGTTGATTGTGGTTTGCATTTGCTATATATTAGTAAACAACTTAATAATAATGCCAATTTTGAAATAGTCATATTTGTTATACCTAAGTTTCATTTCTCATTGAAAAACCACCGTCTTTGACGGTGGTCATGTTTTAAAGGCTCTGCCATTTTTTAGCTTTGCC
>NZ_BAABJJ010000039.1:0-181048 GCF_039543245.1 Algibacter agarivorans
TGTTGCACCACAAAGGTAACTTTGCGGAACAAATTTCCCTTTCTCTTTTTTAATCGTTTAGGACGCTATTGTGAAGAAACATATATTCATAACTATTAGGCACAACAAATCCTAATAAAAGAACCGTGAGCACGTGTGCAAACAAGCCTAATCTAGCATCAAAAAAAGCTTTAAAAACTAGTGGTAAAATACATATTGGAACTATATAAATATATTTTGAATCGTAATTCACAACTAAGGTTGTGATAAAAATCATTAATGAAATATTGAAGAAAATAAAAGTTACTTTAGTATTGTTCTCAAAAACACTGACCCTATATTTTCTTAAAAACAATAACAACATAAGCAAGGCTAAAGCCACTAATAACGTATAGGCAAATAAAACCCAATTGTAATTGGCCTCATTCCAGACTTGCGATTCGTATTCAGACTGCAAAGACTTTAAAATCTGATATTTATCACCTTCAATAACCTCTCCTTTAGAAACAATTAATGTTTCTTTAGCAACACTACCTCTCGTATATGAAATCTTTGCGAATTCATCTTGTAAAACCTTATCGGTAAACGATTTGTTAAATATTATATTAGGCTCTACAATATCAAAAAACAAAGCAATAAAGTTTTCTTTATATTCTGCTAAATTATTTTTGACTAAAATTTCATCAATAACAGAAGATAATTCATCTTGCTTTATTAGGTTAGAAAAATAACCGTCTTGTTTTTTTTCTCTGCCATCAAGTATGGCAATAGTTTTATCTTTTGAAAAATCATAATTTTCACTTAAAACCCCAAAAGCATATAATTCTGAAATAATTGATTCGCCTACTTTATATAAAGTATCTGATATCCTTTTTGGAATCGAATCAGAAAATACATTCTTGAATTCTGCCACAAAAGAAGCTCTTACTTTGTTTTCAATAGCACTGTCTATATCAAAATATAAAACAGAATTATCATCAAGTTCTTTTTTTTCTGAAGTTATTTCGGCATCCGTCTTTTTAATTGCAAAGTCAAAGGGCGCTTGCAAGTTTTCTGATTGCCAAGGCTTCCCTTTTTCAAAATCGTATTTAAACTTTCCGCTTTTAGGAAATAAGTAAACAATTAAGAACGTGGTGCATATAAACAACAGGCCTTTATATATTAAGGAATGGTTTTTATATAGTTTATTTATAAAGTCTTTCATCTAGAAACCAAATGTAATAAAATTATAAGCTTTTACCATTTTTTATATTGAAGGAATCATTCAAATTTCTTCTAAAAAATCGTTATTTTCGCAATGAACTTATCTAAGTTTTTTGTTTTAAATCGAAAAGCCAAGTTTTTCTACATCTAATGAAATCTTTTTTTAGACATAGCCTAAGTTACGTAAAAAAAAAAGCGAAATTTAGAGTACAAAATGTAAATTTTGTTGGAGAAAAAGCTGAGACAAGTTCAATAACAAACTAAAAATTAGACTGATGAACAAAGAAGTCGTAATTGTTTCTGCCGTAAGAACTCCAATAGGTAGTTTTATGGGTACTTTATCAACTATTAGTGCTCCAAATCTGGGTGCTATAGCCATAAAAGGCGCATTGAATAAAATAAATTTAAAACCCGAATTAGTTGAGGAGGTTCTAATGGGCCATGTGGTACAAGCAGGTACAGGACAAGCACCTGCTAGGCAAGCCGCTATTTATGCCGGTATACCCAACACCGTACCCTGTACAACAATAAACAAAGTATGCGCTTCTGGAATGAAAGCCGTTATACAAGCCGCTCAAGCTATTGCCCTTGGAGATGCCGATATTATTGTTGCAGGCGGTATGGAAAATATGAGTTTGATTCCGCATTACCTATATGCTAGAACGGGCACCAAATTTGGTCCAACTTCTTTAATTGATGGGATGCAAAAAGATGGCCTGGTTGATGCATACGACCAAAATGCCATGGGGGTCTGTGCCGATGCTTGCGCTACCAAATATGAATTTTCCAGAGAGGATCAAGATAATTATGCCATTCAATCATATAACCGCTCTTCAGCAGCTTGGGAAGCTGGTAAATTTGATAATGAAGTCGTTTCTGTTGAAGTGCCTCAACGTCGAGGAGAACCTATTATAGTTTCTAAAGACGAAGAATTCACTAATGTAAGAATGGAAAAAATTCCGCAATTACGCCCAGCCTTTACGAAAGACGGCACGGTAACGGCTGCAAATGCTTCCACTATTAATGATGGAGCTGGTGCCATGATCTTAATGAGCATAGAGAAAGCTAATGAATTAGGATTGAAACCACTAGCAACCATAAAAAGTTATGCTGATGCGGCTCAAGAACCTGAATGGTTTACTACAGCCCCAGCAAAAGCTTTACCCAAAGCATTAAACAAAGCAGGGATAACAATTGACAACGTTGATTATTTCGAGTTCAACGAAGCATTTTCGGTAGTTGGTTTAGCAAATATGAAACTGTTAGGATTAAAGGACCACAATGTAAACGTAAATGGTGGCGCGGTATCTTTAGGGCATCCATTAGGCTGTTCTGGTGTTAGAATTATTATTACTTTATTAAATGTTTTAGAACAGAACAATGCTAAAATTGGCGCTGCTGCTATTTGTAATGGTGGCGGTGGTGCATCTGCAATTATTATAGAACGCCCTTAATATTATATATTTTTTATTGTTATTATTTATTGATTATGAAATACGTTATGAAAATTTTACCTGATGAAACAAAAAACTTTTTTTTTCAGATACTTGCTTAAATAATTAATAGTAATAGTTAATAGACAATAACTTTATGCAATACGGTATTTGTAATTTAAGCATTGTTCCGCTTCGAGGTGAACCAGCAGACACTAGTGAATTAGTTTCGCAAGTGCTGTATGGTGAAATTTTTAAAATACTTGAACAGCGTAAAAACTGGAGTAAAATTAGATTAGCTTTCGATAAATATGAAGGCTGGATAGATAATAAGCAATATCTAGAAATAAAAGAAGTCCAGTACAAGTCTTTACATAATGAATTCCCAAAATTATCTTCAGACTTAGTTGAATTCATTCAAGATGAAAGCGAACAATTGTACCCTATTGTACTAGGCTCTACCTTAAATGGGCTTTCGATTTTAAATCACAATCACGACGGGCATTCAATTAATAATAAAAATGCCAAAACAAATATAATACAAACCGCTTTTTTATATTTAAACGCACCTTATTTATGGGGAGGCAAAACCCCTTTTGGGATTGACTGTTCCGGTTTTACACAGATGGTCTACAAACTTAATGGCTATAAATTATTACGTGACGCCTCACAACAAGCTACACAAGGTGAAGCATTAAGTTTTATTGAAGAAAGCGAACCTGGAGATTTAGCTTTTTTTGATAATAACGATGGAACAATTATTCATGTAGGTATCATTATGAAAGACAATTACATCATTCACGCTCACGGGAAAGTTAGAATCGATAGATTGGACCACTCTGGAATATATAATGTAGATAAAAAAACACATACGCATAAACTACGTGTTATTAAAAAAATAGTATAAAAAAAGCTGCAAATTGCAGCTTTTTTTATACTATTTTAAAAGTGTCTTTAATTACCTGTACTAGCACTTAAAGCATCCACCTTTTCTTTTAAAATTTTGTATTTATCTGTTTCTCCTAAAACACTATAAATATTCATTAATGTTTGAGCAGCACTAATACTTTTAGTATCTATTTCAAGAGCTTTAGTTAAATAAGGAATAGCTTTTCTGTACAAATTTTGACGTTCCTCTCTCAACTCATCATAACGCTTATCATCAGCTTTTGAAGTACCTAAACCATTCATTTCTTGAATTAAAGCTTCTTCTTCTCCTAGAACTAAAGCAGACATGTTTATATAAGCATTAATATAGTTAGGGTCTAACGCTATAGCTTTTTCATAATGGCCCTTTGCCTCTTCAGGATGTTTAGACTCAGCTGCAATAACACCTAAATTATACTGTAACTCAGGGTTAGTTGGATCCATTTCTGTTGCTTTTTGCAAAAGATTTTTAAACTCTTCTACATTACCCATTTTATAGTGAACGTTAGCCTCAGTTAGGATTAAATTAATATCATCTGGACTTTCTGCTCTTGCTTCTTTCATGGCAGCTATAGCTTTTTCATTATCACCTTGACTAACATATATTAATGCTACATTTTTAACAATTTCTGGTTTTTTAGAATCTGTTAAACGCTGTCCAGGTTTTATATGGCTTTTTGCTTTAATATAAAGATCACGAGTATTTTTATCTAAAACTTCTTCTTCACCTGTTTCTACATTTGTTGCATAATACTCTTTTGTAATACCCGTATAACCTAATTCCTTAAGTTCTTCGTATAAAACTAAAGCCCTATCGTACTCTTTTTCATTTACAGCTGTTGCTGCAGCATAGTATAGGAATATAGTGTCTTTTTCGGTTACTCTATAGGATTTTTCAAAATACTTAGAGGCTACAGAATAATTTTTATTTTCATAAGCCTTGTTTCCTTTAGCTAAAAATCCATTTGACATGGTTTGTTTTAACACATTTATTTCAGAACCATAAGCGCTTTCTGCTTTTGATAAGCTTTCTAATGCTGTTTGGATATCTGCATCAGACCCTTTTCCATTTGCATACAAAGCTTGACCTTTTAAATAATAGAATTTGGCCTTGGTTTTCTCGTCCATCGCAGATAATAAACTCTCTGCTTGGGGGACTGCTGCTTTGGCCTCTGGGAAATTGTTGTTTTTTATAGCTTTTTCTAATGTTTTCAATTCTTTTTTTTGTGCAAATGAAAATGCACTTATTGAAAATGCTAAAGCGATGATTAATTGTTTCTTCATTTTAAATAATATTTATGTTTAATTTTCTGTGTTATTATCGTCTAAATCATTATCAAGAGTTGTGCCATCTTCCGAAGCATCAGTGTTTTCAACAGCTTCAGCTGCTATTACATTTCCATCTTCATCCAATTTTACTTCATCTTCATCATGCATCACTTTTGCAACCGCTGCTATAGAATCGTTTCCTTTTAGATTAATTAATTTAACCCCTTGAGTGGCTCTTCCCATAACTCTTAAATCTTTAACAGCCATTCTAATAGCAATCCCAGATTTATTGATAATCATTAAATCATCCTCATCGGTTACATTCTTGATAGATACTAAATTACCCGTTTTTTTGGTAATAGAAATAGTTTTCACACCTTTACCACCACGATTGGTAATTCTATAATCTTCTAAGCTTGAACGTTTACCATAACCGTTCTCAGATACCACAAGCACATTGCTTTCCATATCATCAACAGCAATCATACCAATAACTTCATCAGTTTTCTCGTCTTGTAAACGAATACCTCTTACTCCCGAAGCACCACGTCCCATTGGTCGTGTTTTAGCTTCTTCAAAACGAATGGCTTTACCAGACTTTAATGCTAGCATTACTTGGCTTTCACCAGTGGTTAACTTGGCTTCTAATAGAACATCATCATCTTTAATGGTTATGGCGTTAATACCATTTGTTCTTGGACGTGAATATTGTTCAAGCGATGTTTTCTTAACCTGACCTTTTTTGGTTGCCATGATTACATAATGGCTATTAATATAGTCTTCATCTTTAAGATCTTGAGTACAAATGAAAGCCATTACTTTATCGTCTTGCTCAATATTTATAAGATTTTGAATAGCTCTACCTTTTGATGTTTTACTACCTTCTGGGATTTCGTACACACGCATCCAGAAACATTTACCTTTTTGAGTGAAGAATAACATATACTGATGATTTGTTCCAACAAATAAATGCTCTAAGAAATCTTCATTACGCGTAGTTGATGCTTTTTGACCAACGCCTCCTCTATTTTGTGTTTTATATTCTGTTAAAGATGTACGCTTAATATAACCTGCATGCGAAATTGTGATTACCACTTTTTCGTTAGGAATCATATCTTCAATACTTAAATCACCTCCAGCATATTCGATAACCGAACGACGCTCATCGCCATATTTATCTCTTACAACTTCCAACTCACCTTTTATGATATCCATTCTGCGATCTTTCTTCTCTAAGATATCTTTAAGGTCGATAATGGTTTTCATTATTTCATCATACTCAGTACGCAATTTATCTTGCTCTAAACCTGTTAACTGACGCAAACGCATCTCAACAATGGCTTTGGCTTGAATTTCAGATAGTTTAAAACGTTCAATTAAATTATTTCTAGCTTCATCAGCATTTGAAGATGCTCTAATGATTTTTATAACCTCATCAATATTATCCGAAGCAATAATTAAACCTTCTAAAATATGCGCTCTTTCTTCCGCTTTGCGTAATTCATAAGTGGTACGTCTTACAACAACTTCATGTCTGTGTTCAACGAAATAATGAATCAACTCTTTTAAGTTCAACATTTGCGGACGCCCATTAACTAAAGCAATGTTATTTACACTAAATGAGGATTGTAGCGCCGTATACTTAAATAATTTATTTAATACTATATTTGGAATAGCATCACGTTTTAAAACGTATACAATTCGCATTCCGTTTCTATCAGACTCATCGCGAATAAGCGAAATACCTTCTAATTTTTTATCATTTACCAAATCAGCAGTTTTCTTAATCATATCTGCTTTATTCACTTGGTAAGGAATCTCATCAACGATGATGCACTCACGTCCATTCACTTCCTCAATATTGGTCTTGGCACGCATCATAATACGTCCACGCCCTGTATGAAAAGCCTCCTTAACGCCATCGTAACCATAAATAGTTCCTCCTGTTGGAAAATCTGGCGCTTTTATATGGGTAATCAACTCGTCAATTTCAATATCGTTATTTTCTATATAAGCAATAGTTCCGTTTACAACTTCGGTTAAATTATGAGGCGGCATATTCGTTGCCATACCTACTGCAATACCTGATGCACCGTTAACTAAAAGCCCTGGAATACGTGTTGGCAAAACCGTTGGTTCTTGTAAAGTATCATCAAAATTCAATTTGTGATCGACCGTTTCTTTATCAATATCTGCCAACATGTCCTCAGATATTTTGCGCATACGCGCTTCCGTATAACGCATCGCTGCAGGACTATCACCATCAATAGAACCAAAATTTCCTTGCCCATCTACAAGCATATAACGCAAACTCCATTCTTGAGCCATACGCACCATAGCGTCATAAACCGAGGTATCACCATGGGGATGATATTTACCTAAAACTTCTCCAACTATTCTTGCAGATTTTTTATGTGCTGAATTTGCTCTAATACCGAGCTCATGCATACCATAAAGCACACGTCTATGCACTGGTTTTAAACCATCTCTTACATCTGGTAAAGCACGTGACACAATGACTGACATTGAATAATCAATGTACGCCGATTTCATCTCATCTTCAATATTAATAGGGATCAATTTCTCTCCTTCTGCCATAAATAATTTAATTTAGTTTTATGTGTTTTTCAAAACATGCTAATATAAGAATTTAAGCAGTCATAGCAGGACTAACAGCAATAGTTTTTCGTGTTATTTATTAACAATTTTAACGACTAATTTGGTTAATAAGTATGCCGTTAAAAGTTTTGATTTTATAAAGTTTTTTTCGTCAATTAGCACCATTCAGACATTTTTAGGTATAGTTTTTGCCTTTAGTAAAATGTTTTAGTATTTTTAATGCAGAAAGGACACGATTTATGGATGATAATTTTTCCCCAAGAGTAAAAGATGTTATTGCTTACAGCAAAGAAGAGGCATTGCGTTTAGGTCATGATTTTATTGGCACTGAACACTTAATGCTTGGACTTTTGCGAGATGGTAACGGAAAGGCAATAAACATACTTAACGCCTTAGATATTGATTTAAATCATTTAAGACGTAAAGTTGAAATATTGAGCCCTGCAAACCCAAATATTACTGTAGCTTCAAATCAAAAAAAGAATCTACATCTTACAAGGCAAGCAGAACGCGCTCTAAAAACCACTTTTTTAGAAGCTAAATTATTTCAAAGTACATCAATTAATACGGCACATTTACTGCTTTGTATTTTAAGAAATGAAAACGACCCCACTACCAAGCTTCTAAACAAGCTTAAAGTTGACTACGATAATGTTAAAGAACAATTTAAAATCATGATTACAAACGACAATAATTATATAGAACCAAAAGCTGAATTCCAGGATGATGATTCGCATGCTGGAGATGATGCAACAAAAGACAATATTTTTAACCCTCCTGCTGGAAAGACTAATAAAAAATCTAAAACACCCGTTTTAGATAATTTTGGACGCGATTTAACCGCTATGGCAGAAGAAGGGAAGTTAGACCCCGTTGTTGGACGCGAAAAGGAAATACAGCGCGTATCACAGGTTTTGAGCAGAAGAAAGAAAAACAATCCACTTTTAATTGGCGAACCCGGAGTTGGTAAATCTGCAATTGCAGAAGGTTTAGCACTTAGAATTGTGAAGCGGAAAGTATCTAGAATCCTTTTTGGTAAACGTGTTGTAACTTTAGATTTAGCAAGTTTAGTTGCCGGGACAAAATATCGTGGGCAATTTGAAGAGCGCATGAAAGCCGTTATGAACGAGCTTGAAAAAAATGATGATGTTATTTTATTTATTGATGAAATTCATACTATTGTTGGTGCTGGTGGAGCCACCGGAAGTTTAGATGCTTCTAACATGTTTAAACCTGCTTTAGCTAGAGGTGAAATTCAATGTATTGGCGCAACCACTTTAGATGAATACAGACAGTATATTGAGAAAGATGGTGCTTTAGAACGTCGTTTTCAAAAGGTGATTGTTGAGCCAACTACTGTTGAAGAAACTATTGAAATCCTTAATAATATAAAAGGTAAATACGAAGAGCATCATAATGTTGATTACACACCCGAAGCTATTGAAGCTTGTGTAAAATTAACCAATAGATATATGACCGAACGCTTTTTACCAGACAAAGCTATTGATGCTTTAGATGAGGCCGGATCTCGTGTGCACATCACCAATATAGATGTTCCAAAGCAAATCATCGAGCTTGAAAAACAACTTGAGGGTATTAAGGAAACCAAAAATGCGGTTGTTCGAAAACAAAAATATGAAGAAGCTGCAAAACTTAGAGATGACGAAAAACGCATTGAAAAGGAATTAGCTATTGCCCAAGAAAAATGGGAAGAAGACACCAAACAACATCGTGAGGTTGTAACAGAAGATAATGTTGCGGACGTGGTTTCAATGATGACCGGCGTTCCCGTTAACAGAATTGCGCAAACAGAAATAAATAAGTTAGCTGAATTACCAAACCTTATAAAAGGAAAAGTAATTGGTCAAGATAATGCGGTTGCTAAAGTAGTTAAGGCTATTCAGCGAAATCGTGCGGGACTTAAAGACCCCAACAAGCCCATTGGCTCATTTATATTTTTAGGTCAAACTGGTGTTGGGAAAACGCAATTGGCCAAAGTATTGTCTAGAGAGTTATTCGATTCCGAGGATTCGCTTGTTAGAATTGATATGAGTGAGTATATGGAGAAATTCGCCATTTCAAGATTAGTTGGAGCGCCTCCAGGATACGTTGGTTATGAAGAAGGTGGTCAGTTAACTGAAAAAGTGAGACGCAAACCTTATGCCGTAATTCTTTTAGATGAAATTGAAAAAGCACATCCCGATGTATTCAATATGTTATTACAGGTGCTTGACGATGGGTATTTAACAGATAGCTTAGGCAGAAAGATTGATTTTAGAAATACGATAATCATCATGACTTCTAATATTGGAGCTCGTAAACTTAAAGACTTCGGAACCGGTATTGGATTTGGAACGGCATCGCAAAAAGCACAAGAAGATGCCAATGCAAGAAGCGTTATTGAAAATGCACTAAAAAAATCATTTGCTCCAGAGTTTTTAAATAGAATTGATGATGTTGTTGTATTTAATGCTTTAGAGAAAGAACACATCAATAAAATCATTGATATTGAACTTGAAAAACTTTTAATCAGAATCAAAGGCTTAGGTTATAACTTGACATTATCTGATGCAGCAAAAGATTATATTGCAGAAAAAGGTTTTGATAAACAATATGGCGCAAGACCATTAAAAAGAGCCATTCAGAAATATGTTGAAGACGCTCTTGCAGAAGAGATTGTAGCATCACATCTACAACAAGGTGATAATATAAATATTGATTTAGATAAAAAAACAGATGAATTAAGCATTTCAATAGATAAGGCCGAAAAGCCTGCGGAGTCTTAAATAGTTTATATTTATAATCCAAAAACAAATAACCCTAAGAATAAGCATTCTTAGGGTTATTTGTTTTATACCAATTCTATTTTTTTAACGAGGAGGAATTTCATCCTGATTGGAAGTATCAATACTCATACATCAATCCATACAAAGCTTATACAATAAATTATGCTTCAATATTTTTTTCAGGAACTCTCAACAATAAAACAATACCAATTAAAAAGAAAACAAACAGAAAAAGGATGGCATATCGCATGGATTTATATTCAGAAACAATAGCAAAAATAAGCATACCAATAACAATACCGATTTTTTCTGCCACATCATAAAAACTAAAATAAGAGGTTGTATCCTCAGTTTCTGGTAAAAATTTTGAATATGTAGAACGCCCTAATGCTTGCACGCCTCCCATAACTAACCCAACTAACCCAGCTGCAATATAAAATTCTAATGGTGTTACCATAAAATAAGCATACACACAAAGGCACATCCATATAAAATTAACCACTATAAGTGTTCTTATATTCCCGTATTTTGAAGATGCTCTAGATGTTAAAACCGCTCCAACGATAGCAACTAATTGAATAACCAAAATACTAACTATCAAGCCGGTAGTTTTCTCACTATCAGAGGCCCATTCAATTTCTTTTTCTCCAAAATAAACGGCCATAAGCATTATGGTTTGCACAGCCATACTAAAAACAAAAAAGGCATTTAAGTAACGTTTTAATCTCAAGTTTTGCTTTAACTGGCTCCAGACCGCTTGCAATTCCCTAAAACCATTAAAAATGACATCTTTTGTTACTTTGTGTCCAGAAGAAACGCCTTTTGGTAAAATATAGAATGTATATTGGCTAAATAAAGCCCACCAAATACCAACAGTAATAAATGAATATTTCATCATTTTTATAGCTCCGGCTTCATCTTCTTGACTCATTACCATAACTAAATTCACCACCAATAAAAGAACACTTCCAATATAGCCCATAGAAAATCCTTTTGCACTAATATGGTCTTGCTGCTCTTCAAAAGCGATATCTGGTAAATAGGAGTTATAAAAAACCAAACTCCCCCAATAACCAATCAATCCCATAAAATAAAACAATAAACTCAAATGAATAAAGTCTAAATCAAACCAATACAAACCAATGCAACCTGCCGAACCTAAATAGCAAAAGAACTTCATAAAATTCTTTTTGTTACCTACATAGTCAGCAATACCAGATAAAAGTGGAGATAAAAATGCCACTACTAAAAACGTAAAAGCCGTAACAAATGATATCAAAACCTCTTGTTTCATTTGAAATCCAAATGCAGAAACCAATTCGTTTTTAGAACTAAATAAAGAAGAATAAAAAAGTGGGAATATCGAGGATGCTATTGTTAACGTATAAACAGAATTGGCCCAATCATAAAATGCCCAAGCATTTAAAAGTTTTTTACTTCCCTTTTCATATTGACTCATATAAAAATATTTAGCTATAAATAAACTTTATCTCAAAATCATGAGACCCCAATCTTAAATGGGATTATTAAAAATATTCATTTAATCCAATGCTTGTTTTTAATAAAAAAGCTGCCTTTAATTGGCAGCTTACTAAAGTAATCAAATATTTTTATTCAACTGAATAATTATCTAAATGTAGTTACTCCAAACTTTTTTGCTTCAGCTTTAGCCTTAGGCGCCAAAGCTTTTAAGTTAGCAATACGTGAATCATTTGATGGGTGCGTACTTAAAATCTCTGGTGGTGCTTTCCCTCCACCGTTAGCTTTCATACGTTTCCAAAGTTCTGCAGCCTCTGCAGGATCGTAACCTGCGATAGCCATTAAATATGATCCGATTTTATCTGCTTCTGTTTCGTGACTTCTACTAAATGGCAACATAACACCTACTTGTGAACCTACTCCATAATACTGATTAAAAGCATTTCTTGATTTTTCATCCTTAATAGCTATATTCCCTGCAACAGCTCCAAACTGCTGTAACATCCCAGCACTCATGCGTTGTTGACCGTGATTAGCTAAAGCATGAGCTACCTCATGCCCCATAATAGCGGCAACTCCAGTTTCACTTTTAGCAATAGGCAAAATACCGGTATAAAAAACTATCTTACCTCCTGGCATACACCATGCATTAACGGTTTTATCGTCTACCAAATTATACTCCCATTTATAATCATTTAAATAACCATGATTTCCATTGGCATTTAACCAACGCTCTGCAGCTACAGCTATACGCTGTCCTACTCGAGTTATCATTTCAGCATCTTTAGTACCTGAAACGACTTTATTTTCAGTTAGAAATTGATCGTACTGTGCAAAAGCTGTTGGAAATAATTGCGAATTTGAAACTAATGCTAAGGTTTTTTTCTGTGTAAATGGGTTTGTAGCACATGAAAAAACTAGTGCCGCAACACCAAACATTAGAAGTATATTTTTTATTTTCATCATCATAAATATTAATAGTTTTTAAAAATACAAAAATTGTACCTTTATTGTTAGACACCTAATTCATTTATTTGTCACACCATCGTAAAAATAAAATTTCTAAACTTAAAAGTGACACTATAGCAACATTTTTTCAACATTGTATTTGTTTGTTATGTTTTATAATTACTAACGACCTATTTACTATAAAATTTATATTATGAACAAGTTATTAATTGTATTTACTCTAGTTTTATTTTCTAATTGCAATTCTTCAGCTCAAAAACAAACAAAAGAAACTCCTAAGACCTATAAAATCACCAAACCGGAAGCGGAATGGAAAGCACAATTATCCGAAGAGGAATTTTACGTATTGAGACAAGCAGGCACCGAACGTGCATTTTCTAGCCCATTGAATAAAAATAACAATGCTGGTATTTATGTTTGTAAAGCATGTGAAACACCACTGTTTAAAAGTGAGCATAAGTTTGATTCTGGCTCAGGCTGGCCAAGCTTTGATAGAGAAATTAAAGGTCATGTGGACTTTTCAACAGATCATGATTTAGGATATGCCAGAACTGAAGAACACTGCGCAACATGCGGTGGACACTTAGGCCATGTTTTTAATGATGGCCCAAGAAAAACAACTGGTAAACGCCATTGCATTAACGGGGTTTCATTAAAGTTTATTCCTAATAAATGAAATTCAACACCAAAAGGAGATTCTAAAAAATAGAATATATAAAAATTCAGTAAGGAAAAAAGGCAGATGACATTTTATAGATGTGTAAAAAAAAACCTTTAATTCTTAGAATTAAAGGTTTTTTTTTGATACTATATTTAGTTATTTGGAATCTAACACTTTAGTACTAAAATACCCTATAGAACGTGCTATCATGCCATCATCGTTAAAATCGTGAGTGTACATGGCAGGCATAATTAGTTTTTTCTTATCAGACTTTCTAATTACTCTAAAGTTCCACCAAGATTGAATTGTCATTCCGCCTCCAATTTCATACTCCAAGCCATCTGGGTAGCCAACAACATCAATGCTCTCAACTTCAAAATTCTTATAAAAATCTTGATGAGCCGCCTTTAACTCTTCCAAGTTCATACTTTCGCCAACAGGCATCTCTAAATTACTAAAACTGGCTTTTTCATCAAAATAACTATATGCCTTTTCTAAATCCATATTTTCAAAAGCAGCCATCATTCTTCTCACTTTATTAATATACTCATGCTGATTGTATAATGTGCCATTAGTTCTTTCAGAAAAAGCCTCCCTAATATCTCTACCAACTGGATAATTATAGTTAATTGCTAATTCTATTTTATTATCGTCATTCAAACGATATAAGCTATGCATCGGCATTTCTACTTTTACACCAGTCTTATCATGAACACCTTTAAGATAATTCCATGTTTGAACCCAAGTTTTACCACCTTTATATTCAATGGCATCTGGATATGCTTCCCCATGACGGGTTAAACTTCTATAGGACAACCATTTGCTCTTGTTTTCTACCCATTTCACAAAATCCTCTTTATTAGTCCCTTTGGCATCTTTATTTCTTGTAGTACCACTTACAGATTTGAAATCATCAGCCAAGAAAGTAGCCACTTTTTCATAGTCTCCAGCAACATCAGCTTGCTGCATAGCTTCAACTGCAACAATGGCAGGGTGTTCCTTGTAAACTGTTCCGTTTTTTTTCTTTTGAGAATACATGATAACTGTAAAAAGCATCATGAAAATAATGACTTGTTTTTTCATTTTAAATAAATTTTTGTTGGATTAATATTCCTAAATTTAGTTAAAATAACTGATAAATAACAAGTTAGAAACTAGTTTTTAGACAATAGCTTATTAAAACATTAAAAATCAGGCTTTACTATAAATAAGCTAGCTGCGCTTATGGTTTCTTTTAAAAGGTCTAATAATTAATCGTGCTTCTCTATCAAAACGTATATAATTATAAACCCAATTAACAAAAACTACCATTCTATTTCTAAATCCTATTAAGAAAAATAGGTGCACAAACATCCAGACATACCAAGCAAAAACACCTTGAAACTTAAACTTTTTTAAGTCCACTACAGCCTTATTTCTGCCTATTGTCGCCATAGCACCTTTGTCTTTATAGCTAAAAGGCTCCATGGGTTGTTTTTCGATAAGTTTTAAAATGTTATCACCCAATTGATGGCCTTGCTGAATGGCAGGTTGCGCCATCATTGGTAAGCCATTCGGGAATTCATCATTAGCCATACACGCAATATCCCCAATGGCAAAAATATGGTTAAACCCTTTTACTTGGTTAAAATCATTGACCAATAGTCTATTACCTCGAGTAATAAATTCTTCAGCTTCTAGGCCTTTTATAGTAGCCCCTTTAACGCCTGCTGCCCAAACTACGGTTGCCGATTCAAAAGTTAAATCGGTGTTTGTTGTAACCGTTTTTCCATCGTAGTTAGTGACCCTAATATTCTTCCATATATGAACACCTAACTTTTCTAAAAAATCTTCAGCTTTTGCAGACGCTTTTTCACTCATGCCTTTTAAAATACAATCACTAGACTGGATGATATTAATTTGAGCCAAACGCGTATCTAAATCTGGGTAATCTTTTGGTAAAATCCCTTTCTTAATTTCTGCTAAAGCGCCAGCTAGCTCTACGCCTGTTGGCCCACCACCTACAATAACAAAATTCATAAGAGCATTGCGCTCATTAAAATCCGAAGTCAATAAAGCCTCCTCAAAGTTTTCAAGTATTAAACTTCTTAAATTTAAAGACTGTGGTATGGTTTTCATTGCCATACTATGCTTTTCAATTTCAGAATTACCAAAATAATTGGTTTTAGAACCCGATGCTACAACTAAATAATCAAATTTTAAATCGCCAATATCTGTCCTTACTTTATTCTTTTTTGTGTCAATTTTATCAACATTAGCCAATCTAAAATAAAAATTAGGAAAATCTTTAAGTATTTTTCTAATAGGATATGCTATAGAATCCGGTTCCAAACCACCTGTAGATACTTGATATAATAAAGGTTGAAACGTATGATAATTGTTTTTATCCAGAAGCACCACTTGTACTTCTTGTTTCGACAATTTCTTGGCTAAGGCAACTCCTGCAAAACCACCACCAATAATAACAATTCGAGGATAACTTGTTCTAGGTATGTTCATAAATAATAACTTGCATTGCAAAGGTAGTACTAATTTAAAGCTAGGGCAAACACAGGATTTTCCTTTTTAGCCACGAATCTGAGAATTTTTAAATGAAGTCTTCTTGTTCATTATTTTACTGATAAAATCTTTTAGCTTTTTTTTTAAAAATCAGTCTATTTGTGGCAAAATATACTCTGCAAAATAAAACATGAGATAGGTTCGAAAATTTAAAGCCTTCTAAATTCTTTATTCAAAATCGATTTCGTAAATTCGTACCCTAAAATTTAACACATGAGTAAATACGATATTATTGTTCTTGGAAGTGGTCCAGGTGGTTATGTTACAGCTATTAGAGCATCGCAATTGGGTTTTAAAACTGCTATTGTAGAAAAAGAAAGCCTTGGTGGTGTATGTTTAAATTGGGGTTGTATTCCAACAAAAGCGTTATTAAAATCCGCTCAAGTTTTTGAGTATCTTAAGCATGCAGAGGATTATGGATTAAAAGTAAAGGATGCCGAACATGATTTTGATGCCGTTGTAAAACGTAGCCGTGGTGTTGCTGATGGTATGAGTAAAGGCGTTCAGTTTTTATTGAAGAAGAATAAAATTGATGTTATTAATGGTTTTGGGAAATTAAAACCTGGGAAAAAGATTGATGTTGATGGAACTGAATATAGTGCTGACAACATTATTATAGCAACTGGAGCACGTTCTCGTGAGTTACCAAGTTTACCTCAAGACGGTAAAAAAGTAATTGGTTACAGAGAAGCGATGACTTTAGACAAACAACCTAAAAAAATGATAGTGGTTGGTTCGGGTGCTATTGGTGTTGAGTTTGCATATTTCTATAACTCTATGGGAACTGATGTTACCATTGTTGAATATTTACCCAATGTAGTCCCTGTTGAAGATTTAGATGTATCTAAACAATTAGAAAAATCTTTTAAAAAGACCGGAATTAATATCATGACCTCTGCTGAAGTTACTAAAGTAGATACTTCTGGAAAAGGTGTTAAAGCAACTGTAAAAACTAACAAAGGTGAAGAGGTTCTTGAAGCTGACGTTATTTTAAGTGCTGTTGGTATTAAGACAAATATTGAAAATATTGGATTAGAAGATGTTGGTATTGTTGTAGACAGAGACAAAGTGATTGTAAATGATTTTTACCAAACCAATATCCCAGGATATTATGCCATAGGAGATATTACTCCTGGTCCTGCTTTAGCGCATGTCGCTTCTGCGGAAGGTATTCTTTGTGTAGAAAAACTTGCAGGACAACATGTTGAGCCTTTAGATTATGGAAACATCCCAGGGTGTACGTATTGCTCACCTGAAATTGCATCTGTTGGTTTAACTGAAAAACAAGCAAAAGATAAGGGCTTAGATATTAAAGTTGGTAAATTCCCATTCTCAGCATCTGGTAAAGCCAGTGCTGGTGGAAATAAAGATGGTTTTGTAAAGGTGATTTTTGATGCCAAATATGGTGAATGGCTAGGTTGCCACATGATTGGTGCCGGTGTTACCGATATGATAGCCGAAGCTGTTTTAGGCAGAAAACTTGAAACTACCGGTCATGAAGTATTAAAAGCCATACACCCTCACCCAACTATGAGTGAAGCCGTAATGGAAGCTGTTGCGGCGGCTTATGATGAAGTGATTCATTTGTAGAAGACAAGCCCCCTAACCCCGGAAGGGGAACAGCTATACGGATAAATAAAATATTCTTATAAAAAATGCGATTCAAAATTGAATCGCATTTTTTATTTAGCCGAGTAAGAATCCCTTCGCTTTGGGGAGGCTAGAAACTCTGTATAGCCAACTCATAACTCTGTAACCCAAAACCTAAAATAACACCTTTAGCATTTGGCGATATAAAGGATTGATGTCTAAATTCTTCTCTATTAAAGGTGTTAGAGATATGCACTTCTACAACAGGTGTTTCTATAGCTTTTACAGCATCTCCAATACCTACTGAAGTATGCGTATATGCCGCTGCATTTAAAATGATACCATCATAAGTAAAACCAACTTCATGCAATTTATCGATAAGCTCGCCTTCTATATTAGATTGATAATAATCAATAGCCACTCCTTTATATATGTCTTTTACTTTATCCAAAAACTCAGTAAAAGATAAACTCCCGTAAATATTCGGTTCTCTTTTACCTAATAAATTTAGATTGGGGCCGTTGATGATGATTAGTTTTTTCATAGGAGTAAATATATAAAATTTAGGCATAAAAAAAGGAAGCCAATTGGCTTCCTTTTAAAAT
Organism: Algibacter agarivorans; assembly: GCF_039543245.1. Classification (NCBI taxonomy): domain Bacteria; kingdom Pseudomonadati; phylum Bacteroidota; class Flavobacteriia; order Flavobacteriales; family Flavobacteriaceae; genus Algibacter; species Algibacter agarivorans. Next base: position 18,080 of record NZ_BAABJJ010000039.1, read on the forward strand.
ATCTATAATCTTAAATTTTAGTTAAAAAAGTATCCAACTGATATTTGAAAAACTGCGTTTTGTTGACTAAAATCACCAATACCATCATAATCCCAAATATTAGATAAACCTAAATTATATCTAGCTGCAAAGTTTAAACCACTTTCCATTTTATATCCAACTCCTAAGTTTAAACCAAAGTCAATTCCACTCATCTCATCTTTAAAGTCATCCCCATCTTCATCTTCAGCAGAAATTAATAAGCCTACTTGTGGTCCAGCTTCAACACTAAGGCCTTCAGCTACATAATATTTTGCCATAATTGGTAAGTTAATGTAGTTTGATTTAAATTCCCCATCTCCACCATCTTCTTTAGCTCCTTGAGCAGAAAATAATAATTCTGGTTGTACTGAAAACACATCTGAGATAGCAATTTCTGCAACTGCTCCAACATGAAATGATGTTTTAGCTTTTACACCACCTGTTTCATCTCCTGAAAAAGAGGCCATGTTTAAACCTGCTTTAGCTCCAAAAGTAACTTCTTGAGCATTTACGTTGCTCATTGCGAATACCGCAATAACTGATAATAAAAATAAATTTTTCATAATTAAAAATGTTTTTAGTTTGATTATCACAAATTAAAGACATTTTTCTGTAAAATACTACAAAATAAGTTGTGTTATTAACAGTTTTATTAACAAGAAAATACAACTATCTATATATCAACTATTTATAATATTTGTTATTAACATTTATTTTGAAAAATACGCAGATATACGTACTTAGAAAAGTATTTCGAGTCTTTATATTTATGTGTTTTTATTCTAATGAAATGGAAAAACGCATTAAAAGACTATCTAATGATTTTAAAGATAAAACGTCGTTTATGACAAAATTTCATTGAAAACTATTCCAGAAGCGTAAATTAGTTAATAGGTTTTCTTGAAGAAAACAATAATTAATATATCTCCAATTTAAGCAATACAACAATTTCTATTCATAGAAATTTGTTTATTATTTCTGAATAGAAAAAGGAAACAAAATTGCTTCCTTTTTCATATTAAAAATTTAATTTATTAAAAGAAATACCCAACACTTACTTGAATAACACTGTTCTTATATGAAGAATCACCTAAGCTATCTGGATTATCATTCCCATCAGTTAAACCTAAATTATACCTTGCACCAAAGTTTAAACCATTATCTAGTTTATACCCTAGACCAAAGTTTACTCCAAAATCAAGACCTTTTAAGTCGTCTTTAATATCATCTTCAGTAGAATCATATTCATCTTTGGCAGATAATAATAATCCCAGTTGAGGTCCAACTTCTAAACTAAATCCTTCTGCAACATAATATTTTGCCATTAAAGGAATGTTTAGATAACTCAATTTAACTGTTCCTTCAAAGGTTTCACCTTCAAAATCATCTTTCCAATCCGAACCTTGTGCTGAATATAATAACTCAGGTTGAAAAGCAAAAGTTTCTGAAATCATAATTTCTGAAACTACTCCAATATGAAAGGCTGTTAAACCACTAAAACTGGCAGTATCATCTCCAGTAATATCTGAAAAATTAACTCCTGCTTTAACCCCAAAACTTACTTCTTGTGAGTAAGTATTTGTAAGCCCTATCATAACGATCAAAATAAAAAATACAAATGTTTTTTTCATAATATTAAAAATTAATTAATAGCTCTTGTTTACTGTTCGAACTTATAAAATCGATAGTTATCACAAAATGATACTGGTCAGTTACTAAATATTTTTTATTTTGGAATAACCAGCTTCATTATGCCTTTAAATAATGAACTCATTTAAACTAGTTCCATAATATTTTAGACTATTTTTACATCAAATGAAATGGCAAAACGCACTTAAGGATTATCAATTATATTTAAAAATTGAACGCGGTTTATCTAAAAACTCCATAGATAATTACACCCTTGATGTAAAAAAACTAATTACGTTTTTAGAAGAAAACAGGATAAGCGCATCCCCTATTTCCATTAATTCTGAAATTGTACAACAATTTATTTATGAAATAGCCAAAACCGTTAATGCAAGATCACAGTCAAGACTCATATCTGGCTTACGTAGTTTTTTTAATTATTTAATATTTGAAGATTATAGACCAGACAACCCGCTAGAACTTATTGAATCTCCTAAAATAGGCAGAAAACTTCCTGACACCTTATCTGAAGAAGAAATAGACCGCATAATAAAAGCGATAGACCTAAGCAAACCTGAAGGCGAACGCAACAGGGCCATGCTCGAAACTCTATATGGCTGTGGCTTGCGGGTTAGCGAACTTGTTAATCTAAAAATTTCGGATTTGTTTTTTGATGAAGGTTTTATTAAAGTTACCGGAAAAGGAGACAAACAACGATTTGTTCCTATTGTGGGCATTACCCAGAAATACATAAATATTTACAGAAGTGAAAAAAGAAACCACTTAAACATTCAAGCAGGGTTTGAGGATACACTTTTTTTAAACAGACGTGGCAAGCAATTAACACGAGCTATGATTTTTACCATAATTAAACAATTGGCTGAAAAAATAGAACTTAAAAAGAACATCTCACCACATACTTTCAGGCATTCGTTTGCTACACATCTATTACAAAACAATGCTGATTTAAGGTCTATTCAATTAATGTTGGGTCATGAAAGCATAACCACTACCGAAATTTATGTGCATTTGGACAAAAGTCATTTGACCAAAGTTGTTGAGAAATATCATCCCAGGAAGTGAGTTGTCAGTCGCAGTGTTCAGCAATCAAAAATCGTTGTTCGTTGTTCATTAATACGTTTCGGATCATTAAGTAAAATTAAAAAATCCAGTGTTAACTGGATTTTTCAATTTTAAAACTTGAATTCTTTTCATGAGATCCCTTCCTAAATAGCTATCGGGATTCAAAGGAATTTATTACTTCGCGATGTTAACCGCTCTTGTTTCTCTAATAACAGTTACTTTAACCTGTCCAGGGTAGGTCATATCCGTTTGTACTTTTTGAGAAATACTGAATGATAAATCTGCAGCTTTTTGGTCGTCTACTTTTTCACTTTCAACAATAACTCTAAGTTCTCTACCTGCTTGAATAGCATAAGCTTTTTTAACACCGTTAAATCCAAATGCAATATCTTCTAAATCCTTTAAACGTTGAATATAACTATCCAATACTTGACGCCTGGCTCCCGGTCTTGCTCCAGAAATAGCATCACAAACTTGGATTATAGGAGAAAGCAATGACTTCATTTCTATTTCATCGTGATGTGCGCCAATAGCATTACAAACATCATCTTTCTCTCCATATTTTTCAGCCCATTGCATACCTAAAATAGCGTGTGGCGTTTCCATATCTGCTTCTGCATCTGGCACTTTTCCTATATCATGTAATAAGCCTGCTCGTTTTGCGAATTTTGGATTTAATCCTAATTCTGCAGCCATAACACCACAAAGTTTAGCAACTTCGCGCGAGTGCTGTAATAAGTTTTGTCCGTAAGATGAACGGTATTTCATTCTACCTACCATCTTAATAAGTTCTGGATGTAAATTATGAATACCCAAATCTATAACAGTACGCTTACCAACCTCAATAATTTCTTGTTCTATTTGCTTTTGTGTTTTCTTAACAACCTCTTCAATACGTGCTGGATGTATTCTACCATCTGTTACTAATTTATGAAGTGATAAACGTGCTATTTCTCTTCTAACAGAATCAAAACAAGATAATATGATAGCTTCTGGTGTGTCATCAACAATAATCTCTACACCTGTTGCAGCCTCAATAGCACGGATATTTCGACCTTCACGACCAATAATACGTCCTTTAACATCATCAGATTCTATATTAAAAACAGACACACAATTATCTACTGCTTCTTCTGTTCCTATACGTTGAATGGTATTTATAATGATTTTCTTGGCATCTTGTTCCGCAGTCATTTTTGCTTCTTCGGTAGCACTTTGAATGTAAGCCATGGCATCATTCTTTGCTTCGCCTTTTAAAGACTCTATTAATTGCTCTTTCGCTTCTTCTGCCGAAAGGCTAGAAATTACTTCTAGTTGTTGCACTTGACTTTTATGAAGTTTATCAAGTTGTTCTTGCTTCTTATCCAATACATCAAGTCTATGATTGTAATCCTTAATTTTACCTTCTAGACTTTGATTTAATTTTGTGCTTTTTGAAAGCTCACTAGATATCTGTGATTCTTTATCGCGAGTGCGTTTTTCGGATTCTGCCATTTTCTTATCTCGAGATAAGATTACTTTTTCGTGCTCAGATTTAAGTTCCAAAAACCGCTCTTTAGCTTTTAGCTCTTTTTCTTTTTTTAAGTTTTCGCCATCTATCTTTGCTTCTTTTAATATAGAAGCTGCACTTTTCTTGGCTCCTTTTATTAGTTTAGAAGCATTATTTTTTTCTATTCCTTTTGCTATAATAAAGCCAATTATTAGCCCTAATATAACACCACCTACTGCAAATATAATTGAGTTATCCATCGTTGTTTAGTTGATTATTATATAAAATACCAGTTTAATTATTAAATAACTTATTCAAACTCGTTCTTTTTTTGTTTTGTCTCCTTGTTATTAATTTCCATAGCTATAACTATGCAAATCAATCACGGTGTTATAAAACAAAAAAGCAACTTCGTTTTCTGTAAGCCATTTAATATTCAAATTGGTATACAAAAAAGCCTACACCAGTATAAAGTTTTGTATAAACTCCTTAAAAACAAGTTTAGGGTTAACAAGCTGATCAAGGGTCTGCTCGAGATACTGTGTTACTGAAATAAATTCAGCACAGGCAGCACTAGCAGCATGCTTTTACAACTTAAACTCACCCTTTTTAAAGAATTAACGTTGAGTTTATCAAAAAAAATAACCAATGTAGGCAGTAACTTTTAGTTTATTTTAAAGAACGTTTAAGAGACTAAATGTGAATGTAACAGATCATTTAAAGCGTTTAGCTTTTCCTCTACATGCTCGTTTACATTCGCTTTATCAATAGACTTCTGTTCTACTTGAGATGCAAATTGCAAGGCGCACATCGCCAATACATCTTGTTTATCTCGAACAGAATAACTTTGCTCAAATTGCTTAATCATAGCCTCAATGTTTTTAGCCGCTTTACGCAATCCTTCTTCTTGACTTGACTCAATAGTTAAAGGATATACTCGATTAGCTATAGACAGCTTTATTTTAAGCTTTTCTGACATTAAGTTTTTTTTGCTTTAATCAGCGAGTTGAGCAATACAATGGTCAATATCTCTAATTAATGCGTTTATTTTAAGCTTAGTTTCTCTTTTATTATCGTCACTACCAAGTATTGTATTTGCCATTTTAAGGGCTTCATACTTTTCTTCCCAACCAGCAATATGCTTTTTTTGGTCTGAAAGCTCTTGCTTTGAAACTTCTAATTCTTCATTCAATTTCAAATTAGCAAGTTTTAAAAGCTCTAGTTTGTGTAATACTTTACTAATCTTGTTTTCTAAAGAATCTACAATATCTTCAATATTACCCATTTACAAATTTCAATACTAATCACACAAAGTTAACATACCTAGCCATAACTTACAATTGTTTTTTCATAAAATTTTTAAAATATCAGTAACACCTAACAGTCAACACCATGGCTCGATTTTTGTTTTATCCTTTGCATATTCACATCAAATTAATATTTTAGCCTAATACTACTATATGAAATTAATCCTGCCCCTCTTTCTACTTTTATCATTATTCATAAACGCACAGAATAATTATCCTCAAGATTATTTTAGCAATCCTTTAGACATCCCCTTAATATTATCAGGAACATTTGCCGAACTTCGTTCTAACCATTTTCATTCAGGTCTAGATATCAAAACACAACAACGTAGAGGGTTAAAAGTAAAAGCATCAGCAAGTGGTTTTGTAAGCAGAATAAAAGTATCGCATTATGGTTATGGCAAAGCGCTTTACATAACACACCCCAACGGCTACACAACAGTTTACGCACATTTGCAAAAATTTGCTCCAGAGATTGAAGCCTATGTAAAAAAACATCAGTATGAGAAAGAATCCTATGAAGTTGAAATGTTTCCTGTTGCAGAAAGTTTACCAGTTATAAAAGATAGCATTGTTGCTTATAGTGGGAATTCTGGTGGTTCTGGCGGACCGCATTTACATTATGAAATTAGAGATAAAGAAGAACGTCCCATAAACCCAATGCTTTTTGGTATAGATATTCCAGACAGCTCCAACCCTATCGTGAAATCTATTTATGCCTATCCGCTAGATGACAAATCGTTTGTTAACAAAAAAAATACGAAACATAAATTAAGATTGATTCCTTTAAAAAATGGCGACTACGCCGTTAAAAGTATTGAAGCTATAGGGAATATAGGTTTTGGCATTGAAACTATAGATAGGCAAGATTTAGCTGCCAATTCTAACGGGGTTTATAATATTCAAACCTTTATTAATGGCAGTCGGAATTTTGAATTGGATTTTAAACGCTTTTCCTTTGATGAAACCAAACACCTTAATCAACTCATTGATTATGAACATTACGCCACAAAAAAGCAACGTATCCAAAAGTTATTCAGAATAAATAATCCATTAAGCATTTTTAAATCGACTTTAAATGATGGGTTTATTGCCATTGAAGACAGTACTTACTCCGTTTATAAAGTTAGAGTTGCCGATTACAAAAACAATGAATCTTGGGTAACCATAAATATAAAAGGAACAAAAAACAGCATCTCTAAACCTGAAAAACCAAAAATAACACCCTACTTCATTAAAGCAGACCAAACCACTAATCTAAAAGAAGGCAACTTTTCAGTCGATTTTTATAAAGACACGTTTTATGAAGACTTTTATATCGATTTTAAAGTAAAAAATGACACGCTTACTTTGCATAAAAATGTTATGGCGGCTAAGAAAAATTTTATCATTAGCTATGATGTTAGTAACTATTCGAATGAAGACAAAAACAAATTATACATGGCTAGATTAATAGGTTACAATAATTATCCAGCCTATACTTTTACCAAGAGAAAAGAAAACATTTTAACGGCTAGCACAAAAACATTAGGCACTTACACCCTAGCCACAGATACTTTAAAGCCCACCATTTTGGCCATTAATTTTAAAAAAGGACAATGGCTTAGTAAATACCGATATTTAAAAGTCAAGATTGATGATGAGGGTTCTGGAATATCTAATTACAGAGCTACTATTAACGGAAAATGGATTTTAATGGCCTATGATTACAAAACCAAAACGCTGACTCACGATTTTAATGATGGCATTATTACCGACACTAAAAATAATTTAAAAGTAATTGTTACCGATAATGTTGGAAATAATTCTACTTTTGAAACGTTATTTTACCGAAAATAAACTCTTTATACCTTTGAAAGCAAAACTTCTACTAACCACATTTTTATTTTTTTCTATAATTACAATAAGCTTTTCACAAACAGCCACCATTAAAGGGGTTATTCTAGATGAAAACAATCGGCCTATTGAAAAGGTAAATATTAAAACCAACACCAACGGAACAGAAAGTAACGCCAATGGTTTTTATATTATAGACATTCCGGTAAATCAAGATGTTAGTATAGAATTCACGCATATTTCCCATAAAAAAGTGGTAAGCACTTTCAATTTGAAAAATGGAGAAGAATACGAATTCAATCCTGTAATGAGTACTTCCATAGAGCAAATAGCCACGGTTATTGTAAATAGCAATAGGAGAAAAGAAGTTGAAGGCGTTATTACTTTAAAACCTGAAACCATTAGAAAAATTCCAGGAGCCAATGCAGGTGTAGAAAATCTATTATTAACACTTCCTGGGGTTAGCAACAATAACGAATTAAGCACACAGTATTCGGTTCGTGGCGGGAATTATGATGAAAATTTAGTTTACGTAAATGGCATTGAAGTTTATCGCCCTTTTTTAGTGCGCTCTGGACAACAAGAAGGGTTGAGTTTTGTGAATACAGATATGGTTCAAAACGTGGATTTTTCGGCTGGCGGCTTTCAAGCAAAATATGGCGATAAGCTTTCTTCGGTTTTAGACATCACTTATAAAAACCCCTATCAGTTTGAAGTTAATACAGATTTAAGTTTATTGGGAGGAAGTCTTTCTGTAGAAAACATCAGTAAAAACTCAAAGTTCTCTGGTATTGTTGGTGCGCGCTATCGCGATAACAGTTTACTGGTAAATGCGAAAGAAACCGAAACTAATTTTAAACCTTCTTTTGGAGATGTACAAGGGTACTTTACTTATAAATTTACTAATAAATTCCATTTAAGTTTTTTAGGAAACGCCTCATTGAACACATATAATTACGAACCACAAACGCGTCAAACTAATTTTGGCACACTTGCCGACCCAGTAGCGCTTTTAGTTTTTTATGATGGACAAGAGAAAGACAGGTATCAAACCTTATTTGGTGCTTTTAAAGGCTCTTATTATGCTAATGATGATTTAACACTTCATCTTATTGCCTCAACATATCATACTACCGAGGAAGAATATTTCGATATTTTGGCACAATACAGATTGGGTGAAGTAAACACAAATATTGATGATGAAGATTTGGGTGAAGTAGAATTTAGCGAAGGCATTGGAAGTCAACTTACCCACGGACGAAATGATCTAGATGCACTTATAACCAATATAGAACATAAAGGCGATTTTAAAATTAATGATAATCGTATAGAATGGTCTGTTAAATACACGAATGAAGACATCCGTGACCGCTTAGTGGAATGGGAAGTTATTGACTCTGCGGGTTTTTCTATTAGACCTCCAGCAATTATACCTAGAAACGAACAGCCTTACACCCCTTTTACCGGACCGTTAGAGCCTTTTCAAAATGTAAGAGCGACCAATAACACACAAATAAGTAGACTACAAGCTTATGGGCAATGGAGTAAACGCAGTACTTTAGGGACTAGCGATGTTTGGTATAATGCAGGTGTTCGTGTTCATAATTGGTCCGTTAAGGGTGATGGCATAAGTTCATCAAACCAAACGGTATTTAGTCCGCGTGCGCAATTTGCTATAAAACCATATTGGCAAAAAGATATGCTTTTTAGAATTGCAGCTGGTTTATACTACCAACCGCCGTTCTATAGAGAGCTTCGTGATGCCAACGGTGTTATTCAGCCCAATGTGAAAGCTCAAAAATCACTTCATTTAGTTTTAGGAAACGATTACAGCTTCAAAATGTGGGACAGACCTTTTAAGCTAACTTCTGAGGTATATTACAAAAATTTGTCTGACGTAAACCCATACACCCTTGAAAATGTTCGTATTCGCTATAGAGCTAATAACAGTGCCAAAGCTTATGCTTACGGTTTAGATATGCGACTTAATGGCGAGTTTGTTCCAGGAACAGAATCGTGGTTTAGTTTCGGTTATTTAAAAACTGAGGAAAACATTAACAACAGAGGTTATATTTCACGCCCTACAGACCAACGTTTAAAATTTGCAGCACTGTTTCAGGATTATGTTCCTAATATGCCAAACTTAAAAATGTATTTAAATTTGGTGTACAATACAGGCTTACCAGGTGGTTCTCCTAGTTATGCCGACCCTTATGAATACCAAAACAGATTACCAGCATACAAACGTGCAGATCTGGGTATACAATATGTATTGGTTGATGAAAAAAAACAATTTAACAGTGGTTGGAAAAAACCATTTAAAGCACTGTCATTCGGGTTTGAAATATTCAATATGTTTGATGTGCAAAATTCTATTACCAATACTTGGGTTAGAGATGTAAATAGCAAACGACAAATTGCAATTCCCAATTATTTAACACCTCGCGTTTTTAATGTGAGGACTACTATGAAGTTTTAAAACTATTGAGTAAACGCCTTTAAAACATCAATCAAGTAATCTACTTCTTCTTTCGTATTATAAATACTAAACGAGAAACGTATGGAAGGTTTTTGCAAGTCTTCATCGCTTAAAATTTCGGATAACACATGTGAGTTTTGATTGCTTCCACTCTGGCAAGCACTGCCCTTAGAGCAAGCAATACCCTTTAAATCCAATTGAAATAACAACATGGCTGCTTTTTTTGGCGGTATAGGCAGACATATATTCACAAGTGTGTAAGTACTTTTATTCATATCAGCGGAATGGCCATTAAACATTACATTTGGAATATCACTTTTAACCTTATCAATAAAATATTGTTTCAATTCTTCAATATAAAGTTGCTCTTTATCAAGATTATTATAAGCCGTTTTCATAGCCGTTTCTAAACCTACAATGTTATGTATACTTTCTGTACCTGCACGCAACCCACGCTCCTGCTCGCCCCCAACTATTAATGGTTTTAGTCCTGAGTTTTTTCTAATAAATGCAAATCCAACACCTTTTGGTCCGTGAAATTTGTGCGCTGCCGCTGCTAAAAAATCAACTTGAACATCTTGCAAATCTATTTTATAGTGCCCAACAGATTGCACAGCATCACTATGAAACAAGGCATTATTAGCTTTGCACAAATCAGCAACATGCTTTATATTTAAAATATTACCTATTTCATTATTAACATGCATTAAACTCACAAGTGTTTTTTTTTCAGTTTGAAGCAAGGTTTCTAAATGAGAATAATCTACCTCTCCTTTTGCATCCAAATTCACATAACTTAAATAAAGTCCATCTTCTTTTTGGAGTGCTTTCAAGGTGTGTAAAACCGCATGATGTTCAATTTTAGAAGTAATAATATGTAAGACTCCTAAATCTTTAACCGCACTTTTTAATACTAAATTATCAGCCTCGGTACCTCCAGATGTAAATATAATTTCGCTAGCAGACACATTCAAACAACTTGCAATTGCTTTTCTTGAATGCTCTATCAAGGATTTAGATGACCTCCCAAAACTATGTGAAGATGAAGGGTTTCCGAAATTATTCCTCATAACATCAGTTATCGAATCAATAACGTCTTCACGTATTTGCGTAGTAGCAGCATTATCAAAATATACTGAATTCATATATTCCTTTTTTATGTTTTACAAAAGTATATCACTTTAATAATTCCACAATTTTTAAAATTCAAAAATACTTGAAATAAAATTATTATCAATCATACCAAGTAAACTTTAAAATGATTGATTATAAATTTGAATTATATTTTCTTTAGATGAAATAGAAAATATAAGCATAGTTTTAGTTACGGTTCTATTTTGTATTAAAATATAAAGGAAATAGAAACAAATTTTGTCAGTTATTTTGAACTTTATTTGGTATTACTACGTTATAAATAACAATTCTATTATTTTTGCCTAAAACCCAAACACAATGCGTAAGCTATTTTTTATCCTGATATCTCTAAGTCTAATATCTTTCTACTCTTGTGATGATGGTGATATTATTGATATTGAATTAGATTTTGAAGAAACTTTTAAAGCGTGTGGTGACACAGATTTGGTTTTGTATAAAACTAAAGATGATCCATCTGAATCGTTATCTCTAGCACTTAAGAACGTAACTTTAGAAGATATTCTTGAAGTTGATGAATTTGGAGTTTACGAAAAGTCTTTTACCATAAACGCTTCAAACCCTTTTAATTACCGTACCTATAGTAACACATCGCTACCAAGTGATTTGTTTTGTAATGCTATCCCTAATTCCGAAGTTAAAATAACTCAAGATTTCGAAAGCACTGATGGCAAAGCAGATATAAAAACGGTACTCACTGAAGATGACAATGATGGTATTCCTGCTGAATTGGAAGATAGAAACAACAATGGGAACTTAGAAGATGATGATACAGACGGTGATGGTTTATGGGACTATATTGATGCTGATGACGATGGCGATAATATTTTAACTAAAAACGAAAACCCAGACCCTAACAATGATGGTGATTTAAGTGATGCTCTTGATACCGACGGAAATGGGATACCTGATTACCTGGATGATGATGATGATGGCGACCAAATTAAAACAAGAGATGAAGAAAATGATAGCCAAGACCAAAACCCAGCAAATGATATTACAAATAGCGAGGTAGGTGCTGATTATTTAAACAAAGATGTTGCAAATATTGACACCCCAAAAGCAACTGCCTACAGAGAACATACTATTTCTCAAACTTATGTAGTTACTCTAAATATTTCAAACTTCGATTTAACCTTAATCTCAATAGATGAATTTGATTTTGGTGTTTTGGAAGGAAGCGGATTAACTACAACAAGAAAAATAACTCCAGACTTTAATTAGTTTTGATAAATATAAACCTCGGTAGCTCCTAAGCCATATTTTTGGTAATTAGCATCATAAAACTTTACATTAGCGTAACGCCCGAATAAGTATTCTAATTCCATTTTAAGCACGCCTTCACCAACACCATGAATAAACACTATTTTTTGTATGCGTTTACTTATGGCGAATTCCAGTTTATGTTTAGCAGTATCTAACTGAAGTGTAAGCATATCATGATTAGACATACTTCTTGAAGACTTTACTAATTGATTGATATGTAAATCAACCTCCATAGTAGGTTCGTATCTATCTTTAGCCCTTACCTTAGGTTGGTTTTTACGTTTAGGAATCTCTTTTTCCGAAACAACGGCACTAATACTTGAATTTGAAAATAAATCGGTTTTTATAGATTGATTTTTATCCTTTTTAATCAATTCATTCTTCTGAAAATCTATCAAAAAACCATCGTTCGTTTCAATAGAAATTGTATTGCCATCAATACGCTTTATAATTCCAGATAAATCTTCATCTAAAACCAAAACATAATCGCCCAACTTAAAGTCCATAATTACTCGTTTTCAGGATTATCTTCAGCATCATCATCAGTTTTGCTAGGTATGGTTCTAGCCACTCTGTAAACACCAATCATTAAAACAACAAGACCGCCAATTAATACATACTGATTCTGATCCATTCCAGTTTTAGCATACATAGCCACAAATGCACCTACAATTATCAATATATAATTTAAATATTTCATCTCTCAAGTTCTACAAATTTGAACGCCCAAATTACATTAAATTTATGTATTCTGGTGATTAATTAACAGGTATAAATACCGATTAAATACATTTAACATCGTTAAAAGGGGTTATTTATTAAAAAAAACAATATATTTACGCGCTATAAATTAGTTTTTAATTTACTATTAAAAAAACAACTATGCGTTATATGAAAGACATAAGTTTGTTAAAAACACTTACCACAGTATACCTTTGTATATTTACTATTGAAATAGGTTATAGCCAAGTACCAGACCTTTACGTTGATGATAACAGCTATTTGTATGCAAGAGATGTTGTTTTATTTGTTAATGATGATATAAGATTAGAAACAGCTACATCAAATCTTTATATGAGAGGTGATGCGCAACTTATACAAAATACCGACACTAAAAATTCTGATGAAGGCGAATTATCTATTTATCAAAACCAGACTACTGGAGTTTATGAATATAATTATTTTTGCTCGCCAGTTGGTGTAGCAGTAGACGGGACTGCACAAGCTAATGTAGACTTTGATAGTTCAAACATACACGACCCAGATGATGATACCGATTTAACTAATGTTGTTTCTACCACTTACTTATATACAACAGCTTATGAAGGAACGGCTACAGAAATAGCTAGTTTTTGGGCATATACTTTACAAGATGCTGAAGGTTATTATGATTGGGTACAATCATTAAATACTGAACCAGGTTATGGCTTTACTCTAAAAGGAAGTCCAAATGCTGATAATATTTTAGATTTTAGAGGGAGACCAAATAACGGTACAATAACAGTAAGTTGTGCTTTTGATGGTACTGACAACCAACCAGCATCTGGCACATTAAACACTGCTGAAACATTAACAGGAAACCCATATCCTTCTACTTTAGATTTGAAATTGTTTTTTGTGAATTCCGCAACGAATCAATCGCGTTTAAGTGGTGAAATTTTTTTTTGGGAACAAGCTGTTACCAATTCACATAACCTAGCCTCATATGAAGGAGGTTATGCTGTTTATACACCTGGAGATCTTGGAGATTTAAATGATAATGGAAGTTACGCGGTAGCGCCTTTTCAATTTTATAACGGACAAGGAGAAGGTCAAGGTGGCTCTACAAACACAGGTACTGATTATAGTTTAAACAACTCTAGGCGTTATGCTGCGGTTGGCCAAGGTTTTGTCATACAAAGTTTTGGTGCCGGAGGTGATGCTACTTTCGACAACTCTATGCGTTTGGCATACATATCCGAAGATTCAACAACTGGAGGTGATGGCGCTATCTTTGCAAAAGAAGGCAAGCAAAAAGAAAAAAAATCAAAAAAAGAAACCGTAGCAAAATCACATAATGGTGTAGATTATAAAGGAATTCTAGAAAATCCAACGATTATCCCTGAAATAAGAATTCATGCGCGCATAGACAATACATTTTATAAAGAAAATATTATTGCGTTTAGGGAAAATACACCGGATAACAATACATACAATCGTTTTTATGATGGTACAAATATAAATGACTTAAGCAATGATGCTTACATCATTTCTAGTGATAAAGCATTATCGATTAAATCGATTAATTATGATGAATCAACAAGATTAACTTTAGGTCTTAAAGCTTCAAAAGACAATACCTTATATAGTATTAAAATTAACCAACTAAAAGATGTTCCAGAAAATGTCAATATTTTTGTATTTGATAAGATTAGAAATACATATGCAGATATTAAAAACGGTACTTTTGAAGTGACTTTAAATGAAGGTATTCACAATGACCGTTTTGAGATTACTTTTAACAACAACGTTTTAAGTATTGATGATAACGTTTTTGAAAACTTTAAGGTATTTCAAAATAACAGCATCTCTCAATTAAAGCTTTTTAACCCGAATAACTTAACTATAAATGCTTTTAGCCTTTACGATGTTTCTGGAAAACAAGTTATGAATGCTAATATTTCTTCAGATAAAAGAAAGCACATCTATTCTACAAAATCGTTTAGTGATGGGGTTTATGTTGTCAAAATAAACCTAGATAACAATCAAGTTTTTAGCAAGAAAATAGTTATTGGTAATAATAAATAAAGAATTTATTGAAACCAACGATCATTGAGAAGTGCCATAGAGGTATTTTGCTGCTTTCATTTTAACCTTTGGTCAAAAATCAAAATTCTGTATTTAGATTACCATTTTGTTCTTTGTTTAATATTCTATAATAATGAATTCATGAATCTTTCGATTTCATGGGAATAACAATTTCAACGGAAACCCCGAGGCAGAGTAGAGCCTCTGAGGAATTCTTTTCGATTAGACACATCTTATATTTGCTTTTAGTATTTTAGCTCCATAATCTATTTCTGGAATACATGGAAAAGTACATGCTCCCTTGTTTAAACAAAAAACTCTTCGGAGTTGAGTGTATGGGTTGTGGGTTACAGCGATCAGTCTCTCTAATTTTTCAAGGTGAATTCATTGAGGCTTTTTATATCTATCCAGCCATATATAGTTTAATTGCACTTTTTATATTTATAAGCATAAATATTTTCTTTAAATTTAAGCATTCGAATAAAGTGATTGGGATACTAGCAATTTTATCAGTGTCTACAATTATAATCAGTTATCTCATTAAACTAATCAATTAAAATTCATACTATGGAACAACAAAAACTAAATCCAACTCTTGTTTACGTATTAGCTATTATAGGTCTTTTCTGCTGCTGTTTTGGTGGTTTTGGTTTTATTCTTGCTGGTATTGCATTTTTTATTGCAAACAGCAAATTAAACACTGCTAAGCTTAATCCAGAAAATTATGAACCTGCTAGTGTTAAGGCTATGAATACAGCTAAAACTATTGCATTGGTTGTATTGGTAATTAACATACTGTATTTAATTTATACTATTTACCAAATATCTACCGTTGGTTGGGATGAAATGATGAGACTATCTCAAGAAATGATGGAACAGTATCAAAACCAATAATTTCAACAATTTATAATCATAAAAAAGCCGCATTTAGCGGCTTTTTTATGATTAACACTTTAATAAAACTATCAAAAAATCTATTTTTCAAATGGCTTCAAGGTTTTTACTATTATAGAAACACAATCCAACAACTGTACTTCAGTCATCACTAAAGGTGGAGCAAAACGAATAATATTTCCGTGAGTTGGTTTTGCTAGCAAACCATTATCCCGCAATGCTAAACAAATATTCCAAGCGGTATCACTGTCTTCATCATCATTAATTACAATCGCATTAAGCAATCCTTTTCCACGAACAAGATTAACCAGATTACTGGTTTCAATATATTTATTCAATTCACTTCTAAACAAATTCCCGAGCTTAAAAGCATTTTCTGCTAACCTTTCCTCTTTCACAACTTTTAAAGCTGCCATAGCAACTGCTGCTGCTACAGGATTTCCACCAAATGTACTTCCGTGATTACCTGGTTTAATAACATTCATAACGCTATCATCTGCTAAAACCGCAGACACAGGATAAACACCACCACTTATAGCTTTCCCAAGAATTAAAACATCGGGTTTCACATCTGGAGTATCAGAACAATTTTTATTATCGCAAGTACAATTACCACAAGTTGCTAGTAAACGTCCTGTTCTGGCAATACCTGTTTGAACTTCATCTGCAATAAACAACACATTGTATTGCTCACATAATGCTTTTGCTTTTATTAGATAGTCATCATTTGGCACGAAAACTCCAGCTTCACCTTGAATAGGCTCCACTAAAAAGCCACCAACATTAGGATTCTTTTTTAAAGTATCTTCTAGTGCTTCTAAATTATTGTATTCTATTTTAATAAAACCGCTAGTATAAGGTCCGAAATTTTTACGCGCAACAGGGTCGTTAGAAAACGAGATAATGGTTGTGGTTCTTCCGTGAAAATTATTTTCACACACAATAATTTCCGCTTTATTTTCGTCAATTCCTTTTACTTCATAAGCCCATTTTCTACAAAGTTTCAAAGCTGTTTCTACAGCTTCGGCACCTGTATTCATAGGTAGAAGTTTATCGAACCCGAAAAACTCACAAGCAAATTTCTCATATTTACCAAGCATATCGTTATGAAATGCTCTGGATGTTAAAGTTAATGTTTGTGCTTGTTGCACCATAGCATTAACAATTTTTGGGTGACAATGCCCTTGGTTTACAGCGGAGTAAGCAGATAGGAAATCGTAATATTGCTTTCCGTCTACATCCCAAACATACACACCTTCTCCCCTGCTTAATACCACAGGTAGTGGATGGTAATTGTGTGCACCATACTTGTTTTCTAAATCAATCGCTTGTTGCGAAGTTAATGAGTCTAAAACAGCCATTTTAAATAAATTTAAAGCTCATACCCAAGTAATACCAAATAAATTTCAAAATAATCAATTAAATTCGTTTCTATTTTCTATTTCATCTAAAGAAACTATAATTCAAATTCACTATTAATCATTTTAAAATTCATTTGGCATAAATGGATATTTTAAAAATAACCATTCCTTCTGTACCTTTATCCTTTCGAAGTACCGATTGCTATCGGGTCGAAAATTCAGCGTGGGAGAGAAATCATCCCTAGGAATTGCAAAGCTAGTAAATAATAATTGCTTGAAAAAATATTATTCTGAGAGCCTTCCAGACAGTGAAGATACTTGCAATTCTAGACGTTTCATCTCTCTTAATAAAGCATTTTTATGTATTTGCATCCAAATGTATATTTTAATCATGCTCATGGTTAAAAAACATAGTATTATTGCACCAACCCATAAAATTAAATCATTGGTTTTTTCAACTTCCATGCTTTGAATAATACAATAAATCAACAATCCAAAAATAATGACGTTAATAATATTCATAATTATTGCTAACCACGTGTTTTTCCCTTTAAAAATACCTCCTAACATTTGAAATAGATTTTGTTCATCTAATTCATCGTAGAATTTTGCTTCTTCATCACTTAATGTTTCTTTAATTAATTTGTCTATATCTTCCATATTAGTTTTCATAATCTTTATGTTTTAAAATGTGTTTTAATTTTTCTCTGGCGTGAAACAATCTTGATTTTGCTGTTCCAACTGATATATTTAAAATTTTACTGATTTCTTTTAACGAATACTCTTGAACGTAAAACAACCTAATAACCACTTGTTGGTTTTCAGGTAACGTTTTTATCGTTTTCAACAATTCATTCTTTAATTCGTCATCATCGGGTTTTTCTAAATCAAAAACCTCTTGTTCATATTTATAGCTTTCCAAATTTTGATGTAAACGTTTATTGGATTTAATCCAATCTAAGGACTTTGTATAAACAATGCGTAATGCCCAACTCCCAAAACTTTCTGGGTTTTTTAAATGACTTATTTTACCAATGATAATCCCCCAACTATCTTGTGCAATATCTTTGGCAACATCGGCATCTTTTACTAGCCAATAGGCTTTCTCACAAAAGGTTTTATGCCAACGTTTAACTAATACCGGTAACGCTTTAGCATCTCCAGATTGATATTGTAACACCAAAAGACTATCAATAGTTTTCTTCTTCTTCACTTATTCATTTTAAAATAAATCGCCATAAACGCACCCAAATAGTCCATTTAGTAAATATCTTGTCCTCCAAAAAATTATTCTCGATAGTATCAAAAGCATTTTCTATTAAGGCATCATGAAGCCATCTAATTACAAAAACCCATTGCAATGTTGCTAATCCGTGGGTTTTCATAATGATACTATGTTTTATTTCCGTGGTATTAGCGTCCTTTTCAAAGATTTCAAATTTATGAATCCCATCAAATCCTTTGGGTTTTAAAAACTTAAAGACTATTACTTCGCCTAAAATATAATCCTCAACAGCATACCTTATTATTCCGTGTCCGCCCTTTTCTCCTATTTTCAATCCATTTCTAAATCGCATAGCTGGCCAATTGGTAGTGGGCCAAACTTTATCATCTTTTGTTGATAGTGTTTCTAACAAAACTACAACATCCGCTTTTGGTTGATTAATTATCCGTTTATGTGTGTTTACAACATGCATGCTACTTTAAAGACGACAAAAAACTAAAAAGGTTCATTTTATTTTAAATGAAAGTAAAAATCTCTTAAAGATAATTTAAATAACAAGTATTTTATTTCTCGCTATTGTTATTTTTGCAGCATGTCTAGAAAAAAAGCAAGAAAACAAGTTTTTGAGAATGTAGAAGTTATTGATGCCGGAGCTAAAGGTAAAACCATAGCTAAAGCACCCGATGGGAAAGTCATTTTTCTACCCAATGCAGTACCTGGTGATGTGGTTGATGTACAAACTTTTAAAAAGCGTAAAGCCTTTTATGAAGGAAAAGCCACTGTTTTCCATAAACTGTCAGACAAAAGAACGCTACCAGCTTGCGAACATTTTGGAACTTGTGGTGGTTGCAAATGGCAAGATATGGGGTATAAACATCAATTGTTTTATAAGCAAAAGGAAGTCACCAATAACTTAACACGTATTGGGCATATTGAACTTCCAGAGGTTACTCCTATTCTAGGCGCAGAAAATCAATATTTCTACAGAAACAAAATGGAATTCTCGTTTAGCGATAGCCGTTGGTTGACACTTGAAGAAATTCAGTCTGATAAAGATTTAGGAGATAGAAATGCGCTAGGCTTTCATATTCCGGGCATGTGGGATAAAATTCTAGATTTAAACACCTGCCACCTGCAAGCTGACCCTTCAAACGCCATTAGAAATGCCGTAAAACAGTTTGCTATTGAAAACGAATTGGAATTCTTTAACACACGCAATCAAACTGGATTATTACGTACCATGATGATCCGAACATCTAGCACAGGCGATATTATGGTCATGCTTCAGCTTTTTAAGGAAGACAAAGCTAAACGTGAGTTGTTATTGGATTTTATTGCTGAAACCTTTCCGCAAATAACATCGTTACAATACGTCATTAACGGAAAAGCAAACGATACTATTTATGACCAAGACGTGATTTGCTACAAAGGTAACGATCATATTTTTGAAGAAATGGAAGGTTTAAGGTTTAAAATAAACGCAAAATCTTTTTATCAAACCAACTCCGACCAAGCTTTTGAACTCTATAAAATAACGCGAAATTTTGCAGGCTTAACAGGAAACGAATTGGTTTACGATCTATATACGGGAACAGGAACCATTGCTCAATTTGTTGCAAAACAAGCCAGTAAGGTTATTGGTGTAGAATCTGTACCAGATGCTATAACTGCAGCAAAAGAAAATGCACAATTAAACAACATTAATAACGTTGAATTCTTTGTTGGTGATATGAAACAGGTTTTTAATGATGAATTTATTGAAACCCATGGACAACCTGATGTTATAATTACCGATCCACCACGAGATGGTATGCACAAAGATGTCGTACAACAAATATTAAATATTGCGCCAAAAAAAGTGGTATACGTAAGTTGTAATAGTGCTACCCAAGCTAGAGATTTAGCCTTAATGGATGCACAATATAAAGTCATAAAAACCCAAGCAGTAGATATGTTTCCACAGACTTTTCATGTGGAAAATGTTGTACTTTTGGAGCGTCGATAAGCCAATAATTGGTATTTATATAAAATAGATTGTTGTTCTTGTGAAAACTGGAATTCATACAAAATTAAAAAATGAAATATTTTAAAATTCTAATAATTCCGTTTATTTTGATAGTTACCCTATCAATAAGCTGCGAACGTGACGATATTTGTCCAGATAGCACACCTACAACGCCTAGATTAATCATAGATCTTATTGATCCAGATAATCAAGATGACAGCAAAAATGTTTTTGGTTTAGTGGTTGCTGGAGTAGATAACGAATTTATATTATCAGAGTATAATAATGTAACTACAAGTACCATTATTTTACCTTTAAAAACAGACGACAACACTACGCAATATAGACTTATCAAAGAATCTTTTGTAAACGACAATACAACTCCTGATGATACTACAGATGATTTTATTGATGGTAACCAAGATATTATTACCATAAATTATAGTCGTGAAGAAGTTTATGTATCACGTGCTTGTGGTTATAAAACTATTTTTAAAAACGTTACCCTTACTATTGAACCAGACGCCGACAACTGGATGCTTTCAAGACAACCCGCAACCGATAACCAATCTGTAGAAGATGAAACAGCAGCACACTATAACATATCTCATTAGTAGTTTAGCATGTATGCTACTTTTTTGTGTGTCTGTTAGCGCACAAAACGATAGTATTGTTAGCACACCTAACGATAACACTAAAATAAAACTCAAATACGGACTTCGTGTTGGAGCAGATATCGGGAAACTTATTCGGTCTTTTGCCGACGATGATTTTACTGGTTTTGAAATAACCGTAGACTACCGAATTAAAAAACGCTTATATATTGCTGGAGAAATTGGAATAGAAGAAAAAAACACCATCACCGATTATTTAGATATTACCAGTACAGGGAGTTATATAAAAGGCGGTATAGATTTCAACATGTATGAAAACTGGTTAGATATGGATAATATGATTTATTCAGGTTTTCGAATTGGAGCAAGTAGCTTTAGTCACGATTTAAATAGTTTTAATATATATAGTACTAATCAGTATTGGGCACCTCAATTTTCGTCTACAGATACTCAAGAATTTAGTGGCTTAACCGCATTTTGGGCTGAAATTATTTTAGGAATGAAAGTCGAATTATTCAATAATTTATACATGGGCTTAAACGTGCAGCTAAAAATATTAGCTAGCGAAACAGAACCCAATAATTTTGAAAACGTTTACATTCCTGGGTTTGGAAAAACCTATGATAGCAGTGGTATTGGTGCTGGCTATAGTTATTTCTTATCGTATAGGATTCCGCTTTATAAGAAGGATAAGTAAATTAAAAGTGACTAACAGTGTATTTAATTATTCCGTGTTACTAAATACGGCAAACTAATCTCCCAAAATAGAGTTAAAAAAACCCTATACACCTATCAGTTAATACGTTAGGATTTTAAAAAAAATCTTACAAAACAAACACTTCTTTTCTTTCTTTTTTACCTAGTTTAGTACTGTGTTTCACTTACAATAGCTATTAAATAAACATATTTATATAAGGCTAAAAGTGAGTGATTTAAATAAATTAATTAATATTAAAATCAAAAAAAATGATTAAAAAAACAATGAAATTAATGACGGTAGCTTTTGCTGCATCAATGCTTTTAACGTCTTGCTACTCTTATACAAGTGTTGTTGGAAAGGGAGCTCAAGGAAACGCGGAAGTAACAAAATGGAATCATTATGTTATTTATGGCTTAGCGCCTGTTGGAGTTTCAGATTCAAAGCAAATGGCTGATGGTGCAACAGATTATAATGTTTTTACAAGACAATCTTTTGTAAACGGATTAGTATCTGCTTTAACTTTTGGGATTTATGCTCCATCAACAACTACAGTTACTAAATAATTATTAATTACTAAGGTGAGATTAATTAATCTCACCTTTTTTTTACTTCTATGAATAAAACAATTCATTATATTTTTATAGTAGCATCGATAATCTTACTATATAATATAGTTCAAATTTTATCTTTAGGCTTATCTCGTTTAAGCGAGTTTGGTTATGGCGCCTTAATTGGTAAAGTCATTCTTTTTTCTATATCCGTATTTATTGTATATAAAACTAGAACTAATAAGCCTAAACTTTCAAAATAGACTTTTTTATCTGAGTGCCTGCCAAGGCAAATTACTGCTTAGTGCCGAAACAGTTATAATAAAACTGTAACTTTACTCTCAAAACCAAACCATGTCAACCACTTTCGCCGCCATAGACTTCGAGACCGCAAAAGGACACCACATTTGCTCGGTTGGGATTGTAACGTTTAAAGATGGCGTTATTATTGACGAGTTTCATGCCTTAATCCAACCACCAAACAACGACTATAACTGGCACAACCAACAAGTGCATGGTATTACTGAGGACGATACCCGATTTTCTCCAAACTTTAGAGGTGTCTATCCTGAGATTAAAAAACGTATTTCTGGTATGGTTACCGTGGCACACAATGAATCTTTTGACAGAACCGTTTTACTTAAAACGATGAAAGATTATAACATTCCGCAGTCCGATATAATGATGGAAGCGCGTTGGGAATGTACCCTTAAAATTTACCGTAAAAAAGGTTACAAACCCGCTAAGCTAGATGCGTGCTGTAAAGTGCATAATATAGCTTTAAAACATCACGATGCGCTATCTGATGCTCGTGCTTGCGGTAAGTTGTTTTTAATTGCTCAGTATGAGCGGCTGCCTTTGTTTTAGAGTTGATATTCTCAAAATTTGTCATGCTGAACTTATTTTAGCATCTCATAATAATTAGGGTGAGGTTCCTGTTTTTAGAGAAATTTTATTTCATATACTTCCCCACTACTTCTGATGAAGGCTTCCCCAAATTAGATCTGCTTAGTGGCGTAATAGAAATAACAAAACCTATTTTGTAAAGCAATAAATTAAACACCTCTACCCAAGGCTAGGAAGTAGTTCATTAAACAATACCGATAGTTATCGGGACAGCACATAAAAAGATCGAGTAGCGAAATCAAGACCTCCCGATAGCTATCGGGAGTGGTAACACCCAAAAAAAATTAATTAAGAAAGGAATTAAATCATGTCTTAAACAATATATTATTATTTTAGATGAAAATTTTAAAACATGGCAAAAAAGAGCATACTCAACAAAAAGTCGATGGACTTTTTAGAAAAATATTTAAACAACGCAGCGCCTACAGGATACGAATGGACGGGGCAAAAACTATGGATGGATTACTTAAAACCTTATGTAGATGAGTTCATTACAGATACTTATGGCACAGCAGTTGGGGTAATAAATCCAAAAGCAAAATATAAAGTAGTTATTGAAGGGCATGCTGATGAAATTTCGTGGTATGTAAACTATATTTCCGACGATGGTTTAATTTATGTGATTAGAAATGGAGGTAGCGACCACCAAATAGCACCAAGTAAAATAGTAAATATTCATACCAAAAATGGGATTGTAAAAGGCGTTTTTGGTTGGCCCGCTATACATACACGTAATAAAGCTAATGAAGAACCTCCAAAACCTGATAATATTTTTATTGATTGTGGTTGTAAAACAAAAGAAGATGTTGAAAAACTAGGAGTTCATGTTGGTTGTGTTATTACTTATCCTGATGAATTCCATATACTTAATGGCGATAAATTTGTTTGTAGAGCTATAGATAATCGTATGGGTGGTTTTATGATAGCAGAGGTTGCACGATTACTGAAAGAAAACAAAAAAGAATTACCTTTTGGGCTTTACGTTACAAACGCCGTGCAAGAAGAAATTGGTTTACGTGGCGCAGAAATGATTACGCAAACCATTAAACCAAATGTGGCTATTGTTACGGATGTAACACATGATACCACAACACCTATGATTGAAAAGAAAAAAGTAGGGCACTTGGAAATGGGTCTTGGTCCGGTAATAGCTTATGCCCCTGCTGTTCAACAAAAACTACGTGATTTAATTACGGAAACCGCTGAAGCTAAAAAAATTCCTTTTCAACGTTCTGCCTTATCACGAGCTACAGGAACAGATACGGATGCTTTTGCTTATAGCAATGGCGGTGTGGCTTCTGCTTTAATTTCATTGCCGCTTCGTTATATGCATACCACAGTTGAAATGGTGCATAAAGAAGATGTTGAAAATGTAATTAAATTAATTTACGAAACATTATTGAACATAAAAGAAGGTGAAACATTTAGCTATTTTAAGTAAAGAATAAAATTTATACTACTAAATTGAGTCGATATTAAAAAGTCGACTCAATTTAAATATTTATATCATTCAACAAAAAAGAACATAATCTAATGGGGAAATGTTTTATACATATAAATCACCCATTACTTAAACAAACTCTAATAATTCTATTTATATGTTTGTTTGCTTCATCCATAGACACCTACGCTCAAATTCAAAAAGAGTTTTCTCCTCGTTTTAATGGCATGATACATGGCGATTTCACAATGATTGCCAATAATATATTATCGCGAACACCAACAGAAGACTACAATGGTGAAGATGACAACCACACCTTTCCAGATAATGTTTATGTTGATATTGATAATGACGATTCCACATTTAATTCAAGTAGTGCCAATTTTGTTAATCCGCAACCCCAATTAACCTGTTTAACAATTAAAAAAGTCTATTTATATTGGGCGGCGGCCGATAAAGAAAATGAAGCTGGAGAGGACAACCAACCCGATTGGAATTTTAACGATATCAAGTTAATGCTCCCTGGCAAAAACACTTATGAAACATTAACTGCAGACGACGTGCTTTATAGAGGTCG
The DNA here is from genome assembly GCF_039543245.1 of Algibacter agarivorans. Lineage (NCBI taxonomy): Bacteria > Pseudomonadati > Bacteroidota > Flavobacteriia > Flavobacteriales > Flavobacteriaceae > Algibacter > Algibacter agarivorans. Next base: position 43,400 of record NZ_BAABJJ010000039.1, read on the forward strand.
AGACACCCATTTTAGTAATGATCCGTATGTCTGTTTCAAAGACATCACCAATTTAGTAACAAACTTAGATAGCCCTTATGGTAAGTATCAAGTGGCAAATATTGAAGCCAAAACAGGGTTTTTACTTCAACACAACACAGGAAATACAGGAACTTCAGGAGGTTGGCAAATTGTTTATATTTATGAAAGTCCAGAGTTGACATCAAAAAACGTTAGCGTATTTGATGGTTATGCTCATATTACTAGAGATCTTAATAACTATGATATCGGTTTTTCTGGTTTCCGAACAGTCCCAAGTGGCCCTGTTAAAGTAAATACGCTAATTGGATCTTTTGAAGGCGATAGAAGTTTAATTGGAGATCGATTTCAAATTCAGAATACAGCAAATAACTATGTAGATATAAGTACACCGTTAAGAGATCTGAACAATTTTTTCAACAGTAAAATCACTTTAGAAAACACAAATTTCACAAATAGAAACCCTGCCAGTTTAAATACCTTAGGTTTTGATGCTGCTGTATTTTCATTAGATAACACAAATAACAGCATCATAGGAAATAATCAAACATCAGCTTCTATAAGGCTTACATCAAATCAAGAAACCTACGGCTTATTTTTAGTTGGGTTAGCTGTTGAAGTCTGGGCGCCAAATTTATACCCCATAAAACTTAGTTCAAATGCCATAGGAAATATTACAAATACCAGTGAAATCGTAACATTCGATTTTAATTTTTTTAACACAGGAAACGATAATGCTGTTAATGTTGTTCTATCTGAAACCATACCAAAAAACATAGAATTTGTTTCTGCTAATAATTTACCTAATGGAGTTACTTACATGTATGATACAGATACAAGGCTTTTACAGTTTTTTATAGAAGATGGTTTCGTTAATATAGGAGACCCGCCTTTAAATATTAAATTTGAATTAATAATTAAAGATGCCTGTTATTTTCTTGAAGATACCTGCAATTTAGCTTTCGAACTTCAATTTACAGCCACTTATAATGGCGAAGAAAACACAAACCTGGTTACTACCTATAGTTCAATTGAATTGGATGATTGCCAACAAGGAACGCCTTTGCCAATAACCATAAATCAACCAATCGCTTTTTGGGAAACACCTATTGGTAGTTTAGACAGAACCTTATCCATTAACAATCCAAATGATTTAATGAATGCTCAATCTCTAATTCCTACTACTGATATATGCGATTTTGATCTAATAAAAACCTCTGGGGATTTTATTCAAAATAGTGATTGTGATTTCTCTGGAACCTATACCAATACATGGAATTTTATTGATGCCTGTGGACGCACCATTGAAGATTATACTCAAGTTATAACAGTACCTTCAAATCAATTTTTTGATGGCAGCAACCTAACCATATCCAAAGTTGTAACGCCAAACCAAGACCAATGGAACGAATACTTTACGATAGCTGAAATAAAAGATTGTGGATTTATAATTGATTTAAAAATATTTAATCGTTGGGGTGCGTTAATCTATCAATCAGACAATTATCAAAACAACTGGAATGGAACTTCCAATAGCAGTTCCATGGGCATATCAAACAAAGTCCCAACAGGAACTTACTATTATGTTATAACCTTAATTAATAGCGAATTAACCCCAATTGCAGGAACAGTTTATTTAGGAACAAAATAATAAAACTTTAATTTTTAAAGATGGAATATATAGACATCGTTACCAAAGAAGGAAAACAGACAGGAAAATCTGAATTAAAATCGATTATCCATCAAAAAGGGTATTATCATCATACGTCGCATATCTGGTTTTTTACACCAAACAGAGAAATATTATTAGCACAGCGTTCCGTAAAAAAAATAATTTGCCCACTTATGTGGGATGTTTCAGTGGCAGGACATATTGATGCTGGAGAAACCCCGAAACAAGCAGCTATCAGAGAAATAGAAGAAGAAATTGGGCTATCCATTACCGAAAACGATTTACAAAAAATTGGTGTTTTTGAATGTTTTCAGACCTACGAAAATGGAATTCAAGACAACGAATTCCACAATACATTTATCACAGAACTAAAAGTGTCAATTTCAGAATTAAAACCTCAAGAGGAAGAAGTTGAAGCATTAAAACTGATTACTTTTGAAGAATTTGAAACACTCGTAATTAACATAAATAATAAAAACAATCATTTCGTGCCTTCAAACAAAGCGTATTATGAATTGGTCTTGCAAGCGATAAAGAAAACAGTCAGTTAAATGCATGCATTATTGTAGCGTAAGTACATCGCTTTCTATTGGAATACCACTATCCAGAAAAGCCCTTAAAAATCATCATGAATATTCTGATTTTACCATGTGAATATTTATTTAGATATATGATTAATCTCATAAATTAGGATTTCATTTTTCAATAGTTTTATCCAACCCAATTATAATTCAAGTTTCATAAAACAAAAAATAGTATATAAAATTCATATATTTACTACACACTAATTCTAGATCCTCATGGGTAAAATTTTCAAGACCAACGTAAATAATACTTTTGATTTTGAGATTATGAATGATGACATTTTAAATCTTGATGCCGTAAAAACATCAGACTCACACTACCATATTCTTCGAGACAATAAACCCTATAAAGCAGAAATCACTAATGCAGATTTCAACAATAAAACATATCAAGTAAAAATCAATAACAAAACCTATAACACAAATATTTACAATGAGTTAGACTTGCTGATAAAAGAAATGGGGTTTGCTGTTGGAACCACAAAACATATCAACTCAATTAAAGCACCTATGCCAGGTTTAATTCTAGAAATAAATGTGAAAGTTGGTCAAGAAGTAATGGAAGATGCCCCATTGCTAATCCTTGAAGCTATGAAAATGGAGAACATTATTACATCCCCAAGAGATGGTATTATAAAATCTGTTTCTGTAAATAAAGGGGATGCTGTTGAAAAAAATCAATTGCTAATAGAATTCGAGTAAATAATAATTAGCCACGAACACTCTGATGTTACCCAATAAGGACTTCGATTCGTGATTCGTGGCTAAAGAAATAGGATTCCCTCCTCCGAGGGAATGACAAAATTGATTTATTAATGAAAAAAATATTAATAGCAAACCGAGGAGAAATAGCCATTAGAGTCATGAAAACAGCTCAAAAAATGGGTATAAAAACCGTAGCCGTTTTTTCTACCGCTGATAGACATGCGCCTCATGTCAAATTTGCAGACGAAGCGGTTTGTATTGGAGAACCTCCCTCAAACCAATCGTACTTAAGAGGTGATAAAATTATAGAAGCGGCAAAAACACTCCATGTTGATGGTATTCATCCTGGGTATGGGTTCTTAAGCGAAAATGCTTCTTTTGCGGAATTATGCGAAGACAATAACATCATTTTTATTGGTCCGCGATCTAAAGCCATAAGAATAATGGGAAGTAAATTGGCAGCAAAAGATGCTGTTAAGGAATATAACATCCCTATGGTTCCAGGAATTGATGAAGCTATTACAGATGTTGAAAAAGCAAAAATCATTGCCAAAAACATTGGATTCCCAATTCTAATCAAAGCATCTGCTGGAGGCGGCGGTAAAGGGATGCGTGTGGTCGAGAAAGAAAGTGATTTAGAATCTCAAATGAACCGTGCTGTAAGTGAAGCTACTTCAGCATTTGGTGATGGTTCGGTGTTTATTGAAAAGTACGTGAGTTCGCCCCGCCACATAGAAATACAGGTTATGGCAGATAGCCATGGCAATGTATTGCACTTTTTTGAACGCGAATGCAGTATCCAACGTCGCCATCAAAAAGTAGTTGAAGAAGCGCCTTCATGTATTTTAACTCCAGAATTGAGAGCGGAAATGGGAGAAGCTGCTATTAAAGTCGCTAAATCTTGTGATTATTTAGGAGCAGGAACAGTTGAGTTTTTATTAGACGCCAACCATAATTTCTATTTCTTGGAAATGAATACCAGATTACAAGTGGAACACCCCGTTTCTGAATTAATTTCAGGTGTTGATTTAGTTGAGCTTCAAATCAAAGTCGCCCGTGGTGAAGCCCTTCAAATAAAACAAGATGATTTAAAAATTAATGGGCATGCTTTAGAATTGCGTGTTTATGCCGAAGACCCACTAAACGACTTCTTGCCAAGTGTAGGACATCTAGATATTTACAGACTTCCGGTAGGCGAAGGCATTAGAGTGGATAATGGTTTTGAAGAAGACATGGACATTCCCATCTATTACGACCCCATGCTTTCAAAATTAATTACCTACGGAAAAACCCGTGAAGAAGCTATTCAGCTTATGATTAAGGCTATTGACAATTATCATGTTGAAGGCGTACAAACCACACTGCCCTTTGGTAAATATGTATGCGAGCATGAAGCCTTTCGCTCTGGAAATTTTGACACCCATTTTGTAAAGAACTATTATTCGCCTGAGGCTTTGAAATCAGAAACCGAAAACGAAGCTAAAATAGCCGCTTTAATAGCTGTAAAACAATATATAGAAGACCAAAAGTTACTAAGAATACCTAAACAATAATATAAAACCCATGCAACTTTGCGCCTTTGCGTGACAAAAAAAATTATGGATTCGAAACAAGATAAAATAAACAAACTCAATGAACGTATTGCCCTAGCCCATTTAGGTGGTGGACAAAAACGCATTGACAAACAACACGCTAAAAAGAAGTTAACCGCTAGAGAGCGCGTTAATTATTTAATGGATGAAGGTTCTTTTGAAGAAATTGGTGTTCTAGTAACCCATAGAACCACCGATTTTGGAATGGAAAACGAGGTGTATTTTGGCGATGGTGTGATTACTGGTTATGGCACTATAAACAATAGATTAGTTTATATATACGCTCAAGATTTTACGGTTTTTGGTGGTGCTTTATCTGAAACCCATGCGGAAAAAATATGCAAAATCATGGATATGGCTGTGAAAATTGGCGCACCAATTATTGGGTTAAATGATTCCGGTGGTGCACGTATTCAAGAAGGCGTACGTTCCCTTGGAGGGTATGCAGACATCTTTTATAGAAATGTGCAAGCCTCTGGAGTTGTTCCTCAAATTTCAGCCATTATGGGACCTTGTGCTGGTGGCGCTGTATACTCCCCTGCTATGACCGATTTCACTATGATGGTAGAAAACACAAGCTATATGTTTGTTACCGGACCTAACGTTGTAAAAACAGTAACTAATGAAGCCGTAAGTAGTGAAGAATTAGGTGGTGCTTTTACGCACGCATCAAAATCTGGAGTTGCTCACAAAACGTCTGCTAATGATATTGAATGTTTAGAAGACTTAAAGAAACTTTTAAGTTATTTGCCACAAAACAACACTAAAACGACAGAAAAAATTGAATTTGAATCTAAGGATGAGGTTAGGTCTATTTTATCAAATATAGTTCCAGATAATCCAAATAAACCTTACGATATGCATGCCGTTATTTCTGGAATAATTGACGAAAACTCTTTTTACGAAATCCATAAAGATTATGCTGAAAATATTATTGTTGGTTTTGCGCGCTTAGGCGGAAGAAGTGTTGGAATAATAGCAAACCAACCCATGTTTTTGGCGGGGGTTTTAGATGTAAATAGTTCTAAAAAAGCGGCACGCTTTACACGCTTTTGCGATTGTTTTAATATCCCATTGCTAGTATTAGTTGATGTGCCAGGTTTTCTACCAGGAACAGACCAAGAATGGAACGGCATTATTGTACATGGTGCTAAATTATTATATGCGCTAAGCGAAGCCACTGTGCCTAGAGTAACGGTTATTACTAGAAAAGCTTATGGTGGTGCTTATGATGTTATGAACTCCAAACATATTGGTGCTGATTTAAACTACGCATGGCCAGGAGCAGAAATAGCTGTTATGGGAGCAAAAGGTGCTAGTGAAATTATTTTTAGGAAAGAAATTGCAGCTGCAGATAATCCATCTGAAAAATTGGCAGAAAAAGAAGCTGAGTATGCAGAAAAATTTGCGAATCCATACAGGGCAGCAAGACGTGGCTTTATTGATGAAGTGATTTTACCAAAAAACACCAGACGCAAGCTTATCAAAGCCTTTTCAATGCTAGAAAACAAAAAGGTAGATACGCCTAAACGTAAACATGGAAATATTCCTTTGTGAAATTAAAATACTTTTGCCTAGAACCTTATAACTGGTACAACATACCAAACTCCATGTTAATCGTATTATGCCCATTATTTGGTTGTTTCATTTCAAGATTAGAAGTGTGCCTAGCAGAATATCTAAAATCAAATTGAATTTTATTAATGTGATAAGACAAGCCTAAACCAAACATATCTGAAAACGCAAAACCCTTTGCTAATCTTTCAGTTGGCTTGTCTGCAATCATAGGACCTAAACTCCCAATAGCATAAGCGCTTATATTTTTATAAATACAATACCTAGCAATAAAACCACAATTTAAAACATACTCTTTAATAATACGCTTTTGAGTATATAATGCTCTTTTTTCTAAATAATCATCTCCATCCGTTGGTTTAATAAAATGTTCATTTAAAAGCTGGTGTTCTGCAATATTGTAACCTGGTTCTAAATTAATTTCAAAAGCCCATTTTTGCTTTTGTTTTAATGTATAGTTTATCCGCGCTTTATAAAACGTAACATCATGCGTATACGTTTTTAAATCAAAAGGATATTTGTTTTGTGACCCTGTGCCGTAAGTAAAACCTAATTTTAAATGCTCCTTTTTAATTTGTGCGTTTCCAACAAAGGAGTTAGCAATAGAAACCAAAGCGATAAAAAAAGAAAGCGTAAAATTCTGCTTCATTAAAAACTATTTAGATTTAACAACTTGTGCATTATACATAAAAGATTCACGCCAACGTTCAAAACGGCTATCAAACGTAGTAGAAAACACTAAATATTGGCATTTTCCAATACTTTCGGGTGTTCGTGTTACTTCACCCAAATTATTATTTCTAAACAAGAATTCAGCATCTTCAACAATAAACATTTGTAACTTATTCAAATTTATTCCGTTAAGAAAAAAGATTTTATTTAAGCGTTTAGGGGTTGCAATAACGATATCCACACCTACATAAATTTCATCACGTTGTGCATCAATACTTTTTTCATCATAAGCACAGTACACACGTAAATCCGTGCCTCTTAGAAACACATTGAATTCTAATTCTAGATCTAAAGCGGCTTGTTTATCTTTCACAAAAATTAAGGCTCTAGGCGCATCTTCGAAAGCTTCTCCTTTAAGTTTTTGAATCACACTAAGGACTATACTTGTAGTTTTTCCAGAACCTTTGGGCGCTATACAAAACAGACTTGCACCTCCTTTTATTTTTGATAAAATTTGTTTTTGAAATGCTAACGGCTCTTCAAAACCTTTATGTTCCAGTGTGTCTTTTAAAGGTTGAATGAGTTTTTTAAATGGCATATAAATTTCTTAATTTGAAGGCAAATATAGTATTAATACCAATTCTACATTGAAATAACCGCAATAAAACGCCCTTTCTTCCTTTCTACATCAATATAAAAAGAAACGGTAACTATGGCTATGCTTTATTTTTCTATTTCGTATAAAGAAAAAAATCATCATTTTCTTTTACAGTAATTTCAATGCAGAATTGGCATAAAACGATTAACAAAAACTGAAAAACAAAAAGGCGCTCATTTCTGAGCACCTTTTCTAGTTAACAATAACTCGATATTAGAATTCTAAATCTGATACTAAATCAAACTCATCATATATTGCCTTGTCTTTTAGCCCGTCAAAAAAGCTAGTCGACCCATACCTTACATCATATTTAGTTCTATCAATCTTTAAAGTTGCCGTTGCTTTGCTTCCATAAATTGAAATAGTAAAAGCTACAGGGTTTGTTTTTCCTTTAATAGTTAAATCACCTGAAACGGTATAAGCATTTTTATCAGAAGCAGATACATCCGTAAACACTAAAGTTGCTGTTGGATGGTCTGCAATACCAAAAAAGTCATCAGATTTTAAATGACCATCTAATTTATCTTTATAATTGCCTTCTAAATCTGTTGTGTTTATTGTTGTCATATCTATAACAAACTCGCCTCCTGTTAATACATCATTATCAAAATTTAAAAATCCAGATTTTATACCAATCGTTCCTTCATGAGAACCTGTTACTTTATAACCTTTCCAAACTACTTTGCTTTTATCTGTTTTAATTTCTTTTTTATCACCATCAATAACTGTGAAAGAAAATGTTGTAAATACGACTAATGCTACTATTGCTAATTTTTTAATTGTGTTTTTCATTCTTAAATTTATTATTTATTACAATGCAAATATCTAACGGATTAGTGATTAATAAAATAATATAGATTATAAAATAATGTTAATCTAGTTTAACTTTATTGGTCTCAAATGAAATTAAAACTATGTGCTTTAGTGCATTTTACTTTAGCTTCTAAAAATTTTAGCCACGAATTCCACAAATTTGTACGAATCCATTCTTTATTCTAAAATACAATCGCAAATAGTCCTGTTTATAATTTCACGAATGTAACAGACTTTTAGTCTGTTTTAAAAACCTAGGAACTTACAGTCCATAGTTATTTATTTCATTCTAAAAGAAGCTGACCCTTAATTTTACTCAAAAATTCTTTTGTTATACCAAGATAAGAAGCTATCATATATTGTGGAATACGTTGTTCTATTTTTGGGTATTGATTTTTAAAATAAAGGTATCTATCTTTTGCTGAAAGGCTAAAATTTCTAACTAATCGTTTTTGCGAAGCCACAAAGGCCCTTTCTATTATTAGCCTAAAAAAACGTTCTAATTTTGGGATTTCTCTGTATAAATCTTCAATATCATCATAAGAAAACATGATAAATTCTGTATTTTCTATGCACTGTACATTAAAATCTGCCGGGGTTTGGGTAATATAGCTCCCCATATCTGAGGCCCACCAATCTTCAATTGCGAACATTACAATATGCTCCTGTCCTTGTTCATCTACAAAAAACGTTTTGGTACAACCAGAAATCACAAAGCATTCATATTTACAAACATCGCCTTGCTGCACAATGTATTGTCCTTTTAAATATTTTCTATATTTAACTTTTGAAGTTAGGAACGCCTTTTCTTCAACTGTTAAATCAATATGCTTATTTATGTAATCTAAAAGGGGTTGCTTTTTCATTTATATAAATTTATAAGGTATCAAATTTAACAATAATAACATTCTGTTATTAAATGACAAATGGATTTTTAACTTATTTAAATAATCTATTTTTGCACCATGCAAAAACCCCAACACTTTAAATTAGAATTTGTAGCCTTAATGGCCTCACTTATGTCTATTGTGGCCTTATCTATTGATGCTTTATTACCTGCTTTACCAGAAATAGGAAACTTTTTAAAGGTAGCAAACACAACAGATAATCAATTATTGATTACCATGATTTTTCTAGGCTTGGGTTTTGGGCAACTTTTATTTGGGCCACTTTCAGATAGTTTTGGTAGAAAGCCCATTGTTTATATTGGTTTTGTAGTTTTTATTATGGCTAGCATTATTTGTGTTACCACCAAAAGTTTTGAAATGATGATTTTAGGCAGAATACTTCAAGGTATTGGTTTATCATCTCCTAGGAGTTTGGCGCTATCCATGATTAGAGACTCATACAGTGGTGATTATATGGCAAAAATAGTTTCCATTGTAGTTATGTTTTTTATTTTAGTTCCCGTAGTTGCACCGACTCTTGGACAGCTCTTAATAGCCTATTTTAATTGGGAATCCATATTTTATTTTAATCTGATTTTTGGTGTTTTAATCATGTTTTGGTTTTGGAAACGGCAACCAGAAACCTTACCCATTGAAAAAAGGATTAAATTTTCATCCCATCTCTTTATTGATGGTACAAAAGAATTTTTTAAACACAAAGAAGCTGTGGCATTCACTTTTGTATCGGGTTTTATTACTGGGTCTTTTATGGTGTACCTTAGTACTTCGCAACAAATATTTCAAGAGCAATATAACTTAGCAGCAATGTTTCCATACATTTTTGCAAGTTTAGCCATATCAGTTGGGTTAGCAACCTATTTAAATAGTCGTTTAGTTGTTAAATACGGTATGATGCGAATTGCATATTTAGCAAGTATTACCTATGCTTTAATCTCAGTTTTATATGTTCTCATATTTTGGTCTGGAAATAATCCAAGCATATATATACTACTAAGTTTTTTTGCATTGCAGTTTTTTGCTGTTGGTTTTCTCTTCGGAAACTTAAGAGCCATAGCCATGCAACCTCTGGGTCATATTGCAGGTATAGGAGCAGCTATTAACGGATTTATCTCTACGGTTATGGCGGTTCCTATTGCAAACTACATTGGTGGTTTTGTAACTGATTCCGTATTGCCCTTATTTATTGGGTTTTCTATATTTGGAATCATGTCTGTTTTGGTTTTTATTATAATGAGAAAGAAAGTATCACTGGTTAAAACTTAATTGTTTTTCAAAATACGGTATCTTATTTATAAATGCATTTTAAATCTTAGCTTGATACGTGTATAAATCATAATATCTGCCGTTAAAGGCAATCAACTCATCATGCGTACCGCGTTCTACAATATGACCAGCTTCAATAACCAAAATTTGGTCAGCTTTTCTAATGGTACTGAGTCTATGTGCAATAATAATCGTGGTTCTATCTCTAATCAATTCCCCTAAACTTTTCTGAATTAAGGCTTCACTTTCCGTATCTAAACTTGATGTAGCTTCATCTAAAATGATGATTTTTGGATTAGCCAGAATAGCACGAGCAATAGCCAGACGTTGTCGTTGTCCGCCAGATAACTTGACACCTCTTTCTCCAATCAAAGTTTCTAAACCGTCTTCAAACCGATCCGTGAACTCATTTACATAAGCGGCTTTAACAGCATTTTGTAATTCAGCTTCCGTAGCATTTGGTCTAGGGAACATGATATTTTCCTTAATGGTGCCTTCAAACAAAAATTCGTCTTGTAAAACCACACCTAAATATTGGCGGTAACTACTTAACTTCACTTTTGATAAATCTTGATTATCGATAGTGACTTTACCTGATTTAGGATTTAAAAACGTAGCTGATAGCCCTGCAATAGTCGACTTACCAGAACCAGAACTCCCAACTAAAGCTGTAACGGAACCTGCTGGCGCTTTAAAGTTGATATTATGAAGTACCTCTTTCCCTTCTTCGTATGAAAACGATACATCATCAAATTCAATATCACCATTTATAGTTCCTAATTGTACATTTCGTTCTTGGTCATCTTCCTCGGCAGTCATATTCATAAGCTCTTCAGTTCTATCTAAGCCCGCTAAGGCTTCAGTTAACTGACTTCCTATATTGCTCATTTGTACAATTGGCGCAATCATAAAACCAAGTATCAAAGTAAAGAATAAAAACTCTCCGGTAGACATTTCACTTTGCATCATATAATAGCCACCAATGGCCATAATACCTGTGGTCGCCACACCTATCAAAAAAGTAGAAGAACTGGTCATTAAAGCGGTTGCTGTCAAACTCTTTTTTACATTCTGAAATAGTTTATCCACCCCTTTTTCAAACACAATGTTCTCTTGTGCTTCCGCATTAAAAGCTTTTATAACACGAACGCCTGCTAAAGTTTCAGTTAAACGGCCTTTAACTTCAGCATTTATTTTACCACGTTTTCTAAAAATAGGGCGAATGTATTTAAAGGCCCTAAGTGCAATGTATCCGAAAATAGAAAGTGGCACAAACACAAAAAGTGTCATCCATGCATTTAGTTTTATTAAGATAATTAAGGATACAATGGCTGTAAACGAACCGCCCACTAATTGCACTAACCCCGTACCTATAAGGTTTCTAACACCTTCAACATCGGTCATAATTCTTGATACAAGTGCTCCAGATTTGGTGTTGTCAAAAAAGCTAATAGGTAGTGACAATACTTTCTTTTGAACTTGCGCCCTTAGTTCACTAATTAAATATTGTGCTTGTACACTTAATATTCGGGTTAGTAAAAATGATGTAATTGATTGAATCGTAATTGCGCCAATTACGATAGCAATCAAATAATACAATTGTGTAAAATCTTTATTAGGAACAACATCATCCAACAGAACTTTACTTTGCCATGGTAATACTAAACCAGATAAACTGCGAATAACTATGAGTATTAAACCTATAAAAACTAATTTTCGCCTAGGCCAAATAATAGTCTTAAAGGCTTGTGCCATGGTTACTTTTGGCTTTGTTTTATCTTTTGAAGATTCTTTTAGGTGTTGCATATTTATCAAATAGTAAGTCTGTAAAAATACTGATTCTTAATAGGATAAAAAGAAAAACATGAAATTAAAAGACCACTCGTTTTGAGTGGTCTTAAAACTTATTAAAGTATAAAAATATTAAATCCTTTTTGCTTTTTTAGCAAGCTTTGCAGCTTTCTTTTCCTTAGGAGTTAATACTGCTTCTTTTTTAACATTCTTTTTCGCATCCTTAGATTTTGCCATGATTATTTATTTAGTTTTATTAATAAAATTATGCTTTTAGTACTAATCTAAAACGTGCTTTACCTGCTTCCAAATGTTCAAGTGCTTTATTAACATCTTTCATATCAAACTCCTCTACAGTTGGATAAATATCATGTCTTACACAGAAATCTAACATGGTTTTTGTCAAAGCGATACTTCCCAGTGGGCTTCCCCCAACTGATTTTTCTCCAGTCAACAATGTAAATGCAGGAATTGCCATAGGTTCTAAAACCGCTCCAACATTATGAAAACGTCCTTGAGGCGCTAAAGTAACCAAAAAAGAATTCCAATCCAGAGTCACATTAGCTGTGTTTAATATAAAATTTAATGACCCTGCAATATCCCCTAAGGCTTCGGGATTTGTAGAATCTACAACACTATGGGCCCCCATAGCCAATATACTTTCTTTTTTATTTGGGTTAGAACTAAATGCCGTTACCTCGCAGCCCCATGCTTTTAAAAATTTAATAGCCATATGCCCTAGTCCGCCAATACCAATCACGCCTACACGGTCTGTAGCCTTAACGCCTGCTAAAATAATAGGATTAAATACAGTAATACCACCACATAATAATGGCCCTGCTTTTTTCATATCTATGTTTTTGGGTAATGGAATGGTCCAAGACCAGTGACTTCTCACAGTATCTGAAAAACCTTCATGACGGCCAACAATAGTAGCTTCAGCAGTACCACATAAATGTTGCTGTCCGTCTAAACATTGATTACAATGCATACATGAACCAGAATACCATCCTACACCAACTTTATCGCCAATTTTCAACCCTTTTACTTCACTTCCTAAAGCTGTAACTTCACCAACAATTTCATGTCCAGGAACAAGTGGAAATTGACTCATACCCCAATCATTGTTAATCATACTTAAATCTGAATGACAAATACCACAATAATCTACTTTAACGTCTACTTCTTCATTACCAATTTCTGGCAAATCATATTGAAACTCTTTTAATTTTTCTCCTGCTTCAAAGGCAGCATAAGCGTTTACTTTTTTCATGACTGACTTGTTTATGGTTGATAGTAAAGATATTTCTTTTCTGGCAAAATATAAAATTAAAGCCTTTGTTCTTTTTGAGGACACCTCTAATCCATAAACAATTTTGGCAGATACAATGATATTTCAGGAATTAACGTTACCAAAGCAAGTACAACAAGACTGGTAATTAAAAATGGAACTCCTGCTTTACTAACTTTACCAATGGAGACTTTACCGATGCTTGCCGATACAAAAAGACAAACTCCTAATGGTGGCGTAGTTAAACCAATCATTAAATTTAATAGGGCTATTACGGCAAAATGAATGGGATCTACATCAACAGCTAGTGCCACTTTTAACAGGATTGGGAATAATATTAGAAGGGCTGCTATAGTTTCCATAAAGGTGCCGACAAATATTAATAAAATATTTATTAATAGCAGTACCACATATTTATTGTTGGAGAAATTTAAGATTTCTGAAGATACTAATTGTGGCAATTGTTCAGTTATTAAAATCCATCCAAATAGATTTGCGAAACCAATAAGCACCATAAGTGATGCCGATGTTTTCATAGAATCTAAAACAATAACTTGAATATTCTTAAAGTTGAGTTTTTTATAAACAAATACACCTATTAATAAAGCGTATATAACTGCTATAATTGAAGCCTCGGTTGGCGTAAATACTCCGCCTACTATACCGAATAAAATGATGAAGGTCATTAGTAAAGACCAAAACGTATCTTTAAACCCTATCATTATTTGCTTGAAACTACTTTTTGGATGCTTTGGATATTTCTTTTTTCTGGCGATAAAATATGTGACTCCCATAAGCCCGAAGCCTAATAAAAACCCTGGTATTGCCCCAGCAAGAAACAATCTCCCAACCGATAAACCACTTAAAGTAGCTGCAATAATCATGGGTACACTTGGAGGTATTATAGGACCTACAGTTGATGAAGCAGCTGTTATAGCACATGAGAAATCAGCATCATACCCTTCTTTTTTCATAGCAGGAATCATTACAGAACCAATACTTGCTGTATCTGAAATAGCCGTTCCAGAAATGCCTGCAAAAAGCATAGAAGCCCCAATATTGGCTAAGGCTAATCCACCTCTAATGTGTCCGGTAAGATGATTACAAAACGTTATGATTTTTGCTGTTAACCCGCCTTGATTCATTAAACTACCAGCCAAAATAAATCCTGGGACACTAAGCAACACGAAAACATCTATACCCGAGTACATTTTCATAGGAATCACAATTAATGGAATACCCTTGAAAAGTAGATAAACTAAACATGAAAATCCTAACGAAAATGCAATTGGAAATCTGAATATTAAACAGGTAATAAATACAAGTATCAATATCCAAATCATAATTAATGTTTAAGTTTTTTGATTGATTTTAATAAATCCCAAATAGCGTAGACAGTTATAAAAGCTCCCATAATAACCATAGAAGCAAAAGCTATAGCCATGGAAACTCCCAAACTAGGAGAATGTTCTATAATACCAACTTTTACAAATTGAATGGCATAAACCGTTAATATTAAAAATAAAACGATTGTGAACAGCGATACAATAATTGACAAAATGTTCTGTTGCCGAATACTCATTTTATTATAAATCACATCAAAATGAACATAATAACCACCTTTCATAGCTAAACCTGCTGCAAAACTCATAGCATAAATAAAGAAAAATCGGGCTGCTTCTTCTGTCCATGAAGGGGCGCTATCCATAAAAAATCTGGCATAAATTTGAATGAGTGTAACCGCAATAAAGCAAAAACTACTAATTAAAGTACCGTATTTCAGAAATCTACCAACACCTTTTTTTAGGTTCATTACTCTCTAAGTTTTAAAATATCATTATATACTTTTTGCATTTCTGGAGACAGACTTTTATAAATAGATGCTCTTGCTGCATCACCAAAAGCGTCTTTATCCACTTCAATAAAAGTCATTCCTTCATTTTCTAAATGATTTTGAATTTGTCTTTCGCTTTCCAAAAAAAGTTTGTGTTCATATTTTACCATGTCTTCAACTGCCTTAAGAAAGATTATTTTTAAATCATCTGGAAACGCTTGAAATTGTTTCTCTCCTATTACGGGATACGTCCAACTTACCACATGAGCCGTAAGATTAACATATTTTTGAACTTCGTAAAAACCTGCCGCCTTAATTATAGCAAATCCGTTTTCTTGAGCTTCGACTGTTCCTTGTTGTAATGACGTAAAAACCTCAGAAAACGCCATAGGTGTTGGTTTAGCACCTAGAGCTTCCCAAGCTATAACAAATGAGGGCACATTAGGCACTCTAACAATAAGACCGTTTAAATCATCTGGATGTTTTATAGGTTTATTTGACGTTAAATGTCTTGGGCCACCAGGGAATTGTCCTAAAGGGCGTAATCCAATTTGGTTAATCATCTCCTGTTCCATACGTTTACCGATATCACTTTCAATAAGAACCCGCATATCTGTAGAATCTCTTAACAAAAAAGGCAATTCACAAAACGTAAGTATCTCAACCCAATTGCTTAGTGGTGAGCCTGTTGTAGTCATATCAATGACTCCAGCTCTAATTAATCGAATAGCTTCAATTTCTTTAGCTAATTGTTCAGAATGGTAATTATCAAGTATAATTCTACCATCCGTTCTTTCTTCTAAAATTTCAGAAAAATACTCAAACGCTTTAAACCAAGTGTGGCTTTCGTTTACTAAAAGACTTGCTCTTAAATGAAACTCTGGGTCTTTCTTCTTTTCACATCCAAAAAAGAAAATCAACACTAAAACCAACATAAAAATGTTCGTAATTCTTCTTAAGCAAAATGGTATTTGATGGTTGTATTTCAATTAATAATGGTCTATTTTAAAAATAACTCCGAAGATATAAAAAAATGTTCAAAAACTTAATAGATATTAAATCAGATAAAGTTAATAGCTAGGTTCTAATTTATTATTTTTATACCTCAAATTAATTCAACAACAAAAGATAAAAACGATGAAAATAATTGGTATTGGCAAAAACTACGTAAATGATAAAAGTGAAATTAACGCACTAAAAACTGGCGATCAACTTATTTTTGTAAAGGCTGAAAGTACTTTGGTTACTAATAACAAGGATATTGTTTTTCCTAAGATTACAAATCAATTAATATTTGAAGTAGAACTGGTTGCCAAAATAGGTAAAACAGGAAAAGATATATCTGAAAGTGATGCAGCTTCTTATATTAGTGAAATTGGCATTGGAATTGACTACACTGCCAAAGATGTTTTAGGAGCAAGTAGAGAAAATAAAGGGCCTTGGGCTTTAGCTAAAGGATTTGATGGAGCATCACCAGTAAACGGATTTAAACCGATTTTAAACTTTTCTGACATCAATGACATTAATTTTAGTTTAAATATTAATGGTAAGGAAATACAATCAGGAAACACCAGTGATATGATTTATAATTTTGTTGAAATCATCGCTTTTGTTTCTAAATATATGACCTTAGAACCTGGTGATTTAATTTTCACAGGAACGCCTGCAAGTGGCGCAGGACAAAATTTTAAAGGCGACCATCTACAAGCTTCTATTGAAGGAGAATTACTTTTAGATTTTAAGTTAATCTAAAAACTAAAACCAATAAATTACCAGATGAAGAATTCTATTGCCGAACGTGTTAGCGAATTTTTAAAACGCTATCCTCCATTTAATATGGTTAAGCCTAAAAACTTATTAGACTTAGCTGGAGAAATCACCATTGTATATTTAGAAAAAGGCAATACCATATTTAAAAAAGATGATGCGACTCATGAGTACTTTTATATCGTTAGAGATGGTGCTGTAAGCTCAAATTATGATAATGGTACAACCATGGAAATTATGAATATTCATGATATGGGTGATGTTTTTGGTTTACAACCGCTAATAATCAAAGAGCCTTACAAACTTACTGCCACAGCCAACGAAGAATCTATAGTGTATGCTATTCCTATTACACTTTTCCAGTCTGTTACAGATAACAACGCTAAGATTCAAAAGTACTTAATTACGGCTTTTGCCTCCAATACTTATACACCTTACACAGCAGAAGAATCAGGTAAAATTTTTGTTGATTATTTACCCAATACATCACAGGACATTGTGAATTTTCAAACTGCAAATTACACCAAAAACCCAATTACCTGCGGAATTAGATCCACGCTAAAAAGTGCCGCTAAAAAAATGTGCGAGCATAGAATTGGATGTATCATTGTGGTTGACACAAATAAAAAACCTGTTGGGATTATTACAAATAGTGATATAAAAAACAAAATAGCCACAGGTTTATTCCCTATAGAAACTAGAGTAACCAATATTATGACCTCCCCTGTAATCACAGGAAAAAAAGATTTAACTGTTGCCGACGGGCAATTACAAATGATAAAAAACAACATAGGGCATTTATGTATTACTAAAGATGGTTCGATAAATTCCAAATTGGTTGGCGTACTAACACATCATGATGTGTTGGCAACGTTAGGTAATAGTCCAACTGTAATTTTAAAAGAAATAAAACGCGCTAAACGCACCAAAAAACTCAGGGCAGCCAGACGTAAAGCCAATGGGCTTTTAAAAAGTTATTTAGAGCAAAATATCCCTATATCGCACATTATCAATGTAGTTTCCCAAATTAACGATGCCGTTACAATTCGTGCCATTGAGTTAGCCATTAAAAAAATGCCCACACCTCCGCCTGTTACCTTTTCCTGGTTAGCATTGGGGAGTCAAGGCAGAAAAGAACAGTTGCTTTTTACCGATCAAGACAATGCATTAATTTTTGAAGATGTCCCTATAAAACAATACAAAGAAACTCAAGAATATTTTTTAGAATTATCTCGTTATGTAACAAAAACCTTAAATAAAGTAGGGTTTGAATATTGCGAAGCTGATATGATGGCAAGCAATCCTGAATGGTGCAAATCTTTTTCCCAATGGAAAACACAATTTAAAGACTGGATTTTAAAACCCGATGAAAAGGCCATTTTATTATCTTCCATATTCTTTGATTACAATAGTGTTTATGGTAACAAAAAATTGGTAGATAATCTTACAGATACTATTTTCAAAACCTTGAGCGAAACATCTTTATTCTATAAATTCTTAGGAAGCGATGCCATTAAAAGCCCTACGCCTCTAGGTTTTTTTAGACAGTTTTTGGTAGAACAAAATGGCGAACAAAAAGAACTTTTCAATATTAAAAGCAGGGCCATAATGCCTTTGGTTGATGCTGCTCGACTACTCATATTAAGTAAACAGATAAAAGGTGTGAACAACACTTTTGAACGTTTTGAAAAACTGGCATATTTAGAGCCCGAGAATAAAGAATTACATGAATCCTGCTCCTATGCATTTAAGGCACTTTCAAAATTTAAGACTAAGCAAGGATTACTTCATAACGATTCGGGCAAACTCATTGATTTAGAAAGTTTAACTAAAGAAGAAAAATTAAAATTAAGGCGCTGTTTTAAACCTATTCAAGAAATTCAAGAGGTTTTACAAATCCGTTTCGATTTAAAAAACTTTATCTAATAACTGTCAATAAATGATTTTTAAATGGTTCAATAAAAGCAAAACTGATTACCCTGATTTTTGGATTGACTATCTTGAACATTTTAAGAACTTCAAAAAAACACCCATTCAAGATACTCGCTTTGTGGCTTTTGATACGGAAACCACGGGTTTTGACCAAAAAGAAGACCGGGTACTTTCCATTGGTGCTGTAGCGTTTACTGGTAAAACCATTCCTATAAATGACAGTTTAGAATTGTATTTAGAACAAGAGGTTTTTAACCCTGAAACGGTTGAAATTCATGAATTAATGAAGTCGAGTGCTTTTGATAAAGTCAGCGAATTAGAAGCCTTGAAAACCTTTTTAGGATATATAAAAAACGCTGTACTCATAGCCCATCATGCAAATTTTGATAAAGGGATGATAAATGAAATGCTTTCCAGGCATGGTTTAGGAAAGTTAAAAAACAGGTTTATAGATACTGGTGTTTTATTTACCAAATCAAAGCATATTATATACCGAGAAAACTTAAAACCTCACTACTCTTTAGATGATTTATGCAAAGAATTAAATGTACCAAAGGTGGATAGGCATACTGCAAGTGGAGATGCGCTTATTACGGCTGTTATATTTTTAAAAATATTATCACGTTTGGATAAACGGAAGCATTTACAATGGGGATATTTGTTGAAGCGGTAATAATTTGTACAACACAAAGTTTTACACAATTTTCATCAACAAAACATCATCTATCCATTGATGATGTTTAACCAAAAAGGTAATGTGGTCAAAAATAGTTGGTGATTTTTTTTAAAATATTTTTATATAAATAACAAAGGTTAAAAGTTATTTATCTTTTAACTCCCAAGTTCTTACCCAATCGTAATACGTTGTTCTCTCTGCTGCTGTTCCTCTCATACCACCATCAGCAGGTACTGGATTCCAGTCGTAAGTTTCAACAACCATTCGTAAATACGAAGGTAAATCAAAAACACCTTTTGGAGTTATAGAATACACTCTTTTTCCGTCTAAATAAAATATAATTTCGTTGGGACTTTTCCACCAAGCAGCATATACATGATAATCTGCCCATACTTTACCATCTGTTGGAGCATCACCTCCTGCAGAACCAACTGGTGTTTCAGGACAATCTGCTTGCCTACTATGTGTGTTTGAGTGGATACTTTCATCAAATTTTTGAGCAAAACCTGATGTACCTGTTACTTGCCCTACACATTCTTGAATATCTAACTCAGTAACTCTTTTATCACAACCAGAACCATCATTTCTATTGTTTATTAACCAAAATGTAGAAGACATAAATGTTTTGTTAGCCTTCATTCTACATTCAAAATATTGCCCAACTTGAGCTGCGTTTTTAGAATAAATATTAGATCCAGCATGGGTAAACGTATTTCCATTAACAACTTCTGGAGCCGCTAATTTATAAGCTGTCAATTTTAAATCACCATCAGCAACACTAACTGTATTTGCTTTAAAAATTCCTGGAGCTCTTCCAACCCATCTATTAGCATCTGTATTCTTCCATTTGGTAGCATTAAGGCTAGTGCCATCAAATTCATCTGATAGATTTGTAACCTTAGCCCATTCTTTTCCTGCTGGCGTAATATCAACTTCAACTAAATAAGGCATTACTTCAGAAGGTGCATTTTTAACCACAATAACATTAAAACTACAAGAAGTAGTATTACCAGCAGCATCTTTAACTTCAAATGTGTTTTTTGTAGTACCTATAGGAAATGAAGCACCAGAAGCTTTACCTTCTGTTTGTGTGGTTACTGCTCCCGATAAATTATCGGTACCTACAGGTGTATTATAGGTTACAACGGTTCCGCTAGAAAAAACATCTACATTAACTGTAACATCTGCTTCGCAGGTTATTGTTGGATCTGTAGTATCAACTGGGTCTTTAACTTCTTCTTCTTTAGCATCGTCTTTACTACAACTTGTTAAACAGATACTGACTGATACTAATAGAATAAAAATAGATTTAAATAGGTTTCTTTTTTTCATCATTACAATTTTAAACTTTTTTACAAAGCTATAAATTATAATAACAATCAAATGACACATATTTTCTATTATACGATAACATTTGGTTAAACCTGAGTATTTCGTCGATATTTTAACTTATAAGACATTATCCATAATATCCTGAACCACTTCAGGGTTTAACAAAGTACTCGTATCTCCTAAATTACCCGTGTCTTTATGCGCAATTTTACGTAGAATACGTCTCATAATTTTTCCAGAACGTGTTTTTGGCAAGCCACTAGTAAATTGAATTTTATCAAGTTTTGCAATTGGACCAATGTGTTCAGTAATAATTTGATTGATTTCTTTTCGGAGATTATTCTGGTCTCTAGATTCTCCTGTATCTTTTAAGGTAACATAACCATAAAGCGCACTTCCTTTTACATCATGTGGAAATCCAACAATGGCAGATTCTATTACTGCAGGATGTTCATTTATAGCATCTTCAATTGGCGCTGTTCCTAAATTATGACCAGAAACAATAATCACATCATCTACCCTACCAGTAATTCTATAATAACCAACTTCATCTCTTAAAGCCCCATCTCCTGTAAAGTACTTATTTTCATACGCTGAAAAGTAGGTATCTTTATAACGTTGATGATTTCCCCAAATGGTTCTTGCCATACTTGGCCAAGGGAACTTTATACAAAGCCGACCATCTACTTGATTACCTTTTAATTCTTTTCCGTTTTCATCCATTAAAGCAGGTTGAATTCCTATAAATGGCAAGGTTGCATAGGTCGGTTTTGTTGGCGTTACAAATGGAATTGGCGTAATCATAATACCACCTGTTTCGGTCTGCCACCAAGTATCTACAATCGGGCTTTTCTTTTTACCAATATTATCATTATACCAGTGCCACGCTTCTTCATTAATAGGTTCACCAACAGACCCTAAAACTTTAAGTGATGATAAATCGTGGTTTTCAACCAGTTCCACACCCTGTTTTGCCAGAGCTCTAATAGCTGTTGGTGCGGTATAAAACTGATTGACTTTGTGTTTTTCTATAATTTGCCAAAAACGCCCAAAATCTGGATAACTTGGTACGCCTTCAAACATAACTGTAGTTGCACCATTTGCTAATGGGCCATATACAATATAACTGTGTCCTGTAATCCACCCAATATCGGCGGTACACCAAAACACATCGTTTTCCCTGTACTGAAATACATTTTTAAAAGTATAAGCGGTATGAACCATATAACCTGCCGTAGAATGCACCATCCCTTTTGGTTTTCCTGTAGATCCCGATGTGTACAGAATAAACAAGGGGTCTTCCGCATTCATAACTTCGGCTTTGCATGCTGCGGAAGCGTTCTCTAAAAGCGGTTGTAACCATTTATCGCGACCAGATTTCATATGAATATCGGAATTAATTCGCTTGGCGACTAAAACCGTTTTAACACCATCGCAACTTTCCAAAGCTTCATCAACAATGCCTTTTAAATCTATGGTTTTTGCTCCTCTATACGAGCCATCGCTAGTAATAACTATTTTACAATCGGAATCATTTATTCTTGTAGATAGTGCTGTTGCTGAAAATCCTGCAAATACCACAGAATGAATGGCTCCTATTCTAGCACAAGCCAAAACAGATATTGCCAATTCTGGAATCATAGGCAAATAAATGCAAACCCTATCCCCTTTTTTAATGCCTTGAGATTTTAAAACATTTGCAAACCGATTTACTCTTTCGTGCAATTGGTTATAAGTAATATGTTCCGCGGTTTCAGATGGGTCATTGGGTTCAAAAAGAATAGCTGTTTTTTCGCCTCGTGTTGCTAAATGTCTGTCAATACAATTTTCAGTTATGTTTAATTGAGCACCTTCAAACCATTTTACTTCTGGTTTTGAGAAATCCCAACTCAACACATTGTCCCATTTTTTTTGCCACATAAAATGTTCTTCGGCTATTTCTTCCCAAAAATTTTCGGGTTCTCTAACCGATTTTCTATAAACTTGATAATATTCTTCTAAATGTTTTATGTGATAGTTACTCATGAAGTTCGTTTTGAATTATTTAATACTATGATTTGAAATTATGTGCGTTCTAAAATAATAAATTAATGGTTAATGATTTCCTTTTTTCTGCGGATAACTTAAAATTATCGACGGATGCTCTTTTTCTTATATCCCCCACAAGATCTTGCAGGCACTAAAATTAAACTTACAAGATTTTTAAACTACCCAGGATCAACTAGTTTGTCAGCTTTAGTCTTTACAAGAACTTTACACTCAAAGCCTGTCATGCGGAGGCTAGCACCCGTGTTAGGGATTGAACGGCATGTTTGAGCCCCCGATGCAGGAGGAGCGAGTAGTAAAAGCGCGACCCGACCTTAGGAAGGTAACCTGCCAACCGGCAGGCAGGCGCCCAAATTATAATTAATGCGTTGATTCTCCTGCTCCGCTAGGAATCCTAATATTCTCAACAATGTCTTGAACGTCCATTGGTGGTTCTGGTGTAAACTTCATAATGACTATAGAAACTACAAAATTTAAAATCATGGCCACTGTGCCAAAACCTTCGGGCGAAATACCAAGCCACCAATCGGCATTAGTTCCGCCACCAAACCATCCAAACTTGAATTTTGTCATATAAAACAACATAGACAAAATACCTATAACCATGCCTGCAATAGCACCTTCTTTATTCATTCGTTTATAAAAAATACCTAAAATAATGGCAGGAAAAAATGAGGCTGCTGCTAAACCAAAAGCCAAAGCCACTGTGGCAGCTACAAATCCAGGTGGATTAATTCCAAAATATCCTGCAACACATACCGCTACTACTGCAGACAAGCGTGCAGCAACTAATTCGTTTTTTTCTGAAATTTTTGGGTTTATCATTTTCTTAATTAAATCATGAGAAACGGATGCTGAAATAACCAATAGCAACCCTGCGGCTGTTGATAATGCTGCTGCTAATGCTCCAGCTGCAACTAAAGCAATGACCCAATCGGGCAATTGTGC
This sequence comes from Algibacter agarivorans, assembly GCF_039543245.1. NCBI lineage: Bacteria > Pseudomonadati > Bacteroidota > Flavobacteriia > Flavobacteriales > Flavobacteriaceae > Algibacter > Algibacter agarivorans. The sequence goes on from NZ_BAABJJ010000039.1 coordinate 67,477, forward strand.
AATTTCTGGATTAGCCAAAACCATAATATCATTATCGACTACTAATTCGTTTTTACTTTCATTAGCCACATATTGAATACGTCCATCTCCATTTTTATCTGTGAAAGTAATTAGTCCTGTAGTTTCCCATTTTTTAAACCATTCTGGAACATGAGCATACGGTTGATTAGAAACCGTTTCAATCATATTTGTTCTTGCAAATACTGCAACTGCTGGTGCGGTTGTATATAAAATAACTATAAGTAGCAATGCAATACCTGCCGATTTACGAGCATCTTTAACCCGTTTTACTGTAAAAAACCGAACAATAACATGTGGCAATCCAGCAGTTCCTACCATTAAAGCTAAAGTAATCGCAAACACATCAATTAAAGATTTTGAACCTTCTGTATATTCGGCAAAACCTAAATCGGTACTTAATCCATCTAATTTATCAAGTAAATACGTTCCTGAGCCATCGGCTAATTGCCCTCCAAATCCTAATTGTGGAATGGGGTTACCCGTCATTTGAATGGATATAAAAATAGCAGGCACCATAAAGGCAAAAATAAGTACGCAATATTGTGCAACTTGAGTATATGTGATGCCTTTCATTCCGCCTAAAACGGCGTAAAACAAAACGATAATCATACCTATAATAACCCCCGTATTAATATTAACTTCTAGAAAACGAGAAAAGACTAATCCAACCCCTCGCATTTGTCCCGCCACGTATGTAAAAGACACTAAAAGGGCACAAATTACACCTACTAAACGTGCTGTATTAGAATAATAACGATCACCAATAAAATCGGGAACGGTAAACTTTCCGAACTTTCGTAAATAAGGCGCTAGTAATAATGCTAATAGCACATAACCTCCTGTCCAACCCATTAAATATACAGCACCATCATAGCCTGCAAATGAAATGATACCTGCCATAGATATAAACGACGCTGCGCTCATCCAATCCGCAGCCGTTGCCATACCATTGGCTAAGGGCGATACACCACCTCCGGCTACATAAAATTCTTTAGTAGAACCAGCTCTAGAATAAATAGCAATACCTATATATAGCGCAAATGTGAGTCCTACCAAAATGTATGTCCAGTTTTGAACTCCAATACCTTCAACTAATAAACTATGCATCATAACCATATTTTTTATCGAGTTTATTCATTAAACGTACATATACAAATATCAAAACAACAAACACATACATAGACCCTTGTTGTGCAAACCAGAAACCTAATTTAAAACCTCCAATTTTTATAGTATTTAGCGTGTCCTTAAATAGGATTCCAGCACCAAATGATACTATAAACCATATAAACATTAATATGAGAACATACCTTATATTCTCTTTCCAATAGGCTTTTGCATTGTTTTTGTTAGTCATAATTTAATTCGGTTTATTTTAGTTTGGTTAAACATAGATGTAATAATTCATTTGTAGAATGTAAAAAACACACATTCTTATATCTTATATAAACATTATAAGATGGTTTCAACATTATAAAATACTTTTTCGTCTCTTTTATCAGCTCTAGAATAAATAGCGATACCAATATATAACGTAAAAGTGAGCCCTACAAAAATGTATGTTCAATTTTGAACCCCAATACTTTCAACCAATAAACTATGATATCATAACCATATTTTTCATCGAGTTTATTCATAAAACGCACATACACAAATATCAAAACTACAAACACATACATAGACCCTTGTTGAGCAAACCAGAAGCCTAATTTAAAACCTCCAATTTTTATAGTATTTAGTCTGTCTTAAACAGGATTCCAGCATCAAAGGAATCTATAAACATTAATATGAGAACATACCTTATATTCTCTTTTCAATAGGATTTTACTATGTTTAATCTATCATAATTTATTTTTTTTGGGCGTTACCACAAGGGTCGGGCTATCCATTACAAGCCCTCGTGCCTGCGGGCTTTCCACTGCTATCCCTAACGCGAACCCACCCCTAACCCCTCCGAGGAGGGGAACTCTTAGTCCAACTAACTTTCTAAGTTTCTTTTAATCTTTTAAAATATGCTTTAATTTCTTTAACCACTCTTGGTGCCATAATAATAGTAGCCAACATGGTTGGTATTGCCATAAGAGCAAACACGCCATCTATTAAATTAAGCATCACACTAAATGGTGTTGTAGCAGCTAATATGATACTGAGTATGTAAATGTAATTATAATAATGTTTTTTGTCAGCGCCAATTAAAAACGACAAGCATTTTGTGCCGTAATAAGCATAAGAAAACAGTGATGATATACTAAAAACAGCTACACAAACCATGAATAAATATTTACCATAAACCGGCATGGCATGACTAAATGCTGAAGCGGTTAAACTCACGCCATTATCAGAAGTGGTTTCCCAAACACCAGTAACTAAAATAGCCAAAGCTGTGAGTGTACAAACCACTAAAGTATCTATGGCAGGACCTAACATAGCTACTAAACCTTCACGAACCGGTTCGTCTGTTTTTGCCGCACCATGAGCCATGGGTGCTGTACCAATACCGGCTTCATTTGAAAATGCCCCACGTCTGATTCCTAATAAAATCAATGCTCCTAGAACACCTCCCATGAATGCATCGCCTTTAAAGTTTTCTGCTGAAAACGCATCTGTAAAAATCATGATGAAATATTTGGGAACGACTTCATAGTTAGAAATCAAAATAAACAATACCAACGAAAAATAGAGCAATACCATAGATGGTACCATTTTGGATGCGGCATTACTAATACGTTTTAATCCACCTAGAATAATTACCGAAGTTAAAATCACTAGTACACAAGCTACAATAAGGTTCGATTTCAATCCTACATCAACACCATTTGGAATTAAAATAATATCATTAATAGCTTGGGTTAACTGATTCACATTTACAACGGGTAACGCCCCAATCATTCCAAAAAGACTAAACATAATGGCTAAAGGTTTCCACGATTTCCCTAAGCCTTCCATAATAAAATACATAGGGCCGCCTTGTAATTCGCCAACACTATCTTTTCCACGATACATAATAGCTAGTGTAGAGGTAAAAAATTTGGTGGACATACCCACTATTGCACTTACCCACATCCAAAACATGGCGCCTGGACCACCAACCGAAATAGCCACGGCAACGCCAGCAATATTTCCCATACCAATAGTGGATGACAAGGCTGTTGTTAAAGCTTTAAAATGTGAAATTTGGCCAGGGTCATTTGGGTCGTCATATTTCCCTCGTAATACTTGAAAGGCATGACCAATATAACGAAACGGTAAAAATCTTGATAAAATCAAAAGATACAATCCGCCACCAATTAATAAAACCACCAAGGGCAATCCCCAAGCATAATCTGAGAAATTCTTAATTAGTTGCTCCATGCATGACATTATGATTTTATAAATATATCACTTTACAAACATTATGTTTCGATTATTTAAAAGTATATTTAGCATTGTAAACTAATCTATGGCACAATCAAATCGCTTGTATTTTATAGATGCCGTTAGAGCATTTGCTATTTTAATGATGCTTCAAGGTCATTTTATAGACACCTTACTATCTCCTGCTTATAGAGACAAAACGAACACCATTTATAATATTTGGTCCTATTTTAGAGGTATTACCGCGCCTACTTTTTTCACCATTTCAGGTTTGGTTTTTGCCTACTTATTATTGCGCGCTTATGCTAAAGGCGATGATAAACCCAGACTAAAAAAAGGACTATTTAGAGGGGTACTGCTTCTTGCCATTGGGTACAGTTTGCGCATTAATGTTTTTAGTTGGCTCTCTGGGTATTTTAGCTCTTATTTTTTGGTTGTTGATGTGCTTCAGTGCATTGGTCTATCATTAATCTTTTTAGTTGGTTTACATATGCTCTTTAAAAAGCATAGTTATATATTTTCAATTGTTCTTTTTATAATAGGATGTATTTGTTTTATTACCGAACCGCTTTATAGAAACGTAACATTAGACCATGTTCCAAACATCATTGCTAATTACATAACCAAAACTAACGGTTCTGTTTTTACTATATTACCCTGGTTTGGATACTCGGCTTTTGGTGCTTTTATATCCACTGTGTTTTTTAGACATGTCCATCGAGACCGTTTTAAAGTATTAACTATCATTACTTTTTTTATAGTGGGCAGTTTCCTCATTTATAAATCATCATGGTTCCTTACAAAGCTCAGTTACATTACAAATATTGAATTATTAAAAATGAGTGCCGACTATAATTACCTATTTACCCGGTTAGGAAATGTTCTTGTTTTGTTTGGTGTTTTTTATGCCTTAGAACGATTTTTAAAACAGTCCATCATAGCCAAAATTGGCGAAAAAACCTTATCCATTTACGTCATTCATTTTGTATTGCTCTATGGTAGCTATACAGGCTACGGACTAAAACGTTTTTTAAGTCAATCCTTAGAACCTGCAACCGCCATTTTTGGAGCTATCCTTTTTATGATTGTAGTTTGTTTTATATCTTTCCATTACGCTAAAACTAATGCGTTTGTTTACAATTTGACACGAAAAATGATAGATAAATTCAAAAACGAATAACATGGCATACCACGAGTATTTAGCCGATAGAATAAGACGGCAGTTAAAAGAAAACCGAACCCATTTTACCGAACTCAAAATGATGGGAGGATTATGTTTTAAAGTCGACAACAAAATGCTTTGTGGTATTCATATCGATAAAAAACCTGCCCGTCCGGCAGGCGGGTATGGCGACAGTTTACTCATGGCAAGAATAGGTCTTGATGCTTACGAAAATGAGCTTAAAAAACCAGAATGTCTTCCTATGGATTTCACTGGTCGCCCTATGCGCGGTTATATTTTTGTTACACCAGATGGGTTTGATACCGACCAAGAACTCGCCTATTGGTTACATTTATGCTTAGAATTCAATCCTTTGGCAAAGGCAAGTAAACCTAAAAAGAAAACGTAATAGTTAATAACTTTCCTCTAAAAAAGTTTCAAAACATGACAAATGTAAGGTTTTGAATATGTGATATTAGTAATTTTGTAGCTTGAAACTTCACAAAAATACCATATCATGAATACCAAACTTAGTGTACTTTTTTGTTCTGTATTATTAACGCTTATATCTTGCAAGGATTCAAAAAAGACAGCACATACCACCGAAAATGAACACCATTGGAGCTATTCAGGCGAAACATCACCAGAACATTGGATAGAAGTTGAAAAAAACTCCGATTGCAATGGGCGACTACAATCACCCATAAATATCATTCACAGAAGTGTAGATTCCGTAAAAACCAATCATAATCTAAAGATCGAATACACCCCAAGTACATTAATTAGCGAGGTAAAAAACAACGGACACTCCATACAATTTGATTTTGAAGCTGGCGATTCTATAAATTATAAAAATGAAACCTATCACTTAAAGCAAATACATTTCCACGAGCCCTCAGAGCACAAAATAAATGGGGTCATCTACCCTATCGAAATGCATTTAGTACATGTTAGTAAAGCAGGAAAAATAACCGTTTTAGGTATTTTAGGCGAAGAAGGTCATGAAAGCCAGTTATTCGAATTTTTTGAAAGTTTTCTACCTATAAAAGAAGGTGCCTTTAAAGACATACACCAAGAAATCGATTTATCAAGTTTGTTCTTAGAAGATAAACATTATTACGCTTACGGTGGCTCGTTAACTACGCCACCATGTACCGAAAGCGTAAATTGGGTCGTATTTAAAGAACCTATTATTTTGTCTGTTGAAGAAGTCCTAAAACTTAAAAGCAACATGCCTATTAACAATTACCGCAACGAACAACCTTTAAATGGTCGGGTTGTAAAGTTTAATTACTAATTTTGATTTTAACTTAAAAAATAAAAGATGGCGTTTAAAGCAGTAATTTTCGATTTAGATGGAACGCTAGTAAATTCCATTGAAGATTTAGCAGATGCCATGAATACGTCGCTTTCAAACTATGATTTCCCTACGCATGGTTATGACGCTTATCAGGGTTTTATTGGTAACGGCATAAAAAGCTTGGTTACAAAAGCCTTGCCCGAAACCAATCGTGATGACCAACAAATAAAAAGAAGTTTTGCTGGGATGATGGATATTTACAGCAGTAATTGCACCAACAAAACAAAACCTTATGATGGCATTATAGAAATGCTAGATGCCTTAAAGTCTCGCGAAATAAAACTTTGTGTATTATCAAACAAAGAAGATTCATTTGCTAAAGAAGTAGCCTCAGCGTTATTACCAAATTATTTTGAATCCGTTGATGGTTTAACTATTGAAGCACATAAAAAACCAAACCCAATTAAAGCCATTGAAATGAGTAAAAACTTAGGCTTAAAACCCGAAGATATCCTTTACGTTGGTGATACAGATATTGATATGCAAACCGCAAATAATGCAAATATGTTTGCTGTAGGGGTTTCTTGGGGTTTTAGATCAAAAGATGTATTGATTGCTAATGGAGCAAAATTGGTTATAGACCATCCTTTGGATTTGATTGCTATTTTGTAAATACATCTGAAAACTACCTTATTAACTTTTAAAAGTTGATAACTTTTCTTTCAATTAATGAAGTGAATATTGACTTTTGGTTATAATGTTTTAACTTCGCTTGGTGTCAGATGTAAAACATTAAAACTATTTCATAACAACGCGTTAGGCACAATATAAAAACTACACGAGAAAAATATGCCAAAAATAAATTTAGATGCTTTAATTCCAAGAGAGGATTTTGAAATAATTGGAAATAATTCAACATCTGCCCAAATACAATCTCTTTCCGTAAATGACTTGTCTAATCAATTCATTTATCAGATATTAAGAAAACCTGACTTTCAAAGAGAAACTAATGAATGGGACCCAAAAAAAATAGAGGAATTTATTGATAGCTTTATTGAAGGTGATTTAATCCCCTCAATAATTTTATGGAGAAGTGCATCAGGATTAATATTCGTAATAGATGGTGCTCATAGATTAAGTACATTGATTTCTTGGATATATGATGACTATGGAGACAAAGAAATATCAAAGAAATTCTATGAAAACAATATAACCGAAGACCAAATAAGTTTTGCAGAAAAAACAAGGAAACTAGTCAATAAAAACATAGGTTCCTTTGAACAAATTAAAAACGCATCGAAAAATAATAATTCTCGTCCTGAACATATTCGAAGAGCCAACAATGTCGGAGTTAATGCTATTCAGGTCCAATGGGTAGTCGGAGATGCGAAAAAAGCAGAAAATTCATTCTTTAAAATTAATCAAAAAGCTTCTAAAATTGACCCAACAGAATTAAAGCTTTTAGAGTCAAGAAAAAAACCTAATTGTATTTCTGCACGAGCTATTATTAGAGCAGGAAAAGGTCATAAATATTGGTCAAGTTTTAGTGCAGAAAACCAAAACACTATTCAACAATTAGCTGATGAAATTAATAAAATATTTTTTACACCTCAATTAAAAACTCCAGTTAAAACAATGGATATTCCAATTGGCGGTAAAATTTCAAGTGCTCAAACATTACCCCTAATCTTAGAATTCATTAATCAAGTAAATTATACTCCATCAAATTTTAAAGATAATTTAGATGACGATACAGATGGAGCTCAAACAATAAATTATTTAAGAAATGCAAGAAAAATAGCTTGGAGAATAAATAGTGTTCATTCTTCATCCTTGGGATTACATCCAATTATATATTTTTATTCCAAAGAAGGAAAATATAAAACAGGTTCGTTTTATGCAATCACAAACTTTATCTTAAGAATTCTAAAAGAAAACAAATTAAATAATTTTATTACAGCTAGAAAGGAATTTGAGAAATTCCTAATTGAATACGACTACATTTCTACTCAAATTAACAGAAAGCAAAGAAGTTCTTTAAAAGGTCTTCCATACGTTACCGAATTTTATTTAGAAGTAATAAACCAAGTGAATGAAGGTAAAAGTTATAAAGAAGCTGTAAAATCATTAATTAGTTTGAATAAATTTAACTACATCAAGCTTGATGACGAAAGAGATGATGACTCTCATTTTTATAGACGGAATTTTGACAATGACTCAAAGTCAGCTGTTTTTATATCTGAAGCATTACAAACAGGAGTTAAATGTAAAATATGTAAGGGGTTCATTCATAGAAATTCAATGACAATTGACCACATAGAAAGAAAACAAGATGGAGGTTTTGGAAACCCCGAAAATGGACAGTTAGCACATCCATATTGTAATTCAACATTTAAAAACTAATACGGGCCCTCGCTCCGCAAAGTCTCCCGACTTTGAGGAACACAAACATAAACAACAAAAAGAAACTTGAAAGAAGGTTACATTATAAGAGACCAAGAAAAAATCCATTTTATTACATCAACAGTCGTAGATTGGATTGACGTTTTTACTAGAAAAACTTATAAAGATGTTGTTATAGATTGTTTAGATTTTTGCGTAAAAAATAAAGGCATGATTATTTATGGCTATGTTATAATGAGTAATCATATTCATTTAATCATACAATCCAAAGACGGTAAGTTATCAGATTTAATAAGAGATTTTAAAAAATTTACAGCAAAAAGCATATTAGAAAAGATACATACCGAACCCGAGAGTAGAAGAGCATGGATGTTAGAACGGTTTAAAAAAGCCACAGAAACGCATAGCAGAAATAAAAACTATCAATTTTGGCAATATGGCAATCATGCCGAGGAAATTTATTCGGAAAAATTTATGTGGTCTAAATTAGATTATGTGCATTTAAACCCTGTACGTGCTGGTATTGTTGAAAAAGCTTCGCACTACTTGTATTCAAGCGCAAGTAATTATGTTACCAATCAAGGTTTATTGGATATTGAACTTATTGATAATCCGGTTATTGATGTTTTAAAAGCGGCGTCTATAACACGATTTAATCAGTATTAGTTATTGCCTTAAAGACTTTGTGTAGATATTATATGATTTCCTCAAAGTCGGGAGACTTTGCGGAGCGAACACAAACATAAACAGCAAAAAGAAACTTGAAAGAAGGTTACATCATAAGAGACCAAGAAAAAGTCCATTTTATTACATCAATAGTAGAAGATTGGATTGACCTGCCCTTTTAACATTTTTCCGCCTAACTATTTTAATTGTCATGTCGAAATGAGGCACGATTGAGACATCGCATAATTCCCTGTGCAAAAAGCTAATGATACTCCTTATGTGATTTCTCCTTGAGTCGAAATGACAAAATAACTCCGCTCCGCAAAGTCTCCCGACTTTGAGGAACACAAAATATAAATAGCAAAACAAATTTGAAAGAAGGTTACATCATAAAAGAAATCAGCTATATCACAATTTAATCTGTATTAATAATTAGCCTCAAAGTCAGGAGACTTTGAGGAGCGAACACAAACATAAACAGCAAAAAGAAACTTGAAAGAAGGTTACATCATAAGAGACCAAGAAAAAGTCCATTTTATTACATCAATAGTAGAAGATTGGATTGACCTGCCCTTTTAAAATTTTTCCGCCTAACTATTTTAATTGTCATGTCGAAATGAGGCACGATTGAGACATCGCATAATCCCTGTGCAAAAAACTAATAACGTTCTTAATGTGATTTCTCCTTGCGTCGAAGTGCTCACGCTCCGCAAAGTCTCCCGACTTTGAGGAACACAAACATAAACAGCAAAAAGAAACTTGAAAGAAGGTTACATCATAAGAGACCAAGAAAAAATCCATTTTATTACATCAACAGTAGTAGATTGGATTGACCTGACTTTTTAAAATTTTTCCGCCTAATATTTTAATTGTCATGTCGAAATGAGGCACGATTGAGACATCGCATAATCCCTGTGCAAAACGCTAACGATGCTCCTTATGTGATTTCTCCTTGCGTCGAAATGACAAAATAACTCAATTAAAAAACTACAAAGCTTTCGCCTGGATACGCTCTTTGATATTACCTTTATCAGCCTTTTCAAAAGATTCACCTGTCATGTTTTCGTAAAGCTTGTTACCTCAACGTCCGGAGACTTTGCGGGGTCGAGGGGCTTATATCCAAATTATTAACTTTTGAAAATTGATAATTTGCATTCCTTTAAAATAAAAAATATTGCATTCACTATTTCAAAAGCTTACATTAGCCTTTAGATGTTTAAAAATTAGAACGATTTTTATATCATAATCGTTCTGTTTAAGCAAAATAGTAATTTATAATAGGTTACTGATACCGCTATAAAAACAAGGCTTTATCAATAACCGACTAACCACGAAAATAAATATATTATTATGAAAAAAGGAATGACCAAAGTTAGTGTATTGTACCCAAATGGAGAAAACAAAACATTTAATATGGATTATTATTGTAATACGCATTTGCCAATGGTTGGCAAACTATTAGGAGATTTTCTTAAAGGGGCAACCGTTGAAAAAGGATTAGGAGGAGCTACACCAGGTTCCATTGCTCCATATGCAGGAATGGGAAACATGTATTTTGATTCTGTAGAGGATTTTGGAAAGGCCTTCGGACCACATGCAGAAAAAATAATGGGAGATTTACCTAATTTTACTAATATAGAGCCTATAATTCAGGTGAGTGAAGTGTTGATTTAAAGTGAATTAATGAAACGTTTTAAAAAGGTATTAAAACATCTTTTATATAAACGTCAAGTTAAAAAAGAGGTTGTCTGAAAAGTGAATCGTACTTGTCAAACTGAGTGCAGTCGAAGGGCTCAATATGACTTTTAAACTAAAATTTACTTTTCAGACAGCCTTTACTTTTTTATTCATATTTCTTATTTCAAATACTCCAAAACATTCTTTTCAATACGCTCTTGAATATTTGAAACATCGGCTTTTACAAAAGTTTCGCCGGTTATGTTTTCGTAAAGTTCTATATAGCGTTCGGAAACGGTTTCAATATAGTCGTCGCTCATAAAAGGTACGGTTTGACCTTCCAATCCTTGAAAATTATTGGCTATTAACCATTGGCGTACAAACTCTTTAGAAAGTTGCTTTTGTGATTCGCCGTTATCTTGACGTTCTTGATACCCATCGGCATAAAAATAACGTGAAGAATCTGGTGTGTGGATTTCATCAATCAACACAATTTTCCCCTCTTTTGTTTTTCCAAATTCGTATTTGGTATCTACTAAAATTAATCCTCTAGAAGCTGCTATTTCTGAACCACGTTGGAATAATTTACGGGTGTAATCTTCCAAAACCACATAATCTTCTTCTGAAACAATACCGCGTTTTAGAATATCTTCTCGTGAAATATCCTCATCATGGTCGCCCATTTCTGCTTTGGTTGCTGGTGTGATGATGGGTTCTGGAAACTTATCGTTTTCTTTCATCCCTTCTGGCATAGGTACACCACAAAGCATACGTTTTCCTAATTTGTACTCGCGTGCGGCATGGCCAGACATATAACCACGAATTACCATTTCTACTTTAAACGGTTCGCATAAATGCCCAACAGCTACATTTGGGTCTGGGGTTGCAGTTAACCAATTTGGCACTAAATCCTCGGTAGCTGCCATCATTTTGGTCGCTATTTGGTTTAGTATTTGCCCTTTGTACGGGATTCCTTTTGGCATCACAACATCGAATGCGGATAGCCTGTCGGTGGCTATCATGACTAGTTCTTGGTCATTGATGTTATAAACTTCTCTTACTTTTCCTTTGTAAACATGTTTTTGTCCTGGGAAATTGAAATTGGTATCTATTATAGTGTTACTCATTTTTTTTATTGTTTATGAGTTGATTTGTTTAATTTGTTATCGTCATTACGAGGAGCATTTTTTTTGCGACGTGGTAATCTCTTCCTTTTTAACAGATTGCCACATCACACAAAAAAGTGTAATTCGCAATGACGTTTCATTGTTTTTATCTAAAAAGCCCTAGCCCCGATTGAGGCTTTGTTAAAGCTCTTTTTGTGTTGTTGCACTTATGCAACACAAAAAAGCGACTGCCGAAAGCGGGAATTAGCTTCTAAAAAAATTTAATCCACGTTTTCAATGCCTTTATAAGCCGCAATAACCTTTTTAACGAGTTTATGGCGGATAACATCTTTATCGTCCAAAAATATCATGCCTACGCCTTCTACATTTTTTAAAATCAACAAGGCTTCTTTTAATCCAGATATGGTACGACGCGGTAAATCTATTTGCCCTGGATCGCCCGTTAAAAGAAACTTAGCGTTTTTCCCCATACGGGTTAAAAACATTTTCATTTGAGCGTGTGTGGTGTTTTGACCTTCGTCTAAAATAACGAACGCATTATCTAAAGTACGTCCACGCATAAACGCTAATGGCGCTATTTGTATGGTACCTTTTTCAATATAATTTGCCAATTTTTCTGGAGCAATCATATCTCGCAACGCATCATACAACGGCTGCATATAGGGATCTAGTTTTTCTTTTAAATCGCCCGGTAAAAACCCAAGGTTCTCCCCTGCCTCTACTGCTGGTCTTGTTAAAATGATGCGCTTTACTTCTTTGTTTTTCAACGCTTGAACCGCCAATGCCACACCGGTATAGGTTTTACCCGTTCCTGCAGGGCCAATGGCAAAAACCATATCGTTTTTACGCATAAGCTCTACCATTTTACGTTGGTTGGCCGTTTGTGCTTTTATGAGTTTACCGCCTACTCCATGCACAATGGTTTCACCGCTTTGTTTAGAGGTCGTGTAATCATCGCTACTCTGGCTGGTTAACACGCGTTCTATAACATTTTCATCAAGTTTGTTATACTTACCAAAATGTTTTAAAAGCATGGTAATACGGCGGTCAAATTCCTCGAGTAATTCCTCATCACCAAAGGCTTTGATTTTGTTACCGCGCGCGACTATTTTAAGTTTTGGAAAGTATTTTTTTAGAAGTACAATGTTGGCATTTTGTGCTCCAAAAAACTCTTTTGGAGAAATCTCTTCAAGTTCAATAATAATTTCGTTCAAAGGCGTAGATTTAATTTTAAAATTTGAATCCGATTAATTGAAAATTTATAGGTAATCAGACAAAATGATTTCTTAGTTTTGTAAAACTCAAAAATACATAAATTTGAGTGACCTTTTATTAAAAACATATCAACAATTTGCTGATGGCGATAATAACATTAACCACCGATTTTGGTGAAAAAGATTACTTTGCTGGCGCAACAAAAGGCGCTATCTACAGTGAGCTGCCCGATGTGAAAATTGTTGATATCTCACATTCCGTATCGCCTTTTAATATCCCAGAAGCGGCTTACATGATTTGGAATGCGTATAATAGTTTTCCTAAAGGCACCATCCATATCATTGGCATAGATTCTGAAATTAACCCAGAAAACAAGCACATTGCTATTAAACTAGACGACCATTATTTTATATGTGCCAACAATGGTATTATGAGTATGATATGCTCTGAAATTGCTCCCCAAAAAATTGTTGAAATTAACATCCATGATAAAATACAAACCAGTTTTCCTGTTTTAGATGTATTTGTAAAAGTGGCTTGCCATATTGCTCGTGGTGGAACGCTTGAGGTTATTGGTAAAAGCATTGCTGAAATTAAGCCAATAAAGAACATTGCACCTTATGTAAATGACGACAAAACCCAAATTATTGGAAGTATTATTTATATTGATAATTATGGCAATGTGGTAACGAATATTAGTCGCAGCTTTTTTGAAACGATACAAAAAGGACGTGCTTTTGAAATTTCGGCACGTAACTATACATTTAAAAAAATACATAATAAATATAGTGATATAGTAAATTTTGATATCCCTGAAAATAAAAGGCACGATGAAGGCAGGAAATTAGTAGTTTTTAATTCTGGTGATTTTTTAGAAATTGCGGTTTATAAAAGTAACAGTGCCACCGTGGGTAGTGCATCTACACTTTTAGGGCTTGGTTTAATGGATGCCGTTAGCATTAGTTTTATTCCGTCTCCTATTATACCTAAAGGAAGAGAAATTCCGGAAACTATAACGAAGACCAGTGATTTCTAATTTAAAAAGATGCATCTTTTATGTTTGTAAGAATAGTGAAAATGGGGTTTTATGAGGAGAATATTGAAACCTTCCTTTCAAATTTTGATAAAAACAAAGCAAAGATTAGACGTTTTGAAGGGTGCCAATTTTTAGAATTATATAGAGACAAAAACGACCCAACTATCTTTTTTACCTATAGTTATTGGGATTCTGAAGATGCGTTGGAAAGCTATAGAAAATCTGATTTATTTAAAGGGGTTTGGTCGGTTACTAAACCACTTTTTAGTATACCGGCTGAAGCATGGAGTGTTGATAAGTTGGAAAGTTTAAAATAACAAATGAACCGTCATTGCGAGACAAATTAATAAATTTGTAGTGGCAATCTGTTAAATTATAAAAAGATTACCACGTCGTTACCTCCTCGTAATAACGTACAAAACAAAACAAATGTTAGCAATACTAAAAAAAGAAATAAACTCATTTTTCGCCTCGCCCATAGGCTATTTGGTAATTGCTGTTTTTTTAGTTTTAAACGGTTTATTTCTTTGGCTATTTAAAGGTGAGTTTAATATCCTTGATTATGGGTTTGCAGAGGTATCCTCTTTCTTTTTATTAGCGCCTTGGATATTAATTTTCCTAATTCCTGCGGTTACCATGCGCAGTTTTTCAGATGAAAAAAAACAAGGCACTTTGGAGTTATTACTGACTAAACCTATTTCGCATTTCAATATTGTTTTAGGCAAGTATTTTGGTGCGTTTATATTAATTCTGTTTGCACTAGTACCAACCTTACTTTATGTTTATACGGTTTATCGATTGGGTAATCCGGTTGGTAATTTAGATATGGGCAGCACGCTCGGCTCCTATTTTGGCTTGTTATTTCTAGTAGCTGCCTATACCGCCATTGGTGTGTTTGCATCAACAATATCCGATAATCAAATTGTGGCATTTATTACATCTGTATTTATTTGCTTTTTGTTTTATATTGGTTTTAAAGGCATTGCAGACTTTACCTCAAGTGATTTCATAGAACAATTGGGCATGAGTGCACATTATAAAAGCATGAGTCGTGGCGTTTTAGATACCCGGGATATTTTATATTTTTTAAGTATTACGGGCTTCTTTTTAATGCTAACCAAACTAAATATTAACAAAGCCAAGTAGATGATAGTAACGCCTTTATTTGTTGTTTTTTTAGTTATTGTATTTATCCTCGTTTGGCTATTTATCAATACAATTGATAAACGTAAATGGCTGACAATTCTAGTAAGTTTGGTGTTAACGCCTATTGTTTATTTTTATCTGTTTTACCCGATGCTGAACATTTTTAGTAGTTATCATCATGAAAAACATTTTGATGATGAGGCTTGGAAAGACAAACCTAGCTTGCGCTATGAAATGAGTAATGAAATTATTGATGATAGTTTACTCATCGGAAAAACTAAAGCCGAAGTAGAAACCCTTTTAGGAAACCCCGAATGGTTTGGTTGGGATGAAAATCTAAAGGCAAATTCAAATCATAAATGGAATTACAATTTAGGATTAGAACCAGGAGCATTTAATAACATGCAGGAGTGCATAGAACTAAAATTTAGGAATAATAAGGTTGAATTAATAAAGCCTTATCAATTAGAAAAGACTTTTGAATAAGAACTTAAAACACATATTAATTCTCGTCATCGCTTTAATTGCAATTAACTTCATTAGCAGTAACTTTTACAAACGCTTCGATTTAACATCAGATAAACGCTATACGTTAAGCGAATCGGCAATTCATGTTATAAAAGATTTAGAATCCCCCATAGTTATAGATGTGTTTTTAGAAGGTAATGATTTCCCTTCGGAATTTAGACGTCTTCAAAAAGAGACCAAACAATTACTAGAAGAGTTTTCCGCAGAAAACAACAATATTATTTTCAATTTTATTAATCCGCTAGAAAACGAATCCACTAGAGCGCGCAATATGCAGCAACTTACTCAGCGTGGCTTAACACCAATGCAACTTAGCGTTCAAGAAAGTGGAAAATCTTCGCAAGCCGTTATTTTTCCTTGGGCGTTGGCGAGTTATAATGAAGAAACCGTTGTTATTCCTTTAGTAAAAAATAAAATTGGTGCAACACAACAAGAACTCGTTAGTAATTCTGTACAACATTTAGAGTACGCTTTCGCGGATGGATTTAGTAAACTCATTAAACCAAAACGTCGTAAAATCGCCATTTTAAAAGGTAACAAGCAGTTAGAGGATAAATACATTGCCGATTTCGTTAAAAAACTAGGCGAATATTATTTTATAGCGCCGTTTACTTTAGATAGCGTTGCTAGCAATCCTCAAAAAACACTTGCAGATATTAAAGCCTTTGATTTAATAATTTCTGCAAAACCTACCGAAGCCTTTTCTGAAGAAGAAAAATTAGTATTAGACCAGTATACCATGAATGGTGGCAAAAGCCTGTGGCTCATTGATGCCGTAGCTATAGAAAAAGACAGTTTATACAACGCTAGCGGAACTAATTTTGCAGTAAATAGGGATTTAAATTTAACCGATTTCTTTTTTAAATATGGCGTTCGTATAAACCCAGTTATGGTAAGTACGCTTTACTCTGCACCTATTACTTTGGCTATGGGCGAAGGGAGCGAATCTCAATTTCAGCATTTAAAATGGCCGTATTCGCCATTGGCAGGTTCTAGTAGCAACCATCCTATTGTCAATAATTTGAATTTAGTAAAATTCGATTTTGCCAATCAAATGGATACCCTAAAAAATAACATCAAAAAAACCATTCTTTTAGAAACGGCGCCTTTAACAAGATTAGAAGGCACACCAAAAGAGGTTAGTTTAGAAGTAGTCACTAAAGAACAAGACCCCACATCCTTCAACAAAGGCAATCAAACGCTTGCTGTTTTATTAGAAGGTGAATTTAATTCGGTTTACAGTAATCGTATAAAACCATTTAAACTTCTGGAAGAAAAAGATAAAAGTATCGCAACAAAAATGATTGTAATTGCAGATGGCGATGTGATCAAAAACAATGTGATTAGAAATGCTCCCCAAGAATTAGGTTTTGATAGATGGACTGGACAAACATACGGCAACAAAGAATTTTTACTGAATGCCGTTAATTACTTATTGGACGATAGCGGACTTATAAACATTCGTTCAAAGGAAATGGCAGTAGCCTTCTTAGATCAGCAAAAAATAGCAGCTCAAAAAACCAAGTGGCAACTTATAAACATCTTATTACCACTGGTGTTATTAGCCATGTTTGGTTTAGTGTTCAACTACCTCCGAAAGAAAAAATACACTTCTTAAATGTTAATAAGTTTGTTTCCAAATATAAGCAGTTTGGAATATATTTGTAAGTAGCATAATTACAAACTAAACGAAGCTTTTTAGATGAAATTTATAGTATCAAGTACTTATTTATTAAAACAATTACAGGTTTTAGGTGGCGTTATTAATAGCTCAAACACCTTACCGATTTTAGATAATTTTTTATTTGAATTAGATCATACCAAACTAACGGTTTCGGCTAGCGATTTAGAAACTACTATGGCTTCTACTCTAGATGTGGAAAGTGACAACAAAGGCAGTGTTGCTATACCTGCGCGTTTGTTATTGGATACTCTAAAAACCTTTCCTGAGCAACCTTTAACCTTTGTTATTGAAGACAATAACACGGTTGAAATTAGCTCTAATCATGGTAAATATGCTTTGGCTTATGCCGATGGGAATGAATTTCCAAAAGCCGTGGCACTAGAAGACCCTAGTAAAACGGTTATAACTGGCGATGTTTTAGCAACTGCCATTAGCAAAACTATTTTTGCTGCTGGAAACGACGATTTACGCCCTGTAATGAGTGGTGTGTTTTTTCAGTTTTCAACAGAAGGCTTAACATTTGTAGCTACAGATGCTCATAAATTGGTAAAATATACGCGAGAAGATGTAAAAGCAAATCAGGTCGCTGAGTTTATTATGCCTAAAAAACCTTTGAATCTTTTAAAGGGGATTTTAGCAGCAAGTGAAGATGATGTAACGATTGAATACAACGAAAGCAACGCGAAATTCACGTTTGAAAATTCAGAATTAATTTGTCGTTTAATTGATGGGAAATATCCAAATTACGAAGCGGTAATTCCTAAAGAGAATCCTAATAAATTAGTAATAGATAGAAATCAGTTTTTAAACTCTGTGCGTCGTGTTAGTATTTTTTCTAACAAAACAACACATCAAATACGTTTAAAAATTGCTGGTGCTGAACTTAATATCTCTGCTGAAGATATTGATTACAGTAATAAAGCCGAAGAACGCTTAACGTGCGATTATCAAGGTGATGATATGCAAATTGGCTTTAACTCACGTTTTTTAACAGAGATGTTGAACAACTTAACTTCAGATGAAGTGCAGTTAGAAATGAGCATGCCAAATAGAGCTGGTATCTTAACTCCTATTGATGGTCTTGATGAAGGTGAACATATTACGATGTTGGTGATGCCTGTGATGTTGAATAGTTAAATTCCTGCTAATCCCGATAGCTATCGGGAAGGAATCTCATGATATAAAAGTGGTAATCTTTAATTAGGTTGCTGCTTTTTTTTGTCGCCCCTGCCTGCCGGGAGGGAGGCTAAGACGCAAAGTTTTAATTATGGAAATAACCATAATGCATCATGTTTTTTTTTTAATTTCTATTTTGTTTTAATCTACTTCAAATTGAACATAACAATTTAACTTAATACTTGATTTCTCAGGAAAGCAACGAGCTAGGTTTAACTCATGATAAAAAACATTAAAACGATTTTTTATCGTAGAATCATCAAACGAATCTCTCCAAAAATACAGCGCCTTTCAGTTTTAAAAACATGAGCTAACTAACAAGTGCGTTAAAGATTAAGGTCCCAACAGCTATCGGGATTAGTAGGAATTCACTAACTAACAAAACTAAGAGATAAAAGTAATAGTAAATGGGTATACTGGAGTTTCGCCTCGGCTTGCTTTTATAGCATTTACAATAGGAAATATAACCGATACTATTCCTAAAACTATAAAGCCGAGCAGTCCTAAACCGAAAAACAGGATTAACGGTACACAAATAATGCACCACAGGATTAAACTTAATTGAAAGTTTATAATGTTTTTACCGTGCGCATCCATATGATACACTTTTTCCTTTTGTGTAAGCCACAGTACCAATGGTAATAATAAACTACCAAAGCCTGTTACTAAGGTTACTAATTGACTTAAATGGGTAATGACTAAAAGTTGATTATCTTGACGCATGATGATTATTATGTATTGATTGACACTAATATGACGCATGAAAACCAAAAATGTTACATCGATTGAATACCATTTCTGTTATAAATTCTAAATATTTAAGAATCAATTGGAAATTTGCATAACCAAAAGAGGGATATCAATTTTAAATGCAAACTTCTCTACGGTATGTGTTGTAAACAAACGTTCTAAAAAAGAATGTTTTTTATTCATTATGGCTAGCATTTTAATGTCATTATTCACAATATAATTATGAACCGTATTAAACATATCTGCGCTATTTGTATCTATAAATTCATGATTAGCTTCACTAAAATTGGTCTTAAAAAATTCCATATTATCATAAGCATCAGAAACCAAATGGTTTTGATCCGCAAGATGTACGATGTGCAAAAACGAATTATTTAAAATCATCATGTCATTCAATGCTTTTAAATCTTCAATATTAAATAGTTTTAAATTAGTAGTCACAAAAACAAGTTTATCCAATACTTTAAACTTACAACCTTCGGGTATTGCTAAAACAGGGGTTTTACAACGTTGCATAACACGAACCGTATTACTTCCAAAAAGTATTTTCTCCAACCCAGAAGCGCCTTTTGTCCCCATAACAACCATGTCGATGTCATGCTTTTCTGAAACTTGATTTATAGAATCTATAAAATTATCATAGTCTACAATGGAATAGAAATTATGCTTATCATTTTTCTTCTCTTCTTTTACTTTTGAAATAATGTTATTTATAGACTTTTTAGCAGCATCAATCAACGTTTTATAAATAGTAGCCGATGACCCAACTAACATCATATCATCAGAAATAAAAGACGATGCCTTTTGCACATTTAGAATATAAAAACGGCAACTTTCATCCTTGAATAATTCCATGGCATAGTTAATGGCATTCATAGAATTTTTGGAAAAATCTGTGGGTAGTAGTATGTTTTTCATCACAACAAAAAATTGATTTCTAAGTAGTCTTTGGTCGTAAACACAGCAACATTAAATTTGTTTCTTTTTGCACCCTTTCCACTTGTTTTTAATAGCCTGATGCTAGGCTTCACCTCATAAAAAGTAAATTAAAATGACATAAAAAATAATTCAAATTATAAAAATAGTCTGTTTACAACCAAACACTAGGTAAATATAGAAGTCAACCCTAAGTAAAACTATGACAATTATCAGGTACTTTGCACATATTGTAATTCAAATAAAAATTAGCATAATAATTGAAAGCATTGTATTTTCGGCACAATAAATGTTAACTGGTACGTTATAACTTAAATATAATTTTATGCTGCGTATATCTTTTTTATTAGTTTGCTTATTTACATTATCATTAAGTGCCCAAAACAATGCCATTGGTGCTGGCGAAAAATTGACTTACACCGCTTCTTATAACATGTCGGGTATTTTAACAGATTTAGCACAAGTTACCATGCAAACCAGTGCTGTAAAAACATCTAAAACCACGCTTTTAAGATTAAAATGCACGGCAACTACTTACAGTAAATGGGATAGTTTTTTTAAGATCAGGGATTTATATGAAAGCTATGTAAACCCAAAAACCTTAACACCATATTTGTATAACAGAGATATTAATGAAGGTACTTATTACAAGAACATGAAGTACACCTTTAGCCATAAAACAAAAACGGTTAAAACAATCCAAAAGAAAAGGAAATACGAAGAAAAGAAAACCGTTTCTATAGGTTCTGGCACAAAAGATATTATATCAACATTATATAGTTTAAGAACATTTGATATGACTAACTTGAGCAAAGGAACAAGTAAAGTATTTACAATTTTATTCGACAGAGAGGAAGTTAAAGGCAAAGTAACCTATTTAGGTAAAGAAACCATATCTACAGCTATTGGCAATAAAGCATGTTATAAACTATCTGTAGGTGCCGTTGATTCAAATACCGTTAACGGTACATTATGGTTTACCGCCGATGAAAACAAAATACCTGTATACGGGAAATTTAAAATACCAGTTGGTAATGGTGAATTAAAAATAAAGTCGGCTACAGGATTAAGAAACTAAGCAATTATGAAATGAGCCATACAAAAGGTTGAAACCAACCGAAATGTTAATTGGCGAATTACACTATGACTCCCGATAGCTATCGGCATAAAAAACAAATAAATATCTACAGATGAAAAAACTGTTTACCATTTTAGCAATAATAGCCTCTGTATTGGCCATTATCCTTTCTGTTTTACCAGTATCTAATTTAGCCATTATACCTGCTATAGCCGCACTAATATTTGGACTAATAGCATTTTATCTATCTAAAAAATCTGGGCAAGTAAAAAAAATCATCCAGTTTACATTTCTATTAACTAGTATAGCCCTGGTAATTACTACTTATAAAGCCATTTTTACAGTAACTGAAGTCGCTAATACAGACGTTTTAGAAGCCACAGAAACTAAACTTGAAGAGGACGCTATTGAAGAATTAGATGGCTTAGAAATTGATGATATTGAAATTGATGACACCGACTTAGAAGATATTTCTTTTGAAGAATAAGTAATTTCCGCTCTAATATGTATATTTGTACTCGATTCAAAAAATTGAACTAACACACCAATAAATCATCTCTTCTAAAAGAGAAAATTTAGGTTGTAAGTTTCGTGTAATTAATAATTGATTAATATAGATGAAGACCTTTTATTTCCTCTCATTATTTACACTAGTTGGGACCTGTTCTACACCAAAATATACTGCTAAAATTCAAAATCTAAAAGACAGCATTCAGTTATCCGACAGTACTTTAGTCGCCAAATACACCAATACCATAACGTCTGACGAGTTGAAGACACATTTATATAAATTTGCTTCTAATGAATTTGAAGGCAGAGAAGTTGGTGAACCTGGACAGAAGTTAGCAGCCGAATTTTTAAAATCTTATTACCAAAATGAAAATATTGAATCACCTTATGGTGGTGATAATTATTTCCAAACCATTCCATCTAGTTTCTTTTTAAAAGACATAAAAAATTCTGAAAATGTCTTGGCATATATTGAGGGCTCTAAAAAACCCGATGAGCTTATTATCATTTCGGCACACTTAGACCACTTAGGCATTTCTATAGACGGAAAAATAAATAATGGTGCAGATGATGATGGATCTGGTACAGTTGCTCTTATGGAAATGGCTCAAGCTTTTAACATAGCTAAACAAGAAGGCGTTGGTCCAAAACGAAGTATTTTATTTCTTCACTTAACCGCAGAAGAAATTGGAAAACAAGGCTCAGAATTTTACACAAAGTATCCTGTGTTTCCTTTGGATAACACTATTACCAACTTAAACATCGATATGATTGGGCGTGTTGATGACATACATAAAAACAACAAGGATTATATATATTTAATAGGTTCAGACAGATTAAGCAAAGAGCTTCATTATATCTCTGAAAAAGTAAACAACACCTATTTTAATATCAATTTAGATTATAAATATAATGCTGAAAATGATAGTAATAGATATTACTCTCGTTCAGATCATTACAATTTTGCGCTTCATGGTATTCCTGTAATTTTCTACTTTAATGGGGAACATGAAGATTATCACAAGGTTAGTGATACGCCAGATAAAATTGACTATCCTTTATTAGAAAAACGTACCAAACTCATTTTTGCTACGGCTTGGCAAATTGCAAATCAGGAGCATCGTGTGGCTTTAGACAAAGACCACGAACTGTTAAATTAAGCTAAAAACAACACGTCCCTTAATTCATTTTTGTAATATAGTATCTCAATGAATTCAATAAATTAAATTTATAGTTTGAAAAATCTAGCAATTCTTTTTTGCGCTACAGTATTAATTACATCTTGTAGTTCATCACAAAATAAACCTGAAAAATCTGCAGACCCAGAAATTTACGCAAAAACCATTACGGCTTCCGAGCTTAAAGATATGCTCTATACCTATGCTTCTAATGATTTTGAAGGCAGAAAAACAGGCCAACCTGGACAGAAAAAGGCCGTTGAGTTTATAAAGAGTCATTATGTAACAGCAGGTATTGTATCTCCAATTACAGCAGGTGATTATTTTCAAGAGATTCCAGCATCGTATTTTAACAAAAGTGGTATTGAAGATTCAGAAAACGTTCTAGCTTACATAAAAGGTTCTGAAAAACCTGATGAAATAATTATCATTTCTGCGCATTTAGACCATATTGGCATTTCTGGAAATGATGATATTAATAATGGTGCCGATGATGATGGGTCGGGCACCGTTGCGATTTTAGAAATTGCTGAAGCTTTTAAAGCTGCAAAAAAAGCAGGTCATAATCCAAAACGATCTATCTTATTTTTACACGTTACAGGCGAAGAAATAGGTCTTTTAGGATCGCGATATTATGCTGATGTCGACCCTGTTTTTCCTTTAAAAAACACCGTAGCAAACTTAAACATAGACATGATTGGTCGCGTTGACCCTAAGCATGAAGCCAGTGGCAAAAACTACCTATATTTAATAGGTTCTGATAAATTGAGTAAAGAATTACATAATCTTTCTGAAGACGTAAACAAGGAGTATTTCAATTTGGAATTTGATTACACCTACAATGACGATAACGACCCTAACCGTTTTTATTACCGTTCAGACCATTACAATTTTGCCAAAAATAATATTCCTGTCATCTTTTATTTTAATGGCACACATGCCGATTATCATAAACCATCAGACACCCCTGATAAAATTAATTATGAGTTTTTAGAAACGCGTACAAGATTAATTTTTCATACCGCTTGGGAATTGGCTAATAGGGATGAGCGTGTGAAGGTGGATTGAAAAGTATCGTTATCCCTCCATTTGAGGACATTATAAATTATCAAATAATCCATATAACTAAGTTAGGTAGAATAGCCCATCGAGGGACGTAATCAAACCAGTAAAATTATTAGGTTTCTAAGTTTTTAATCCTATCTTTTAAGTATTTTAATTCATCCCGCCAAAGTTGTTTATCATCATAAGAGTCAAAGGAATTAAAGGTTTCTACCCATTTAGATTCTAAATCCTCAACATCCATTTCTTCTATATCCATAATTTTAATAGTTTTAAAGATTACTCTATTCTACCTAACCCGCAAAGCATAGGCTCTGCATCGGCTAAGGTCAGTATTGTTAATTTAATTATTTTCTAAATCGCTAGGCAACTACAACCTAACTAGGCATAAAGCTTATAGATGCAGAGCAAACGGGTTTTATGTATATGCTCCGCATCTACAACCCTTATGCTTTGCGGGTTGTAAGCAATTTGAGAAATGAGAAAACTGATAATAATTGGAATAATATTTTCGACTTTAATTTCTTGTGAATACTTAAACCAATTGAGTTCGGACAATTCTCTGACTGAAAAAATTGAAACGGAATTCAAATCGGAATCGGAAATAATAGACCTAAAGAATCTGAATGAATTTGATTGGGATAATCTATTAATTCTTGGACCATATTCTGTAGTCGACAACATAGAAAAAGAGCTGAATTTAGACTTGGAAAATATAAGAGAAAATGGAATCGAATATGATGATTCAATCAATCTTTTAGTTTTCTTAAAAAACGGGAAGTCTATTAAGATTTCAGAAGTTTCAAGAAGAATTGGTGATTTTTCAAATTTGAGAAATTTAATATCAAAAGAAAGTGCGAAATTCATCAAAACCGAAAATGGAACTAATGTTTTGGTGGAAAACATAAATGGAAAATTAGTGAAAAGAGTTGGCGGAATTCCATATAATGCATTTTTTGCTGAAAAAGAAAATAATAGCAATTGGTTTTTAATCAACTCTATTCACAATCACAAAAACAATGCTCAAATTTCAATTTATGATTATGAAACTGGAGAATTAATCTTAAACAAAAGATTCTTCAAAATTTGTCCAATCGATGAATTGAAACTCATTGAAGATTTAAAAAGGGAAATTGAATTTTTTGATGGAGAAAAAATCCAACTAAAAGACAATTGTTATTTACAAACGAATTAAAAAACTGCTTACAACAATGGCTATAAGTAATTGCTTGTTCTCGCCTACTTCTGAAAATCCTCGCGGATTTTCAGTTTGGTGTGTACTTGCAAAGTTAAATGCTAAACCACGCAACTACTCATAGCCCAAACCGTTGTAGATTCTCTTAATCTGAAAGAACTTGGTTTTCGTTTGGATTACATTGAAAACGGACCTCCTGCATATCATCCATCTGTTTTACTTAAACTTTATATCTATGGATATATGAACCGTGTGCGCTCTTCGCGTCAGTTAGAAGAAGAATGCAAACGTAACATTGAAGTCATGTGGTTACTAGAATCTTTAACTCCTGACCACAATACCATTAGCAATTTCAGAAAGAACAATGCAAAAGCAATTAAAAAGGTCTTTTTTGCAACTGTGCAAATAGCTCGTAATTTTGGACTTATTGGAGCAACTTTAATTGCTGGCGATAGCACTAAATTTAGAGCGCAAAACAGTAAAAAGAATAATTTCAATCAAAAGAAAATACAACGACACTTGGATTACATTGACACTAAATTGGCTCAGTATAATAAGACCTTAAATTCTTGTGAAAACGATGACGAAAAAGAGGATATAAAAAATGACATTGATAAACATAAAGGGCGCAGAAAGCAATATGAAAAACTTGAGAAACAGTTAAAAGAATCAGCAGAACCACAAATATCAACATCGGATCCTGATAGCAAACACATGATTGTTCGCAACAATATTACAGAAGTAGCTTACTGCGTACAGAGTACCGTTGATGCCAATTACAACATCCCTTTTGATTATTTAGTAACTAATAAGAATGACTCCAAAGCTATGGGGCAAATGCTACAAAGAGCTAAAACTATTTTAAGAACAAACACTTTTACAGCACTCTATGACAAAGGTTATCATACAGGAAGTGAATTTGAAACCGCCAATAGATTAGAAATATAAACGCTTGTCGCAATTCCCGTAATTGGAAGAGCTTCTCAAGCTCCCAACCCAGCCTACAACTCCGAAAAATTTAAATACAATAAAGAACAAGATACCTATACTTGCCCTGAGGGCAACACGCTTAAAAGTAACGGAAGTACTTACAAGGCTCGTAACTATAGATTTAAACAATACAAAACCAATAAATGCTAAAAACTGCATTGTAAGAGACTCGTGCACAACCTCTAAAACAAATGGGAAGTATTGCAACGAAGTGAACATCAGCAATATATTGAAGAAAACGCTAAACGTGCACAAGGGAACCCCACAGCATATAAAAAAAGACAAGCAATAATAGAGCATCCATATGGCACCATAAAAAGACAATGGGGATTTAATTACATAGCGACTAAAAGGACAAAACAAAGAGCAGGTGCCGATGTCGGCTTTATGTTTATCGCTTACAATTTAAAAAGAATTTAGAATATCTTGAAGACTAATAAAACGGATTTTTATAAACCTAAAAAGGCCATATCATGGCATATAAACTCAATTTTAAACTTATTTGACGCGCTTTTAAAAGAAAAAATAGAAACCCAATTTCAAACGCAATTTTAAAACTAAAAAATGTATTTTAGTCTAAATTTTAAAAATAGCAGGAAGTTATTAGACAGACTGACGTTGTGTTTAATAAAAGTTACCAAAGGTTAAAAGATTTAATTTTATTTATATAATTTTAGACCTTGAAAATGTAAAATAATTAATAAGTAATATAATGAAATGTAAAATTATTATTGTAATGTCAGCAGTTATTTTATCTGCTTGCACTGGAATACCTAAATCAAGTATTGTAGAAACCGATGAACAAATAGAAACAATACTGAGTAAGTTAACTCTTCAAGAAAAAGCTGGACAACTTAATTTAATCCCCATTGAAGGTGAACCTACCGAAGCGCACCTTAAAATGATAAGAGAAGGCAAAGTAGGAAGTGTGTTGAAGGTAAATGGTGTAGAAAATATAACCAAACTTCAAAAAATTGCAGTTAATGAGTCCAAATCAGGAATACCTATTCTTTTTCAAGAAGATGTGATACACGGTTATAAAACTATAGCACCCATTCCAATAGCAGAGGCGGCAAGTTGGGATTTAGAGGCTATACGTAAATCGTCAGCTGTTGCAGCACGAGAAGCAGCAGTATCGGGTATTAGCCTTACATATGCACCAATGGTTGATATAAGTCGAGACCCTCGTTGGGGACGATTATTGGAAGCTGCTGGTGAAGATCCATACTTGGGGAGTCTTGTTGCAGCAGCCAGAGTAAAAGGCCTACAAGAATCCAATGAAAATGGTAAAAACATTTTAAGTTGTGTAAAGCATTTTGCAGGCTACGGTGCATCCTTAGCAGGTAGAGATTACAATATTCAGGATTTCTCAGAACGTGAATTACGCGAAACATACTTGCCTCCATTTCAAGCAGCCATTGATGCTGGTGTTGCTAGTTTAATGTGTGCTTATTCAGCTTACGATGGTGAGCCATTAACTGCTAATCAGTTTTTAATGCAAGATGTGCTGAGAGATGAAATGGGCTTTAAAGGTCTAGCAATGACTGATTGGGAAACCATTAAAAATCTTGTTAAAACTGGAGTCGCAGAAAATGATACGATTGCCACAATAAATGCAATGGACGCTGGTATTGATATGGATATGAATTCAGAAAAATTTGTAAGTCTGTTACCTGTTTTGGTTGAAACTGGTAAAATATCAATAGAACAAGTTGATAATGCAGTAAGACGCGTACTTATCCTTAAAAAGAAGGCAGGATTACTCACTGATCCATTTGCGAATTTAAATATTGAGGAAGAAAAGAAAGAACTGCTTTCGGAAAGAAACATTGCTGAAACAAAGGATATAGCTTTAAAAAGTATGGTTCTTTTAAAAAATAATAAGCATGTTCTTCCAATTTCATCCAATGTTAAAAACATTGCGGTAATAGGCCCTATGGCAAAAGCAACCAAAGATTTATTAGGTTGGTGGCATTGTAAGGGTAATGAAAATGATGTTGTTACTTATTTTGAAGGCATTTCTAAAAAGTTTGAAAATGCTAAAATTACATATGCAAAGGGATGCGATATAGACAGTTTTAAAATTGCAGGTAAAGATTTAATTCCAAAAGCTGTTAAAACTGCTCAAATAGCTGATGTTGTTATTCTTGTTCTTGGCGAAGAATATTGGATGAGTGGCGAAGGTGGAGGAACAGCATCATTACATTTGCCAGGTGCGCAGGAAGAATTATTTGAAGCTATAGCAAAAACCGGGAAGCCAATAATTACAGTAATAAATGCTGGCAGACCCTATATTTTGACTAATATTGATGCGAAATCCGACGCCGTCCTTTATGCTTGGATGCCTGGAACAACTGGAGGAACTGCTTTAGCGGAAATTCTTTCTGGTGAATTCAACCCGCAAGGTAAAACACCTATGACATTTCCTTACCACGAAGGTCAAATACCAATTTTTTATAATTATCGCAGAACAAGTCACAGGTTTGTACCGGGCTTAACAGATAACCGTTACTCTACCACATATCGTGATGTTCAAAATGAGCCATTATATCCATTTGGATACGGATTAAGTTATACCAGTTACGATTATTCTGATATTGAATTAAATTCAAAGGAAATGACCGAGAACGGTTCAATTACTGCTACTGTTAAAATTTCAAATACAGGAAAAGTAAAAGGAACTGAAGTAGTACAACTGTATATTGGAGATAAGGTTTGTTCTGTTACGCGTCCTGAAAAAGAGTTAAAAGACTTTACACTAGTTGAAATTGAACCAGGAGAAACTAAAGCGGTTTCATTTGAAATAACCCCTGATAAGCTTATGTTCATAGGTAAAGGAAAAGCGTATAAAAAAACCATTGAAAAGGGTGAGTTTAACCTTTTTATAGGTAAAAACGCTAACGAATTGAAACAAACAACCTTTATATTAAAATAAATATTAGGTAAAAATTAGAAAGTACTAAATACAATAACGCATATAAAACATTAGGGATTTAGCGAGTTAATGGGTTTATATCTAATCAATTCCGCTAAATCCCTAATTTTATTGTGAGAGTTTCAGAGTATAATACCGGGAGAAATAGTTAGTAATTAATTGATAATGAAATAAAAAACACGAATGAAAAATTTTATCACTTGTTTAATAGGCATATTAACATTAAGCAATATTATTATTGCGCAAGAAAAGCCAAATATCATTGTCATATTATCTGATGATGCAGGTTACGCCGATTTTGGATTTCAAGGCAGTGAAATTATGAAAACACCTCACTTGGATAAATTAGCTAGTGAAGGAATGAAATTTAAACAAGCTTACGTAACGGCAGCGGTTTGTGGTCCTTCCAGAGCAGGTTTGTTAACAGGCCGTTACCAACAACGATTTGGTTTCGAAGAAAATAATGTTTCAGGATACATGAGCGAATCATGTTTGGCTGATGACGAGATGGGCTTACCGCTAGACCAAAAAACCATTGGAGATTATATGAAATCGTTAGGTTACAGCACCGGATATTTTGGAAAATGGCATCAAGGTAGCACAGATAAGTTTCATCCTTTGAATCGTGGCTTTGATAAATTTGTTGGGTTTCGTGGTGGTGCCAGAAGTTATTGGGAATATAACAATGAAAACCCAATAAATAACTTAGAGAACAGGCTGGAGTATGGAATGGGTAACTTTAAAGAACCGAAACAGTATCTTACAAAAGTTTTAACACACGAAGCCATATCATTTGTAGAGGAAAACAAAGACAATAACTTTTTTTTAATGTTGGCTTTCAATGCTGTGCACGCCCCAATGGAAGCTGAAAAAGCAGATTTAGACGAGTTTCCGAATCTTGAAGGTAAAAGAAAGTATCTGGCAGCAATGACTTTATCTATGGATAGAGAATGTGGCTTGTTGTTTAAAAAATTGGAAGAGCTTGGATTAGATGAGAATACATTAATTATTTTTACAAATGATAATGGTGGACCTACAGATTCCAATGCATCTGTTAATTTGCCTTTAAGTGGCACAAAAGCCAATCATCTTGAAGGCGGAATACGTGTTCCGTTTATTATTAAATGGCCTAATGTGATAGCTCCGAATTCAGAATATGACTTTCCGATAAGTACGCTTGATATTTTACCCACATCATTTATGGTATCGGGCGGTGTTTCCGATTCTTTAAAAAATATAGATGGAGTTAATTTATTTCCCTATTTAACAGGAGAAAATAAAAATAGACCACACGAATATCTTTATTGGAAAAAAGAAAACAGAGGTGTTATTAGAGAAGGAGATTGGAAGTTGATTCGTTTCCCTGATAGACCTGCAGAATTATATGATTTGTCCATGGATATTTCTGAAAAAAATAATCTGGCATATGAGAAGCCTGAAAAGGTTGCTGATTTATATAAAAAGCTTTTTGAATGGGAATTAACGCTTGTTAGACCTTTATGGCAACTACAAAGAATATACGAAGGAAATGCTATGGAAAGAATGGATAAGTATTGGAATAAATAGTAATGCTCTATACACAACAAAGAACTGAGTTGAAAAACAAATAGAATTCATTCAAGTTACAACCACAAAAAAAGCCTTTCAATTTCTTGAAAGGCTTTTACTTTTTGGGTGGAAGACCGGATTCGAACCGGCGACCCTTGGTACCACAAACCAATGCTCTAACCAACTGAGCTACAACCACCATGTATTTTTATTATCTGAAGCTTAAAAAAAGCTTTAATAAAAGGAGGGCTCTAACCAATTGAAAGAAAACCACCATGTGTTTTTTTATTTTAAAACTTTAAAAAAGTTTTGCAAAAAGGAACGCTCTAACTAACCAATAAAGAGCAACCATGTAACTTGCATTTTACAATGCGAGTGCAAATGTAATTTATTTCAATGGTATCTACAAAGACTTTTTTAATATTTTCTATTGAAATTTAAAATAAAAATAGCCCATATATCTAACTACTTTAAATCGAACAAGCTATCTACCGCAACATAACGTTCAACCGTAAAACCTTCGGCATGCTCTACGCCTACTAATCGTCCTAAATCTCTGGCTCGGTAAATAATACTATCCGTAAAGTTTTTACTAGATATAGGCGTTTCTGGCGCTGTACTCTTGGCATCATAAAACTGAGTTTTATAAGCCAATACTGCTTCCATTTTTTTATCCATAAACCCAGAAACATCAACTACTAAATGAGGTTCTAAATTTTTCCATTGCATATAATGATACACTTGTTTTGGCCGCCATGCATTTTGCAAGGTTCCATCAAGAGTTGTCTCAATTTTAATCAATCCGCTTAAAAAACAAGCATCGCTTACTAGTTTACTTCCCTTGCCGTGATCAATATGCCTATCATCAATGGCATTACAAATCACAATTTCTGGTTGATGCTTCCGTATCATTTTTATGACTTCTAATTGATGTTGTTTATCATTCACAAAAAAGCCATCTGCAAACCTAAGATTCTCTCTAGACACTACCCCTAATATTTTAGCAGACTCAGCAGCTTCAGAGTCTCTAGTCTCAGCTGTACCACGCGTTCCCAATTCGCCTCTGGTTAAATCTATTATGCCCACTTTTTTTCCGTTTGCTACCTCTTTCGCTATAGTGCCTCCGCAACCTAATTCTACATCATCTGGATGTGCGCCAATAGCAAGAATATCTAATTTCATACTTGTTTTTTTTAAATTTTTACCCAAGGCTTTTCGCTTAATCAAATCATATTTTTCAATAAAAAATGATAGAATCGCAAATCTCCTTATAACGAAAACGTATTCGTTAACATTTTCTTCATTTTATACATCCTAAATATAACAATAATTGAAAAATGTTCCCGCTATCCAAAGCATGACATTAATCATAATTCTACAGGAACATCTACTGTAATTTTACACTACATTTATACGCACTATAATATAAAGTGCTAAAACTAATAAACAATTATAATATATGATCTATTTAATGCTCACCATTTTAGTAATTACCATTGGCCTCTTTGTTTGGGGAAAGTTTACACCAGACATTGTAGCGCTGATTTCCATGTTGAGCTTATTTCTAACAGGTATTTTAGATTCTAAAGAAACATTAAGTGGATTTAGTAACCCAACGGTTATTATGATTGCTGCCCTCTTTATTATAGGTGAAGGTATTGCACAAACAGGGTGGACGGCTTTAGCTGGTAAGAAATTTGTAGAATGGGCTGGAAAAAGTGTACCAAAGCTATTAGTGATTATCACCCTTGGTGCTGGTATATTATCTGGATTTGTTAGTAATACTGGTACGGTAGCTACACTAATGCCCCTAACGATATCTTCTGCTTGGAGCATTGGAACACTACCTTCTAAAATGCTGATGCCAGTTGCTTTTGGATCTAACACTGGTGGATTATTGACTTTAACAGGTACACCGCCAAACATTATTGCAAGTAATGCCTTAGTAGAATCAGGTTTTGAAGGGTTTTCATTCTTTGAGTTCGCATTAATAGGCGTACCATTACTTATTGTAGCCATATTATACTTTAGGTATTTAGGCCATAAATTATTACCAAAAAACAAAACCAATAATAAGCCTGTAAATATTGAGTCTACATTACACAATTGGATTGAAGCTTATAAGATTGATAATGGTTACTACCGTTTACGTGTTAGATCAATCTCTCCGTTATTAAACACAAAATTAGAAGCATGGCAATTTGAAAAAGATTATAATGTATCTATTATTCGTATAAAAAGAAGACATCCTAATGTATTAAAAAAAATACCTCAATTTATAGAGTTCCCAGACCCTAGTACAGAATTTCTTTATCATGATATTATTACTGTGAAAGGAGAAACGGAAGCCATAAACAAATTAATGATTACATTCAGATTAGGCCTTTTACCTTTAGAGCCTATTACTGACGAATTGAAGCACAACCTTATTAACCAAGAGGTTGGTATGACCGAAGTTATTGTAAACCCTAACTCGATGTTGGTGGGCAGAAAATACAAACTAGGTGATTATTTTAAACGTTTTGGCATCCAATTATTAGCTGCCTCTAGAAATAGAGAACCTTTATTGGATAAAGAAATTACCGTAAAAGCTGGAGATGCCTTTTTAATTAGAGGTACTTGGGAACATATAGACGATCTAAAAAAACAACACGAAAATCTAGTCATTATCGGTAGTCCTGAAGGAATGGCCAAAAATGTAGAAAACCTTAGTTCAAAATCTTTTATTGCTTTGGGAGCATTGATACTCATGATTATTTTTATGGTGTTTAAGATTGTTCCAGGATCAATGGCTGCATTAATTTCTGCAGGTGTAGTTTTACTAACGGGATGTGTACCAATTTCAAAAGCATATAAAGGCATCAGTTGGACAAGTGTTGTTATGATTGCTGCTATGATACCAATGGGAATAGCACTTCAAAAAACAGGAACAGCACAATTAATCGCTAACGCGCTTGTTGATTATTTAGGTGCTATACATCCAATATTCTTATTAGGAGGTGTGTTTTTACTAACCACAACGTTTAGTCAAGTAATCAATAACTCAGCAACGGCAGTATTAATGGCACCAATAGCCATACTTGCTGCTAGCTCATTAAACCTATCTCCTGAACCATTTATGATTGTAGTTGCCATTAGTGCATCAACAGCCTTTTTAACTCCAATAGGCACCACAACAAATGCTATGGTAATGACCGCAGGTGGTTATAAGTTCATGAATTACCTGAAAGTAGGTGCGCCTCTCTTATTACTATTTTTTATCATAACTTTAATACTCGTACCAATAATATGGCCCTTTTAAAATAAAAATTACCAATAGGAACCTTTAAAATAAATTAAAATGACAACAACAACGCCAAAAAATCCGAGCTTAGAGCCATACGGATTAAAAGATGTGACGGTTAACTGGAATTTATCACCTGAGGAATTACAAAAAATAACAGTAAAAAAAGGCATGGGAGTAGAAACAGCTAATGGCACCCTTGTTATTAAGACTGGAAAATTTAGAGGACGTTCTCCTCAAGATCGTTTTTTAGTAAAAGATGATTATACTGCTGATAAAGTATGGTGGGGAAAAACAAATAAAGCAGTATCTCCAGAAAACTTTGATAAGTTAAAAAATGAAATCACTAAATACCTTTCAGGAAAAGAAATTTATGCTAGGGATGGTTATGTGTGCGCAGATCCTGAATTTAGAACAAGTGTTAGAACTGTAACAGAATTGCCTTGGTCTAATATGTTTGTTTACAACATGTTTTTAAGACCTAGTGAAAAGGAATTAGAAAACTTTAAAGAAGATTGGCTAATCCTTTGTGCTCCTGGGTATGAATGTCCAGACCCAAAAGCCTATGGCATTCGTCAAGGTAATTTCTCAATACTAGACTTTACAAAAAAAATAGCTTTAGTTGGAGGATCTGCCTATACAGGAGAAATGAAAAAAGGTGTTTTTTCTGCTTTGAACTTGATTTTACCAGTTGAGAGAGATGTTTTACCGATGCACTGTTCTGCAAATGTTGGTAAATACGGGGATACTGCTATTTTCTTCGGATTATCAGGAACAGGAAAAACAACTTTATCCGCAGACCCAGAACGCAAATTAATTGGTGATGATGAGCACGGTTGGACGGCCGACAACAATATTTTCAACTTTGAAGGCGGATGTTATGCTAAAGTAATTGATTTATCAGAAGAAAAAGAACCTGACATTTTTAGAGCAGTTAAGCCAGGTGCAATACTTGAAAACATTGTACTTAAAGAAAATGGAGAGCCAGACTATATGGATAGCAGTATTACTCAAAACACTCGTGTAAGTTACCCGATTCATCATATTGATAATATTCAAGAAACGCTTTATGCTAACAATCCTAAGAATATTTTCTTCTTAACTTGTGATGCTTTTGGTGTATTACCTCCAGTATCTAAATTAACGCCAGGTCAGGCCGCGTATCACTTTATTTCTGGTTATACTGCTAAAGTCGCAGGAACAGAAGCTGGGATTACAGAACCTGTACCATCATTCTCTGCTTGTTTTGGCGAACCATTTATGCCATTACACCCAGCAGTTTATGGTAAGATGCTAAGCGAAAAAATGCAAGAAGCCGGCGTAAATGTATGGTTAATTAATACAGGATGGAGTGCAGGACCTTACGGTGTTGGTTCTCGTATAAAACTAAAATATACAAGAGCGATGATTACTGC
Organism: Algibacter agarivorans; assembly: GCF_039543245.1. Classification (NCBI taxonomy): domain Bacteria; kingdom Pseudomonadati; phylum Bacteroidota; class Flavobacteriia; order Flavobacteriales; family Flavobacteriaceae; genus Algibacter; species Algibacter agarivorans. The sequence goes on from NZ_BAABJJ010000039.1 coordinate 102,852, forward strand.
CATTCTACACGGAGAATTAGATAATGTAGATTACGAACAAAATTTTATTTTTGGATTACACATGCCAAAATACTGTCCAGGTGTACCATCAGAGATTTTAGACCCTATGAACACTTGGTTACAAAAAGGCGCTTATGTTGGTAAAGCCATTCAACTAGCACACTCATTCCACTTAAACTTTGAGAAATTTACAGCCCAAGCATCTGAACAAATTATTGAAGGTGGACCACTAATTGATGAACATCATCACTTACACGAACACTTTTAATAGGTTCTTATTAACGGTAAAAGGAGCTCAAAAAGAGCTCCTTTTACCGTTAATAATGTTTTATTATTTATAATTTAAAAATAGAACACGATCGCATATATTTGGAAACAATGAAAAAAGTAACATTACAATTAAGTTTACTATTTGTTTTTTATTCTAGTTACGCTCAAATAACATCCGAAAATAAATTGGGGGTTTGGTATGATATTGGAGTAAACCATAGAGTTTCAGAAAAATCAAGTATCGAAACTTATGCTCAATTTTGGCTATATGAGGTTAATGATAACTTTAATTTCTTTTTATTAAAAATGGGATACAATTATCACTTTAACCCCAAATTAATTGGAACCATATATTTAGGGTATTCAGATTTTGATGGTGATATCAACAACAGTTCTCCGCATACTTACGAAAACCGAATAACCGAACAATTTTTATTCAAACATAAATTAAGCAAAATACATTTAGACCATAGATTTAGATTAGAGCATCGTTTCTTTAGAAAGCAAAATTCTAAATCAAAAGTGGCGAGGTTACGCTATCGTCTTGGCACTAAATTTAATTTAAACAACAAATTATTTATTCGTTTACACAATGAGTTTTTATCAACTCCTAAGTCAAGTAAAACAGTAGAAAATAGATTTTATACTGGCTTAGGCATAAATATTTCCAAATCGAACAACATTCAACTAGGGTATATGAACAGAAACACATCTAACAAGGAGAATTTGCAAAGGCTACAAATGAGTGTGTTTTTTAAAACAGATTTTAGAAAAAAGAAAAGTTAATAATTAACGTCATTGTGAGGAAAGCATGACCGAAACAATCTTTTAAATTGAATATTTAAAGTTAAAAAAGGATTTTAAATTAATGTTTTTAGTTAATAATAGACAGATTGCCACGTTGTAAAAAACGCCTCGCAATGACGTTAATCATTTATAAGTCCAAGCTACTATTCTTGAAATTTTATGCCCTTGTCCCATATTAATCGTTTTAATATCGGTAGCACCTAATTTCTTTAAAGACGTGTACATGCCTTTTACCAAATCCTTTTTAGACACTAAAGTTGTAAACCAAACGCACTGTTCTTTAAACAAAGAACTTTCGTATAAATATGTGTGTAAAAACGCTTTTTCTCCACCTTTATACCACAGTTCATTTTGAGTGCCAGAAAAGTTTCTAACGACTTTATCCCCTTCCCTATTTAATCCTTTTAATTTTCTAGTAGTTGCCTCTAAAGCTTCAGCTTCCGACTTATAAAATGGCGGATTACAAATAGACACTGAAAACTTGTCATTTTCATTTAAAATACCTTTAAAAATTTGCGAAGCTTCTTTTTGATGTCTTAAAGAAATAACAGTATTCAATTTATTTTTATTGATGATATTTTGAGCATTTTTCAACGAAGTCCCATCAATATCTGTCGCCACAAATTTCCAGTTATATTCTGCTTGTCCTAAAATGGGATAAATACAACTTGCGCCTGATCCAATATCTAAAACATTAATACTTTCTGAAATTTTAGATGATTTTAATAAATCCGCAACATGATGCATATAATCTACACGCCCAGGAATTGGCGGACACAAATTAGTATCTGGAAATTCCCAAAACTTAATATTGTAATGTTTAAATAACAACGCTGTATTTAATGCCTTTACAGCTTTTGGATTAGCAAAATCTATAGTTTTTGTTTCGTATTTATTTTCGAATACAAAAATCAACAACTCTGGATATACTTCGCATAATGCTTCAATATCATATCCAGATTTATGTTTGTTTTTTGAATGGAATTTTGAGTTTGTTTTGATTTTTAGATTCATTTTAATAATTATTCAAAATTACAAAATAGATTTCTAGTCTCTATACCAAATAGACACCAAAAACAATTGAATAAATTCGTTTCTATTCCCTTTATACCTGCCGGCAGGTTTCAACATATAAGATAATGGTTCCCGATAGCTATCGGGATAAGGCTATGCTTTTATTTTCTGTCTCATATAAAGAACATATAATTCAAATTTATTATCAACCATTTTGATATTCATTTGGTATTCCTTTCAATTCTTTTATATTCGCAAAAAAAGTTACAGATGTTAAAAGCGGTTATTTTTGATATGGATGGTGTTATTATTGATAGTGAACCTATGCATAATAAAGCCTATCATGATATGTTTGATGAAGTTGGCATTGAAGTTTCAACTGAACTGTACGAATCGTTTACAGGGCAATCTACCATAAATATTTGCAAGCGTTTATGCGACCATTTTAATTTGGAGCAATCTCCTGAAAGTTTGGTTGCTATAAAACGCAAACATTACAAACACTTTTTTTATAGTAATTCTGACTTAGGACTTATTGATGGTGTATTAGATTTAATTAAAGATTATCATAACAATGGGCTCACTTTGGTTTTAGGATCTTCGGCAGCTATGACGAGTATTAATCAAATTTTTGACCGTTTTGATTTGAATAAATATTTTGTAGCGAAACTTAGTGGTGGCGATTTAAAACAATCTAAACCTCATCCTGAAATTTTTATTAAAGCTGCTGAAGCTACTGGTTTTAGCAAAAATGAATGCTTTGTAATTGAAGATTCCACCAATGGTGTTGAAGCTGCAAAAGCGGCAGGCATTTTCTGTGTTGGTTTTGATAGTTTTCATTCTAAAAACCAAGACTATTCTAAAGCAAATAAAGTCATTACCGATTTTAAAGAAATTAGTTTTAGTAAAATTAAGCCCTTGTTTTAATTATCATTTTGCTCTTTTGCTTTCAAAATAATAGCTTTTAAACGTTCCTTTCTTAACGTTTCCTCAGCTTTCTTTTTGTTTTTTTTCTTAGCCATTAACTTAGAATGCTTCGCCTTATTTTTTGTATTCTTTTCTCTACCTGTTTTTGCCATAGTTATTTGGTATTAGCCTTTAACAAAGCATTTTGCTCTTCCATTAATTCTGTAAGATGGGATAGTAATTCAATATCTTTAGGTGTAACCACTGTTTTATCTTTAGTATCCTGAGCTTTATTCCGAAGTCTATTCATAAACTTCACTACAATAAAAACCGTAAACCCTATAATCATGAAATCTAAAAACGCTTCGCCTAACGCGCCATAACCTATGGCAACCTCATCTGTTATATTAGTTCCTGTAGCATCTGTTACCGCATCCCTAAGAATAATGCGTTTGTTTTGCATATTTACGCCATCTGTTAATAAAGATAATGGGGGAAGAAATATTTTTTTAACCAATACATCAATTACTTTGTTGAATGATGCACCAATAATAATCCCGATAGCCATATCCATCATATTTCCTTTTACAGCAAACTCTTTAAATTCTTTGAATAGTTTCATATGTTGGTATTATTTAAAGCCGCAAAGATATTAGTTTATGGTTTTAAATTTTAAACTCATCTTGACTTTTTCTATTTCCTAAAAGAAGCCGCAATAAGCTTTGTAAAAATATCTGCTTTTAAACTGATATTCACTATTATTATATCTAAAGCTAATATTTTATATTATTAGTTTATTAGCTAATAATTTGCTATTTTAAGTAAAAATTCATACATTTGAATATCTATTTTACCAAATCAATGACTAGTATAATAACAGGTGATATTATAAATTCTAAAAAAAGCTCTCCAAAGAAATGGCTAGACGCCCTTAAATCTGTTTTAAATAATTATGGTAGTTCTCCCTTAGTATGGGAAATATATAGAGGCGATAGCTTTCAGTTAGAAGTCAGTCCAAAACTGGCCTTAGAAGCCTGTATCCTAATAAAAGCGACTATAAAACAATTTGACAACCTTGATGTCAGGCTAGCTATTGGTATAGGCGAAAAAGAATATCATTCAGAAAATATTACAGAATCCAATGGCAGTGCCTTTGTTAATTCTGGGGAATGTTTTGAATCTCTTAAAAAGACAACACTTGCCATAAAATCACCTTTTGAAGCATTTGACACACAAATAAACATCATGCTAGAATTGGCACAATTAACGATAAACAATTGGACAAGCACCACAGCAACGTTGGTTAAAACGGCTTTAGAACATCCAGATTTTAATCAAAAACAGATAGCCGAAACCTTAGAAAAAACACAAGGCAATATCAGTCAAGGGCTTAAGCGTGCAGGGTTTGATGAAGTCTTTAAATTATTGCAATATTTTAAAACCCAAATGCAAAGTCTATGCTAACCTTAATAATCAAACTTATACTAGCACATCTTATAGGCGATTTTTTACTTCAACCTCAAAAATGGGTCAATCATAAAGAAACACACAAACACAAATCTAAGTTTTTGTATTGGCATATCTTGATACATTTAGCAGCGCTACTTTTAGTATTGCAATTCAATTTTGAATATTGGCTGGGCATAGTAGTAATTATCATTTCTCACTACATCATAGATGTTATAAAACTACATCTAAAATCAAAAATAAACCCTAGACTTTTATTTGCATTAGACCAAGTTGCTCATATTATAGTCATCCTACTTATTGTAAAAATATACGAACCGTATGAATTTAATATAGATACCCTTTTTGACGCAAAAACCTTGTTGTTCTTAACAAGCCTACTATGCATTACCAAAGTATCTTCCATTATCATGAAAACCATTATATCCAAATGGGATTTAAAGGAATACACCGAAGAAGCTTCATTAGAAAACGCAGGCACTTATATTGGCATACTAGAACGTCTTTTTGTTTTTATGTTTATCATCACTAACCACTGGGAAGGTGTTGGCTTTTTAATTGCCGCAAAATCTGTATTTCGCTTTGGCGATTTATCAAAAGCTAAAGACCGAAAACTCACCGAATACATTTTAATAGGCACTTTGTTAAGCTTTGGTTTAGCTATTTTAATCGGGGTTGGGCATGAGTATATTTTAGAGTTGATTGAAGAATTATAATTTGGGCGCCTGCCTACCGGCAGGCAGATTATCCTGACCCCGATAGCTATCGGAAGGGTCGGGCATTCACTACTCGCTCCCTCCTACCACTTATAAAGCTAAGCTTTTTATCAAAAAGTTTATCATGAACAATAAAAGTATTGAAAAACGTTGTTTTCTATTTCTGGTAAAATGCTCTTTTGAAATCTTAAAATCATTTTTTAGTATTTTACGGAATAACTCAATTATTATCTTTTCAAAAAAAAAAAAAAAAACGACAGCTTCTTTTTTTTTTATAATAAATCATTGATTACCAGATAAATACACGGTTTTTATTTTTTAAAAAGCAAGACTAAATACCTGAAAATAAGTCATTTACACATTAACTTAATGCATTATTAAACGACCGCTATTGAGGGCTGTTTTAACTAAATATTTAAATAAATGTCAATAAATATCCAATCAGCGCGCCACCTAAAACAATAAAAGCACTATTCAGTTTTTTGAAAACAAAGACAACCACTATACTTGCAATAGCAATTATAATTGTTCGCCAATCGGTTAATGTGTCTTTCGCCATTTCTACACAAACTGCAATTATCAATGCCACTGCGGCAACATTTACTGCATCTAATATTGTGCCTATAACATTTGACTTTCGCATTTTTGGTATTAATGGATTTAATATCAAAACAAAAAGAAACGAAGGAAGGAAAATCCCAAGAGTTGCAGCAAGCGCTCCCGTTATTCCATTCATTTGCCAACCTATAAAAGTTGCGGTAGACAAAACGGGCCCTGGCGTTATTTGTCCAACAGCAACGGCATCAATCAATGCTTGTCTTGTCAGCCATCCATTTGCAACTAATTCTGTATCGAGAAAAGCAAACAAAACGTAGCCGCTACCATAAAGTATGGCACCAACCTTTAGGAAAGTCAAGAATATTTTGAAAACTCCAATTTTTGAAGGGTCTGCTACTTGAAAAAGCAAAAGTGGTATAAGACTCTTTAAATTACCTGTGTTTTTTTTTGAAAAATAAATAACCAAACCAAGTAAGCCACAGCCAAAAAGAGCGATTATTTCGTTTACTCCAAATAAACAAGCTACTAAAGTTATGATGCCTAAAATGGCGAGTTCAGTGTTTTTTATTGCCTTTTTTCCAAGTCGGAAAGCCGCCATTATAATTATTGCAATAACCGCTGGCTTAATGCCGTAAATGAAAGGCTCAACTTTTGGTAATTGACCATATTCTTGGTAAAGCCAAGCAAAAACAGAAGTGATAACCACCGCAGGAAAAATGAAACAAAATCCTGCAACAAAAAGACCTTTCCAGCCTGCACGCTCGTGTCCGCAATGCATTGTCATTTCAGTGGAATTCGGGCCCGGTATTAAATTAGTAGCACCAACAAGGTCGAGGAAGTGTTCTTGTGTCATCCATTTTCTTTTTTTGACCACTTCGTCTTCCATCATTGCAATATGAGCAGCGGGACCACCAAAAGCAATACTTCCTAATTTGAAGAATAATTTGGCAACTTCTTTTAGTTCACTTTTTTTAGACATTTAAAAATTTAGTACAAGTGTTTTATCTTTAGCTAAACGAAGTTCGCTATTTTTTCTGACAAAGTCAAGTGTTTTGGTAATTTCAGATAGGGAAAAACCCTACTTTTATTTTAGCCACTAATGCACGAATAAAACTAAAAATAGATATCACGAATAAAAAATCTATAGATTTTTTTTTAGCGTAGATTCTTTTGTGTTAATCCATAAAAAATTAGTCTTCACGATAGCTATCGGAACGTGGCATTTTTCATAAAGTATGAGTTTGCCATGGTAATTTCAGATTTTAGATATCCAGTTTTGAGAAATTCTGTATTTTTGGTATAATAAATGTCCCATTATTTATTAGATGAATTACTTAAAATACATACTTATAATTTTCCCTGTGATGTTATATGCTCAGGTAAAAGTCATTGAACAAAATTCTACACCAACTGAATACCTTATTATTAAAGGCGATTCAGTTCCTAGAACTTCTATTAATTTAGATGAAGTGATGCTTCTGCATAAGCTTAAGTTTGACGGTAGAGAAGATAGGATACGATATTTAATTTTAAGACGAAAAACCATTAAGGTGTATCCGTATGCTAAAATGGCAGCAGAACGTTTAGATTCAATGAATACAAGATTATTAAGGCTTACTAAGAATCGTGATAAGAGACGTTATACCAAACGTATTCAAAAATATATAGAAGGCGAATTCTCTGAAGAGTTAAAAAAAATGTCACGTACAGAAGGTCAGATTCTTGTGAAACTAATACATAGGCAAACAGGACGAACCGCATTCGATCTCGTTAAAGAGTTGCGCAATGGTTGGCGTGCCTTTTGGTATAACACAACAGCCAGTATGTTTGATATTTCATTGAAGCGAGAGTTTGACCCTGAGAGCGAAAAAGAAGATTATTTAATTGAAGACATTTTACAACGTAATTTTCAAAGCGGACGCTTAGAGCGTCAAAAACCAGCTATAGATTTTGATTTTTACGATTTAACCAATAAATGGGTTCATCAAAAAATACCTGAATAAATGCGTATTCAAAAGCCATTTGAAGAAAAACTAAATACGATATCCCACGCTATAGGTGCTTTGTTTGGCATAGTGGCATTGGTGTTACTTATTGTTCATAACTCGAATAAAACCGAATGGAGTTTGTTTAGCGTTATTGTTTATGGTATTTCAATTATCATATTATTTATGGCTTCAACATTTTACCACGCCGTAAAAAGTGAGAGTCGGAAGCATTATTTTAGAATTGTGGATCACATCAGTATCTATTTTCTAATTGCTGGAACGTATACACCTGTTTGTTTAATTTCATTAGAGCAAACTTTAGGATGGACTTTGTTTTTTGTGGTCTGGGGAATTGCCGTTTTTGGTATGATTTTAAAGCTATTTTTTACTGGAAGGTTTGAAGTATTTTCAACGTTATTGTATTTAGTAATGGGGTGGCTAATCGTTTTTGATTTTTCTAAATTATCTGATGTTATTGGCAACAACGGTATTTTGTTTTTATTTGCTGGTGGTCTTGCATACACTGTTGGCATTGTTTTTTATGCTATTCAAAAAATACCATATAATCATGTTATTTGGCATCTGTTTGTACTGGCAGGAGCTATTTTTCACTTTTTTATGATTTTTGGTTATGTCATTTAATAACGCTGTCATTTCCACGAACCTGCCAGTTGGCAGACAGGGACGGGAATCTCAAAAAAAAAAACATGATTCTTTTGTTTAATTTTCCTTTATTTTGAACACCTAATTCTATGATAGAAATCGCCATAGCCAATACAACTCCTGATTTTTTGCAAATTGAAACTTTAGCAGATACCATTTGGAGAGAACATTATATCCCTATTGTTGGGAAACCACAAATAGATTATATGCTTGATAAATTTCAATCTGCTGAAGCTATTGAACAACAAATAATAGATGGTTTTGAGTATTTCGTATTGAATTATGATAAAACTCCAGTTGGTTATATCAGTATAAGAAAGGAAAATAAAGCCTTATTTTTAAGTAAAATATATGTTTTAAGTAGTTGCAGAGGGAAAAAAATTGGTAAAACTGCTATGTTATTTATTGAAGAAAAAGCTAAAGACTATCAATTAAAAAAAATAAGATTAACCGTAAACATAAACAATACAAATTCAATTAAAGCTTATGAGAAATTAGGTTTCAAGAATGTTGGCCCCTTGATTACTGATATTGGAAATGGATTTGTAATGGATGATTATGAGATGGTGAAAGTTTTATAAATTCATAGTCATAGTCACGAAGTCCAGTTATTCAAAAATCGTCAATCAAAAATCAATCACCCTTCAATAACTTCCTTATATTCCTCAAAAAAAGCTTCAAACATGCTCATGTTTTTATTGAAGAATTCCATAACATCGCGCCATGAATTTTTATTATGAATAGACACTTTTTGTTCTAAAGGCACGTATATTCTAGAAATCTCTTTTTCATTATCAAGAAAATATTCCTCATTAAAAATAGCATCAGGAAGATATTCATCTAGTAAAATCGATTTTAAGGCAAGTAATTTTTCCCAGTATTTAATGCGATTTTCAAGGTCGTCTTCAAGGTCTAAAACGACTAAAGCGGTTTTGTTATCAAAGTGAAACTTAAAACTTAAACCTTTTAGTTTGGTGTCATACAAAACCCATTTCCGTGGAAACGATTTCCCGAAACTAGTCCAAAACCCTTGTCTTAATATGCGTGATTCTTCTTTGCTAAACATTGAAAGCCCATCTTTTTCAATTCCCTTGAAGAAGGGAATCCTTTTTTTTGTCATTCCTGCCTTCCGTCTACGTTAAAGATAAACTTCAGCAGGAATCTTTTTAATATAATTTAGTTTCGATTTATGAGATTTCCGCCTTCGCGGAAATGACAAGATCATCAAATCAAATAAGCCACCCCAACGCCGAGTATAATCGAAATAAACTTGGAAAAATTAAATTTATGACCTTCGCCACTTTCAAATAAAATAGTGGTAGAGATATGAAAAAATATTCCAATAACAATCGCGTTAATTATGTGGGCATAATCAGCAATGATAATTGCCGTATGTGAAATCCAAGTTCCTAACGGCGTCATAAAAGCAAACACCAATAAAAAACTAGCAACTTGTATTTTAGTATAATTCGACTGTAACAAAAACATAGTAATCAAAGTGGCAATCGGTATTTTATGAACCAATACACCATAAACCATATCGTTATGGTCATGAATAGAAAACCCTTCTAAAAAACTATGAATACATAAGCTAATAAATAATAACCACGGAAAAGCAGTTTCGTGTTTATGGATATGTACATGCCCATGTTCCGCACCTTTAGAGAATAACTCCAAAACTATTTGAAGCATAATACCACACATTATAAACAGTCCGGTAAGTTTGGTGTCTAAGTGGCTGTAAACTTCGGGAAGTAATTCAAAAAGTGTTAAAGCTAATAAAAAAGCTCCGCTAAAAGAGAGTAGGAGCTTAGTGTTCCAAGATTTTTGCTTTTTCGTAACTAAGGCTAAAACAAAACCTAAAACAACCGCAAGTATGGGGAAAATAAATTTATTCATTCAAAAAAAACTATTCAATATCATAAAACTAATCCAAAATAATCCACGACAGTAAGCAAAACCAAATGTCGATTATCGACCGACCTATTTAAAAATCATGACTAGACGTTCCGATGTTTTGGCATTAAACTTATTCAATTTATAATCGCCAAAAACATCTAACAAATATACACCAGCCTGTTCAAAAAGCGACTCAAAATCAGCTAAAGTAAACCCGCGTACACGCTCTTGGAAATTATACAACCTGTCATCCGCCGTAAAAGTAATATCTTTTATAATATATCCGTCTTCTACATAGCGTTTTAAATGAAAGTCAATACCATCAACCGTTTTAACTTCCTCGGGTACTAAATTATCAATAACAAATTCACTATTCATAAAATCAATAACCCCAAAACCAAAGTCGTTTAATTCAGCTTTTATAGACGCAATAGTTCTTAAATTATCCGCATCATCATCAAAATACCCAAAGCTAGTAAACAAATTAAAAACCGCATCAAACTGCTTGTGGTAAGGGGTGCACATATCATGCACATCAAAACGCAAGCGATGGTTTTCAAACTGTTTAGCAAAAGCAATACTATTTTCGCTTAAATCCACACCCGTTACATCATACCCGATTTTGTTGAGGTATAACGCATGGCGCCCCTTGCCACAAGCCAAATCTAGCACGGTGCCACTCTCTGGAATATTCAGATAATCGGTAAGCGTATCCATAAACGCGTGCGCCTCGGTATCATTCCGGTCTTTATATAAAATATGGTAAAATGGCGTATCAAACCAAGATGTAAACCAAGTAGTTGTGTTTTTAGTCATAAATTTTTGTGGGGGTTACCCCCGAAAAACGTCGGGGGTCAGGCTTTCCGCTATATCTTTCTTGTGCTGGACATGTTTCAGTATCTCATCAAGTATATTGAATACATGGAATATAAGTTTCAATCAAATACTTTTTTAAAGCACAAAAAAGGATGCCGCTGCAATCCTTAACCCATTATCCGCAATTGCTAGTTAATTTGCGCAAAATTACGTTATTTTTGCATTCTATTAGACGTAAATAGTCTATCAGACTTAAAAAAATGGCAGAAAATTTCAACATGGTAGCCAAAACCCTATTTGGCTTTGAAGATTTATTAGAAAAAGAACTCACACAACTTGGCGCTATGTACGTTAAAAAAGGCATACGTAACGTAGCTTTTTCGGGCGATAAAGGCTTTATGTACAAATGCAATTTAGCATTGCGTACCGCAGTAAAAATCCTTAAACCCATCCATTCATTTAACGTAAATAACGAGCAAGATTTATACGATAAAATCTATGCCATGGATTGGAGCAAGTATTTAAAACCTACAGGAACACTGGCGGTAGATGCGACCATTCATTCCGATTTGTTTTCACACTCGCTATACATTGCACAAAAAACAAAAGACGCCATCGTCGATAAGTTTAGAGACACCGATGGACAACGACCAAACGTCGATTTAAAATTTCCAGACCTAAAAATAAACGTGCATATTGACAGGAGAAAATGCACCATATCCTTAGATTCATCAGGCGATTCCTTGCATAAACGCGGTTACAAAACCGCCACCAATATTGCACCAATAAACGAAGTATTGGCAGCAGGACTCATTATGCTATCGGGTTGGGACGGACAAACCGATTTTATGGACCCCATGTGCGGTTCAGGAACCATGCTTATAGAAGCCGCCATGATAGCCTGTAACATCCCGCCAAACCTCATGCGGAAAGAATTTGCTTTTGAGCGTTGGCAAGATTGGGATGTAGAATTATTCGAGAAAATTGAAGAATCCCTGCTCGGTAAAACACGAGATTTCCATCACAAAATAATAGGTTACGATAAAGCACCAAGTGCCGTAACCAAAGCTATAGAAAACGTTAAAAATGCCCAACTAGAAGATTTTATAGAGGTAAAACACGAAGATTTCTTTAAAACCCAAAAAGGAGGCGACCAAAAACTACACATGGTATTTAACCCACCATACGGTGAGCGTTTAAATATCGATATGGAAGAGTTTTATGCTAATATAGGCGATACCCTAAAACAAAACTACCCAGGTACAGATGCTTGGTTTATCACTTCAAACCTTGATGCTTTAAAGCATGTAGGATTGCGTCCTTCAAGAAGGATACATTTATTTAATGCCAAACTAGAATCGCGTTTGGTAAAATATGTCATGTATGAAGGGAGTAAGAAGGGAAAGTATATGAATAAGGACTAAATTCCTGACTTAACAATCTGAGAATTTTGTCATGCCGATGACAAAAAATGCAAAATAATAATCTAGGATGCCGTTTATAAAGGAAATGAAAGGTTTAAGTATATGAAGGCTCTAAAATTTTTATAGGTCTAAAACAAAGGAACCGTTCAAACTGAGCAGTTAAAAACAATTTACCACAAGCACGAGCACAATGTCATTAAGTTAAAGTTTTAACAAACATATATTGCTTATTTTTAGTGATTTAAGGTTTTATTCGTGATCTATATTTACCGGAATTGCGTTGTTTTTTGAGTATCGTTTGTCAGAGATTTTAGTGTTCTTTCCAGGAAAGATATCAACAACAAGTGATTTCTTATTACTTTTATAAAAATCTTTGACGAGATTGCTAAAAACTTACATTAACCCGTATTATATAATCAAGACCTTTTTCTAAGTACTTGTTGATAAAGTCGTAGATGGGCAGCTTCTCTCATAAAGCATCAAGTCTTTCTCTTTGCAATGTGCCAGTTGTACTAGTGCAAATCTCTTTCTCGTCAATCTAGGGGCTCTAAACTGTCATCTAAAACATAGTTGTTTAGGACATCGTAAATTACGGAACACCTTGCCTGTACTATAAATGTCCTAGTTTTATTTTTAGTTTCTCCATAAATTATTTTAAGCTCATCGGTTATGGAAAAGTTAATTCTTGAACCGTCAACAGCCAATAACCTGTAGCCTTTCCATAATTACCTTACCACATCATTGTCTGTGCAAAATTCATTTAATCTAAAGAATTCCTCTTTTTTAATAGATACAAACCTATATTAAGGTTGCATACAAATGTATAATAGCACTACTTCCTATAGTACTTAGCATATCCGCGGAAAGCGAAAAAACCTAAAATCGCAACAATAGCAACAGTAATACTTATAAATTTCACACTAACAATTTGGTCGCCACTAGCGTAACTATGTAAGCCTGCTAAATAGAAGTTCACTCCAAAATAGGTCATTATAATACTAGCAAAAGCAATGATTGAAGCTAAATTAAAACCCCATCGACTTCTTAGACCTGGCACTAGTCGCATATGGATTACAAAAGCATAAATCATAATACTAATAAGCGCCCAAGTTTCTTTAGGGTCCCAACCCCAATAGCGCCCCCAACTTTCATTGGCCCACATACCACCTAAAAAGTTACCAATGGTAAGCATCACCAAACCTACGGTTAAAGACATTTCATTAATAATAGTCAACTCTTTTATATTGAGTGCCATTTTTTCTTTATTCTTTTCCGAAGTAAAAATCATTAACAATAATGACACGACTCCTAAAATCATACCCAAAGTAAACGGACCATAACTAGCAACAATTACTGCCACATGAATCATGAGCCAATAGCTATTTAAAACAGGCTGCAAATTTGCAATAGCAGGATCCATCCAATTCCAATGTGCAATCATTAAAATCATTGCAGTTACAAAAGCAGTTGACGCAATAGTTAAATCACTTTTTCTTCCAAAGGCTAAACCAAAGAACATAGTTGCCCAAGCTACATAAATCATGGACTCATAAGCATCACTCCATGGCGCATGACCAGAAATATACCAGCGGGTTATTAAACCAGCTGTGTGCAAAATAAATAACCCTAGAACAATAAACTTAAAAACAATTATAGCAACATTTACAAACTTGCGCTGATCATTAAATATTTGAACTATTAATAAAACAAACAATAAGCTACCAGCATATAAATACCAACTAAACAGTTTCTTAAAAATATCATACTTGTTGTAAAGCACTTCGGTCTTTACTTTATCGTCACTAAGCATAACCGCTCCGCCATAGCGGTGTTGGGTTTTCTTAAATGCCGCTAAAAGTTTTTCGGCTTCTTGAAAATTGTCTGTTTGCTTTGCTTGGTTTAAAGTAAACAAATAAGCTCTAAACCCATTTTTTACAAAGTTTGAATACAGCGAATCCTTTATTTTAGAAGTATCTTGCTTATAATCGAAATTAGAAATCCATTTGTTATTATCATCGTTAGGAATCGGGAATATTTTTAAAGACATCCCTTCTACCGTATTGTACAACAAGTTAACACGCTGGTCCGTTTCTTTAAATTCCTTTTGAAACCCGTTAGGTACTTGAGCTTTGTAGGCTTCATCTAAATAAGGTGCTAATTTGTACTCACCTCTATCTGAAAAGAAATCTGCTAAGGCAACGTACTTTTCACTTGTATCAACGCCAATAAGTTTTCTAATAGAATCGCCCTTTTTTAACTTTAAATAAATGATAGGTACATTATACCAAAGCATAGGACTTTCTTGTATGGATAAAAACACCTGGTTTGCATCAAAATCCTCATAAGTATCACGTTTACTTAACTTACGAAGCATTTCTGATGCATAGGTATTAACAGGCATCATTCGTCCGCTTAAATCTTGAATCACCAAATGACCAAATTTATCGGCGTGTGCTTTAGGTGTTATATTTGATTGTAGAATAGAATCTATTTGCGACTTAGCTGGTTTTGAATGGTCGTGCCCATCGTTCTCATGATGCCCTTGAGAAAACACATTCAATCCAACGCATAACATAAGAACTGAAAATAGTTTTGCTTTTTTAGCTTTCACTTTTTCCAGCTGTACCTTTAAATCTCCAAAACGAGAATATTTAGAAAACAGAATAGCCATCAACCCAAAGTAGAGCATAAAATAACCTAAATACGTAATTAATGAACCCCAATAATCATGATTTACGGAAAGAATCGTTCCTTTTTCATCTGGATCAAAACCCGATTGAAAAAAACGATAACCACCATGATCTAAGATGTTATTCATAAAAATCTTATAATCGTAGTGTTCTGTTTTATCGTCTAAAACAGTAACTTCACTTGAATATGCTGAATAGCCACGCTCAGTTCCTGGGTAACGCTCCGCTTCAAAATCGTTCAACTTTAAAGAAAACGGTAACTCCAAAACTTTAGAGCCATATTTAAATGCAAAGTCTAATCCGCCTACTTTAATCTGTTTAAAGCTGCTGTTCGTTCCTTTTCCACCAAGTAAACCAATACGCTGTGTTTCACCATTGGTGGTCACTTTTAGCATCAAACCATCATCATCATTTTTCAACATTTGCGATTTTTGTACCATGTCGAAAACACCCTTAATTACGGGTTTAGGAAATACCATTTGCATATTGCCAATTTTATAAAGCGAACGCAATGCTAAAGGTTGCAAGCTGTCTTTTATCAATTTCCCTTCTGCTTTGGTAGCCATGGTCATATAACTACCTTCAAATGGAGAATTTATAGTGAGCTCATTATTTCTATAAGTTATATTTATTGCGCCATCGGTAGGTTTGTTCAATGCAAAAAGTACATTATGAATACTACTTATTTCTCCTGTTTTTAAGAAATGATTATGAGCCCCATTAGCTCCAGCTTCAACAATTTTTAAATACTCTTCACCTTCTTCATTTGGAATAATATCTTCTTCTGCTCCTACAATAAACTTTTCTAATTCAATAGTTACAGGCTGTTGGTTGTATTTGGTTTCAATCTTAAAATCGTTATCTAAACGCCCAGAAAAATCAACTTCACTATTAATAGGCAACCGTTGTGGAACGCCATCAATTTTGTAATCTCCATCTATATAGGTTGTGATGTATGTTTTTTGAGAAAGAAAGCTATTCTCAGTAGCACCTTCGCGAATTGCCATCATACCCTCAAAACTGGCATAACGTGTTATAAAAGCGCCTAACAAAATAAAAATGAATGACAAATGTAAAATAAAAGTCGCCCATTTTTCTTTTTTATACAATCTGAATCTGAAAATATTACCTGTAAAATTAATAACGAAAAATACCATGATAGCTTCAAACCACCAGGCATTATAGATTAAGTTTCTGGTATACGGTGTTGGCGATGTTTCTTGTCCTGCGTCCAAAATAGTGCCAGTAGCCATAGCAGCAGCAAAAGCAATAAATAAAAAGGCGGTAAGTCGCGTTGAGAAGAAAATATTGGCGAGTTTTTTTTGCATAATTTGAACCCGTTTTTTAGGTCGTACAAATTTAAGTATTTAAGTTTATTTTGAGGTGTTAAAGTGTTGTAAAAAGTTTGAAATTAAAAAGCTCGAAGTTAGAAGTCTGCTTACTCTGCTTTATTGTTTCACGCAAAGGCGAGGCGGTGCAAATTTGGACGTAAAAAATCTAATAATGAAAACCAAGACTATGACTGAAGAACTGAGACTGAATACTTTTTTTTCGCGCAAAGACGCAAACCTGCCTGCCGGCAAGCAGGGGCGCAAAGTTGAACGTAAAAAACCGAATAATGACAACTGAGTCTTAAAAACTACTTTTTTTGTACGAAGGCATCACACGACTTTCTGAATACTGTGACTGTGACTGAATACTAGGGCTGAATACTGTGACTGCGACTGAAGACTACCCACTGCTTACTAACCCCTCGCTTCAAAAATTTTCAAATACAAAAAAGACCCCATTTTTCTGGCTCGTCGTTTTGCGTTTTCTGCATAATCGCCTTCAAAAAGTTCGTCTATGGTTTGCAGCCATAAATTTAACCACAATCCAAAATGCAATTCGGTAATACTGTTATTGTTTTCCCTATCAACTTTTACGTGAGCTTCTAATGGATCTCCGTGATACTTATGTTCTAACTTTCTGGTCATGAACAAGCTTGTTTCCCAGAAGGTTGTTAATTTATCTAAATGTGCATCCCAATCTTTAATTACATCATTAAAAAAAGGACCTAAAACCTCATCTTTTCTAACTTTTTTATAGAATGATGACACTAATAAAAATACATCATCTCTAGTTTTAATATCTTTTTTATTCATATTTCAAAGTTATGGGATTATTTAATATATATCTAGTGTCTGGTTGGAAACAGACACTATCTACTAAAAAATCGTAATTCATAATTCGTAATTCGTAATTCGTTAGTATTTTAGCAATATGATTTCAGTAGTAATTCTCGGCGCAGGTAATGTTGCCACGCATTTATTTAAAGCCTTCAATAATTCAAATAACGTTTCTGTTATCCAATGGTTTAACAGAAGTATTGAGTCTATAAATCCATATAAAAATACAGTTGATATTACTAACGACTTAAACGCATTAAAAGATGCCGACATATATATTTTAGCGGTTAGCGATGATGTTATTGGCTCCCTTTCTTCAAAACTTCCTTTTGACAACAAATTGGTTGTTCATACGTCTGGAAGTGTTAGCGTTTATGATATTGATAAAAAACACAAACGTGGTGTATTATACCCCTTGCAAACTTTTAGCAAGACCACAGAAATGGATTTTACTAATGTGCCCATTTGTATTGAAACTATTGATAAAAAAAGCTTTCCGATATTAAAAGAATTAGCAAAAAGCACGGGTGGTCCTTTTAAAAGAATTAATAGCGATCAACGGCGTGTTTTGCATTTAGCTGCAGTATTTGTAAATAATTTCACTAATCAGTTATACAGAATCGGGCATGAGATTACCGAAAGTGAAGGCGCAGAATTTGATATGCTAAAGCCGCTTATTTTAGAGACCGCAAAAAAAATTCAGGATATATCGCCATATATGGCGCAAACAGGACCTGCTAAGCGAAACGACAAAAAAACCATTAAAAAACATTTAAAGGACTTAGAAAGTCAACATCATAAAGACATATACCAACTCCTAACAAACTCAATTCAAAAAACCCATGGAAGAAAAAAGCTATAAAGAATACCTTGAACACATTACCACCTTTATTTTTGATGTGGATGGTGTTTTAACAGATGGCTCCGTTACTGTTACTACAACTGGCGAAATGCTGAGAACTATGAGCATAAAGGATGGTTATGCGTTAAAAACCGCAGTAGATAACGGATTTAATGTTTGTGTTATTTCCGGTGGCTCTAATGAAGGCGTGCGTTTACGATTACAAGGTTTAGGGGTTACCGATATTTATTTAGGCGCACAGAACAAAATAGAACAGTTAGATGATTATTTTAATAAGAAATCTATCAAGTCTGAAAATGTGCTTTATATGGGCGATGATATTCCTGATTACCCCGTGATGAAAGGTATTGGTTTACCGTGTTGCCCGCAAGATGCAGTACCTGAAATTAAAAATATTTCAAAATACATTTCGCATAAAAAAGGGGGAAAAGGCGCTGTTAGAGATGTGATTGAGCAAGTTCTAAAAGTTCAAGGAAAATGGAACGGAAATTATGAAGCTAAGTATGACTAGTTGTTAGTTGTTAGTTGTTAGTTGTTAGTTGTTAGTTGTTAGTTGTTAGTTGTTAGAAACAATAAAATTTGAATGTCTTAAAACTTATCCGTTGGAAAAATTTATTGATGATTGCTCTTGTGCAATTATTAATAAAATATGCACTTTTAGAACCCTTTGGCGTTTCGACAAGTTTAGACTCTTTAGGAATTATCCTTTTAATTCTAGCCTCTATTTCTATTGCAGCAGCTGGAAACATAATAAATGACATCAACGATATTGAAACTGATTCTGTAAACAAGCCTGACAAAATTATTGTTGGCAAATCTATTTCGGAAAAAACAGCATACAACCTTTTTATAATTCTTAATCTAATTGGAGTTGGCATAGGTTTTTATTTATCCCATAACATTAATAGAGCGCCGTTTTTCTCCATATTTGTTATAATTTCGGTATTGCTTTATGTGTATGCTACTTATTTAAAGCGCACACTTCTTATTGGCAACATCATCATATCAATTCTCGTAGCATTGAGCATCATTATTGTTGGGGTTTTTGAATTGCTTCCTAGTATAACGCCTTCAAACCAGCAGACTCAAGTATTATTCTTTAAAGTAATATTAGATTATGCATTATTTGCTTTCATCATTAATCTATTAAGAGAAATAGCCAAAGATATTGAAGACATTGATGGCGACTACAAAGCAGGTATGAATACCTTACCTATAGCCATTGGAAGAGAACGTGCAAAAATCGTTTTAGTAATATTAAACTTCATTCCTCTTGCAGGCATTATCCATTATATTATTTCAAACTTATACAAACAACAAATAGCTGTTGGTTATTTTTTGATATTTATTATTGCCCCGCTAATCTACATTTGTATAAAAACATTTAGCGCAAAATTGAAAAAAGAAATTCGCCATATAAGTAATATGTACAAATTGGTTATGCTTTTCGGGATGCTGTCTTTGTTACTTTATTTGTTTATCTTAAGCTAATAATCTTATTTCAGAAAGATTTTATTAATTCTTACTCAAAGGTTACAGCGTTAAAATTGAAAGAAAAACAGTAAATTATTTTTATCACACAAAGGCGTTAAGACACAAAGAAATATTACCAAATACTGAGACTGTAAACAAAAAAACATGCTTAACGAAAAACTAAAAAACCATCACATCATATTGGCTTCAGGCTCCCCTAGAAGACAAGCGTTTTTTGAAAATTTGGGATTAGATTTTGAAGTCCGTTTAAAACCTGTAAAAGAAGAATATCCAAATCGATTAACGCATTTTGAAATTAGCAATTACCTCTCGCAATTAAAAGCATTGCCTTTTAAGGATGCATTAAAACCCAACGATATTTTAATTACCAGCGATACTATTGTTTGGCATAACCAAACCGCTTTAGGAAAACCTCGTGATGAAAACGAAGCATTCAGCATTCTAAAATCATTGAGTAATGCAACACACGAAGTCATTACATCTGTTTGTTTCACAACTTCTAACTATGAAAAAACGCTTCATAATATCACTAAAGTAACGTTTAAAGCCTTATCTGATGAAGAAATTTTATTCTATATAAAAACCTGTAAGCCTTTCGATAAAGCCGGAGCCTATGGTATTCAAGAATGGATTGGTCAAATAGGCGTAACCAAAATTGAAGGCTCTTATTTTAATGTTATGGGATTACCTACTCACCTTGTTTACAAAACGTTAAATGATATTGCAGACATTGCCTAAGTTTGTAACTTTACGTTATGGAAACAATTAATAAACTGAAAAAAATCATAAAAGCAGAAATACTGTTTTGGATAATAATTGGATTATTATTGATAATGACATCATGTAAAAAAGAAAATCAAAATATTGATATAGCTTATAATTTTGATGCCGATGTTGAAACTAAAGAAGCTGTAACAAAACAATCACCAGAATTCAACACATATTGGTATGCTGGAGAAGCTGAAGTTTCATCCTATAAATTGGAACAAGCCCGCTATGGTGAGATAAGGGAGGGCAAAGCCGTTTTAATATATGTAACCGAAGATTTTTTACCAAATATTCAAGTAAAAGCAAATAACAAAAAAGCTAATAGCATTCCTGTTTTAAAACTGAATGCTATTAAAAAATTCAATACAGGTGTATACCCATATTCCATTATGCAAAGCACCTTCTACCCTATTTCTAATAATCAACATGCTATTAAAGTATCCAGTTCTATTCAGGAATGGTGCGGTCATGTTTATGCACAACTTAACAATAAAAAGGAATTTGAAATTATGTCGCATTCTTATTTTGAAGGCGAAGCTGATAAAAATTTCAAACTAAAAAAATCTATTTTAGAAAATGAACTGTGGACACAATTACGCATAAATCCTAAATCATTACCAACGGGTAATTTAGAAATTATTCCTTCTTTTGAATATTCACGACTACGCCATGCTCCCATAAAAGCACACAAAGCATCGGCGACTTTAACAGAAAGCACATATTCTATAAACTATCCAGAAATAAACAGATCGCTAATTATCCAATTTAACCCAAACTTCCCTCATGATATTCTAGGTTGGGAAGAAACATTTAAAAGTGGTTTTGGGTCTAATGCAAAAGTTTTAACTACAAAAGCTTCTAAACTAAAAACCATAAAATCTGCTTACTGGCAAAAGAACAGTAATAAAGATGAAATACTGAGAGAAACCCTTCAATTAAATTAAAGTCATTTCAATTTGTAATGTATCTTTGTATTGAACTTTAATTTACCCATATGATTTTTGGTGACTACAGAGACAAACTCGCATATACAGGCATCGTACTGATATCCTTACTTATAGTAAGATTTATTACGCATTTTACTATCACTAAAGTAGCTAGAAAAAATGGCATTAACGATGCTAGAATTAGACTTATTAGAAGATACATTACCGTTACCCTATTTTTAATTGCCATTCTCATTGAAACCTTTATTTTCGGTGCTAAATTTAGAGAAATAGCACTTATATTCTCATCCGTTTTTGCAATAATTGGTATTGGTTTATTTGCTATCTGGTCCATTTTAAGCAATATCACTTCAGGTATTATTATGTTTTTCAACTTCCCTTATAAAGTAGGTGATAAAATTGAAATTCACGATAAAGATTTTCCTATTCGCGCCATTATTGAAGATATACGTGCATTTCAACTTCATTTAAGACTAGAAAACGGGGATTTGGTAACCTATCCAAACAACCTCATGCTTCAAAAAGCTGTAACGCTTGTAAAAAAAGACGCCATTGATGATGTCTTTGAAGATGATGGTACCGATGCTGTATAAATATTCCATATATTTAAAGTATAATTTGTAGTAATGTCAAGAAAAAGAGTATACCGGTCAAAAAAGAAACTAGGACAAGTTCCTGGAAGTGTTATTTATACGGGAGAGCGCTCAAAAGAAAAGCTTTTTATTGATGCTTTTGATTATACCAAAGAGTTTTGCAATGAAAAAGAGCTACAATCTGTTCAAGAAAGCTTTGAATACAAAGATACCGATTCTGTAACGTGGATAAATCTAAATGGTTTAAACCACGTAACTCAAATTGAAACATTAGGTGAGCATTATAAATTTCACCCCTTGGTTTTAGAAGATATTGTAAACATTGCACAACGTCCTAAAATTGACGAATATGACGACTACATATTTATCGTTTTGAAAATGCTATATTATGATGACAATAATACTATAGTTTCAGAGCAAGTAAGTTTCATTTTAGGAAAAAACTATGTGCTATCGTTCCAAGAATCCGAAGGCGATGTTTTTAATGAAGTGAGAGACCGTTTAAGGCAAGCCAAAGGCAGAGTACGCACCATGAAGTCAGACTATTTGCTTTATACACTAATCGATGCCATTGTAGACCATTATTTTAGTGTTATAGAAGTTTTAGGCGATAAAATTGAAGATTTTGAAACTGCTATTTTTTCAGGAAATACAGATGGCGATATTAGCCAAAAAATTCAGAACTTAAAACGTGAGATTTTAAGAGTGCGTCGTGCAATATTCCCACTTCGCGAAGTTATAAATCGCATCGAAAAAAACGAAAGCCCACTTATTCAAAAAAGAACAATCACTTATTTCAGAGATATTTACGACCATCTTATCCAAGTCTCAGAAAACATCGATATTTATCGTGAAATGATTTGGAGTTTAATGGATATGTACATGACAACTATTAGCAACAAGATGAACGAAGTCATGAAAGTATTAACAATAATGGCTTCCATATTTATCCCATTAACATTTATTGCTGGCATTTACGGTATGAATTT
The DNA here is from genome assembly GCF_039543245.1 of Algibacter agarivorans. Lineage (NCBI taxonomy): Bacteria > Pseudomonadati > Bacteroidota > Flavobacteriia > Flavobacteriales > Flavobacteriaceae > Algibacter > Algibacter agarivorans. The sequence continues at coordinate 125,891 of NZ_BAABJJ010000039.1, forward strand.
CGAGTACATCCCTGAGCTTCAATATAAATACGCTTACTTTATCCTTTGGGGCGTCATGATTGTTCTGTTTGTTGGCATGATTATTTATTTTAAGCGTAAAAAGTGGCTTTAGATCGTTCTTTTATCTCTTAACGTTAAAGAAAAACTAAAACCAGCAATATCGCTGGTTTCTTTTTTATATTTGATTTAGCTAAAACAAAACCATGCAGAAACGCTTATTTCACCTACTTATAGGGCTTTTAACAGTATTTAATTCACATGCCCAAAAACCCAAAACACCTTCATCATCAGAGATATACGAGTCTATTCAAAAACTAAACTTTTTAGGTTCAGTTTTATATGTAGCGGCACACCCAGATGATGAAAACACACGATTAATTTCATACATGTCCAATCATGTAAAAGCAAGAACTTCATACTTATCCTTAACTCGAGGTGATGGCGGACAAAACCTTATCGGCCCAGAAATTAGAGAATTACTCGGTGTTATAAGAACTCAAGAACTTTTAGCAGCTAGACGCATTGATGGTGGTGAACAACTATTTACTAGAGCCAACGATTTTGGGTATTCAAAACATCCCGATGAAACTTTAGAAATCTGGAACAAAGACCACGTATTGAGCGATGTCGTTTTGGCTATTAGGAAGTTTAAACCAGATGTTATCATTAACAGGTTTGACCATAGAAGAGCAGGACAGACTCACGGTCACCACACCGCATCTGCGATGTTAAGCATGAAAGCTTTTGAACTCGCTAACAATATATCTGCATATCCTGGGCAACTAAAACAGACTGAGCTATGGCAACCAAAGCGTTTGTTTTATAACACCAGTTGGTGGCGCTATGGTAGTCAAGAAAAATTTGATGAAATTGACAAAAGCAATATGATTAGTTTTGATATTGGCACGTACTACCCCCTTAAAGGAATGAGCAACAACGAATTAGCATCATTAGCGAGTAGCCAACATTTATGTCAAGGTTTTGGGCGTTTATCGCAACGGGGTTTACAGCAAGAATATATAGAGTTTTTAAAAGGAGAACCCTTAACTGATAATAAAAATATTTTCTCTGGCATCGACACCTCTTGGAACCGTATTAAAGACGGAAAAGCTATTGGAGACATTCTATATAAGGTTGAAAAAAACTTCAACTTTCAAAACCCTTCAGAACATGTTTCGCAATTAATTGAAGCCTATAAACTACTTCAAAATATTGAAGACTTACATTGGAAAACTCAAAAAACAAAGGCTCTGAAATCAATTATCAGAATGTGTGCTGGTTTGTATTTAGAAGCTTCAGCCGAAACCAATTGGGCCACTCAAAATGAAACTATTAATTTAGATATTGAAGTGCTTAACAGAAGCTCACTTCCTATAACTTTAGAAAGCTTGAATAATGCGAGTGACTTAAATATTGCAAAAAACATTTCACTTGAAAACAACACGAAATATAATTTCAAAGAAGTCATCAGAATTAAGAGTGATGCACCACCTACAACACCCTATTGGCTAAGCGACAAAGGAACTTTGGGTATGTACAAAGTTGAAGATAAAAGTTTAATAGGCCTGCCTGAAACGCCTAGAACTTATAATATCGATTTTAACCTACTTATTAATAACGTGCCTATCACGTTCACAAAACCAATTATTCAACGGTTTTCAAAACCAGATAAAGGCGAATTGTACCGTCCGTTTGAAATTATACCAGAGGCTTCCGCAAAAATCACCGAAAAGGTTATTATTTTAGATAATGACAAACAACGCGACATAACTGTTATTGTTAAAGCAGGGCGAAATGATTTAGAAGGTGATGTTGAAGTTTGCCACCCAAATGATTGGAACGTGTATCCTAAAAAACAAAAAATATTTATTAAGAATAAAGGTGAAGAACAGACGCTTGTTTTTACGGTCATTCCTCCAAAAAACCAGAGCGAAGGCTATATTAGCCCTATGGTTCATATCGGGGATAAAAACTACACCAAAGAACTTATAGAAATTGACTATGCGCATATCCCATTTCAAACGGTATTACTTCCTAGCGAAAGTAAAATTGTGCGTTTAGATATAAAAAAGAAAGGCGAAAACATAGGTTATATTCAAGGTGCTGGCGATGCAGTTCCTGAAAGTTTACAACAAATAGGTTATAACGTTCGTATTATAAAACCAGATGATATTAACGCGGAAACATTAAGTAGATTTGATGCTGTGGTTATTGGTATAAGAGCTTATAATATTGTTGAAGATTTAAAGTTTAAACAAGAATTATTGTTTGATTTTGTTGCGCAAGGCGGAAATATGATTGTACAATACAATACAAATCGCAGACTAAAAGTAGATAATTTAGCGCCTTATGATTTGCAATTATCTCGAGATAGAGTTACCGATGAATCTGCTGATGTACGTTTTTTAAATCCCGGACATCCCGTTTTAAACATCCCAAATAAAATCACACAAAAAGATTTTGAAGGCTGGACACAAGAGCGTGGCCTATATTTCCCGAATTCATGGTCTGACGAGTTCACCCCTATTCTATCCATGAACGATAAAGGCGAAATAGCAAAAGATGGCAGTTTACTCGTAGCAAAACATGGCAAAGGCTATTACATGTATACAGGACTAAGTTTTTTTAGAGAGTTTCCTGCTGGTGTTTCTGGTGCTTATCGATTATTTGCAAATATGCTATCCCTAGGAAAACAAGATTTAAAATTAGAAGCTAAACTAAACGATTAATCATGCCTGAAAACAAACCACAAAAACAACCTTGGCTCAAACTTTATTCTATCGTTTTAATAGCCAATGCCGTCTATTTCGTGCTCTTCTATCTTATAACAAAATCCTTTTAAAATGACGCAAACTTTAGATTGGATTGATTGGGTTGTTTTACTATCAACATTATTAATAATTGTAGGTTATGGCACCTGGAAAACAAAAAACAGTAGCCATAGTGTTCAAGACTATGTTCGTGGAGGAAACACCTCAAAATGGTGGACAATAGGTTTATCAGTAATGGCTACACAAGCCAGTGCTATTACATTTTTATCAACTACAGGACAAGCTTTTTCAGATGGCATGGGCTTTGTCCAATTTTATTTTGGCTTGCCCATAGCCATGGTCATTATATGCTTAGTTTTTATTCCTTTATATCATCGCCTAAAAGTCTACACAGCTTATGAATTTCTAGAAAACCGATTCGATTTAAAAACCAGAAGTTTAGCTGCTATTTTATTTTTAATTCAACGTGGACTTGCAGCTGGTATAACCATTTTTGCGCCTGCAATAATCCTATCTGTTGTATTAGGTTGGAATATTACATACCTAAATATAGCCATTGGAGTATTAGTGATCATTTATACGGTATCGGGCGGGACTAAAGCCGTGACCGTAACCCAAAAACAACAAATGTTTGTCATTTTTGCTGGTATGCTCGCAGCACTTTTTATTATTTTAAATTTAATCCCTGATGATGTTTCATTTAAAGAAGCTATTGATATTGCTGGAGCAAGCGGCAGAATGGAAGTTCTTGATTTTTCCTTTGATTTAGAAAATAGATACACCGTTTGGTCAGGTTTAATTGGTGGTACATTTTTAATGTTGTCCTATTTCGGAACAGACCAAAGTCAGGTACAACGCTATCTTTCAGGTAAATCTATGAAAGAAATGCAAATGGGCTTAATTTTTAATGGCTTGCTAAAAGTACCTATGCAATTCTTTATTTTATTAGTTGGCGTTATGGTTTTTGTATTTTATCAATTTAATCAAGCGCCTTTAAATTTTATAGATGCATCGACTGAAACTGTTTTAAATTCTAAATATTCTCAACAATACCAAACCCTTCAACAAAAACAAAACAACCTATTCAATAGAAAAAAAGAATTCAGTATTCAGTATTCCAAAAACAATGATGAAACCATAAAAAACAGCTTATTTCATTTAGATAGTATTGAAAAAACATACCGTTTAGAATCAAAATATTTAATCAAAAAAGCTATTGATACGGCTTATGCTAATAAATATGACAAGCTCAATAGCGAATTATTAAGTTTAAATAAAAACACGGCCACTTATCAAACAAAAAACACCGAATTAAACGATTTATACAAAGCATCTGCCAAGGACACAAAAACCAACGATAGGGATTATATGTTCATTACCTTTATTCTAAAATATCTCCCAAAAGGCTTAATAGGACTGCTTTTAGCGGTTATTCTTTCTGCGGCTATGTCGTCTACCGCTTCAGAGATTAATGCTTTAGCTACCATTACTTCTATCGATTTATATGGCAGAAATGTTAAAGAAGAAAAAGATGAGACCCACATGGTTAAAATGACTAAAATTTTCACTTTAATTTGGGGTATCATTGCCATTATAATTGCATGTTTTGCCAATCTTGCCGAAAATTTAATCCAACTTGTAAACATCATTGGCTCTATTTTTTACGGCAATGTACTTGGAATTTTCCTGTTAGCATTTTTCTTTAAATACGTAAAAGCAAATGCTGTTTTTATAGCTGCTTTAATTACTCAATGCATCGTAATAATTGGTTGGTGGCTTGATTGGATGCCTTATTTATGGCTGAATCTCTTTGGTTGTTGCCTTGTTATGATTATTGCGTTTATAATCCAACTTTTTACTATAAATAATAAAATAGCTCATGAATAACAAAACCATCAATTGGGGCATTATTGGTTTAGGTAATATAGCCAACAATTTTGCAATAGATTTACTTACCATAGAAGGCGCTAATCTTTATGCCGTGGCATCGCGAAATCAAGAAAAAGCAAATGCTTTTGCATCAAAATATAATGCAAACGTAGCTTATGATAGTTATGAAGCCTTAGTCAAAGACGACAATATAGATGCTGTTTACATTGCTACACCTCACGCTCTACATAAAGAAAACACGTTATTATGTTTAGAAAACGGCATAGCTGTTTTATGTGAAAAACCCTTTGCTATGAATGCAGAGGAAGTAGAACAAATGATAGCAAAATCCAAAGACAAAAAGGTGCTTTTAATGGAAGCACTTTGGACTTATTTTTTGCCACATTACCAATTTGTGCTCAATGAGTTAAAAAACGAAACTTATGGGAAATTAATAAAACTAGAAGCCGATTTTGGGTTTCACAGAGCCTTTGATGATTCATCAAGACTTTTCAATAAATCTTTAGGCGGCGGTAGTTTATTAGACATTGGCATCTACCCTATTTTTGGGGCGCTTTCTACTTTAGGCATTCCAAAGAATATTGAAGCTTCTGCCACTTATTTTAAAAACGGAGTCGATTCATCTTGCGATATGGTTTTTGAATATGATAATAACACAAAAGCGTATTTAAAAAGTACACTGCTAGAAGATACACCAACCCATGCTATATTCTATTGTGAAAAAGGAACTTTAAAAATCAATACTCAGTTTCATTGTCCATCAACAGTTACTGTCACTTCAAACGGAAAAGAAAAACTTATAGACTTCAACTACAAAACTATTGGTTATAATTACGAGGTTATTCACTTTAATGAATTGTTACGTCAAGGAAAAACAGAGAGTAACATCATGACTTTTCAGTTTAGCCAACGGCTTATCAAAATTTTAGACGACGTTAGAAACATCATTAATCTTCATTATTAAACTCGAAAAAACTGATTATATTTAAGTTATGTTGAAATAAATATTTGTGGATTACCTGTCTAAAACATTACATTTACACTATAATTATATGATTGATAACCCATGAACCCATCGGCAGCTGGCTGGATACACAAATTACTTAAAGAGGTTGAAACAAACAATCTCTTTTTAAAATATGATGAAGAAGTCTTTTATGAAGCCCTAAGAACTTCCGGGTTTATTTATGGCAGCAATTTAGATGTGGCTACGCAAGTCATAAAAAAAAGAGACTTAACCGAAGGAGAGCTATGCAAAACAAACCTATGTTTGGCATTATATTACACACACTCAAACTCGAATAGTAAAACAACGTTTATTGATAGTGTAATAAATTTTTACACCGCTATTAATGAAATTAAAACCTCTTTTTTTAAAGATTTATTAGGTGGAAAAAAATCTAGCGAGCAATTAGAAAAGATATTACATAAGCGCATTCAAATAGACGCCAATATCCTTACCAAAAATTTCAATTACTTTATTATTAATGCTTTGCTGTATGTTGACGTTTTAGCATATAAGGAGTATTTAGAGAAGCATTCTGTTAGCATTAATTATATAAAAAAACTTGAAGCTTCAATAGTTGCTATTTCTTTAGATGTACTAAATTCAAAAGAAACAAAAAACAAATATGATGATAGTTTAATCAAGTTGTTCGAGTCTTCATTAAGATATCATGATAACAACAACATAGACTACAAAAAAGCGATTAAAAACATAAAAACAGATCTAGAGAAATACTATATTTTAGATTTGGCTTGTATGGCGACCTGGAGCGACCATATGATTGATATTGAAGAAGAGCAATTTATAGAAAAATTGGGTAACGATTTACAATTAAACAAATCCAGAATACATCAATCTATAAAAACCGTAAATCATTTTTACACTACAAATAAAGATAATATTGCGCTTTTAAGCTCAAAAAACATCGTTCAGAGTTTTTACAACAATTCCAGTAAAATGGTAAAAAAGCTTATTACTAGAAATAGTAAGCGTTTGTACCAAGAATTAAAAGACAGCAAGGAACTTATGGTCTTGCTATCCCAATCTACAGTGCGAGACTTAAACAAAGAGGAGCAAAAAAAAGTACAAGAGCAGTTAATGGACATTTTTAAATCTATACCCAGCCTTGCTATCTTTTTACTCCCTGGCGGTGCATTATTATTGCCTTTGGTAGTCAAATTTATCCCTAAACTATTGCCCTCTGCTTTTGATGAAAATAGAATTGACGAGTAACACCTATTGAAATATAAATTAACGCTTACGTTTTCTGTTTAAAACATAATCGTTTATAGCTTTCTTGGTAGTGTACCAATTCCTTCCTTCTTTATGAGCATCAATTTTACCCTGTCTAGCAAGTAAACTGACATACTCCTGACCGTAAGCCACATCAGGTTCTTCAACAATATCAGAAATAAGTTTATAATCGTCATCACGATTAGGCAATGCACTTATATAAATATTTAAAGTGCGCTCTAATGCCTGACACATTAAAAGCATCAACTTTGAGTAATTGCCTTTATTTGCCTGATTTAAAGCATCGTAATATTTCTTTCTATCATTTTTTAAGATGATTGCCGGCGGAAAACCTTGCTTCATTAAAATTAGATTCATGGCTAAACGAACCGTTCTGCCATTACCATCAAAGAATGGATGGATATAAACGAATTTATGATGAAAAAAAGCAGCCAGTTCAATACTGTTTAACCCCAATGGGTTGGTAACAACAAAGTTTACCAAATCATCCAGTAACTGAGATACTTTGCGAGCATTAGGAGGAACAAAATTAGCTCCTAAAATCCTAACGCCTCCATTCCTTAACCTACCTGCAAAATCATCTTCAATAGAGCGTAACACCAAGCCATGAAGCGACAATATATCTTTACTATTTAGGATATAGTTATCATGTAATAATGTATATAAATAATCAATAGCGTATTCATGGTTTTTTGCTTCAAAATGCTCACGCAATGATTTTCCTTTGATTGTAACCCCCTCCTGAAGTACCATTTGGGTTTCTCTTAAGCTTAAGGTGTTACCCTCGATACTATTAGAATTATACGTCCACTCTATAGATAGGGCTTCTTTAATTTTTTGCAAAGCAATGCTAGGTAAAGGCCTAGCTTGTTTTAAAACCTGTACTTTATCAAAAAGACGCTCAAAGGTTACGCTTAAACCTTGTCTATATGTTGTTTCTAACTCCCACACACCACAAAGATACAAATTATCGTTTGATATAAAAAAATCATCTATCCGATATTAAAGATATCTAACCGAAAATGAATTACTATATATTTTTTTATTAGATTTACGAATTAACCAATTTATACTATGAAATCATATACCATTGAAGAAATTAACGCCCTTTTAAAAGGTGAATTAATAGGAAGCACAACCCAAAAAATTGAAGGTCCAGAACAATTACAAAATGCAAAGCACAGCCATATAACATTTATTGGAAGCACTAAATATATTAAGTATTGGGAAGGCTCAAAAGCATGTGCTGCAGTGGTAAATGATAACTTAACCGTAGAGCCAGGAGATAACCGGGCGTTAATTAAAGTGAAAAATGCCGATTTAGCGATGGCAACTATTTTAGAACTTTTTAATCCGCCAGCACCAGAGTTTGAAACAGATATTCATCCAACAGCTGTTATTCACGAAAGTGCTACAATTGGGGAAGGCTGTAAAATTGGAGCAAATTGTTATGTAGGTAAAAATGTGGCTTTAGGAAACGGTGTGATTTTATACCCAAATGTTTGTGTTTTTGACGAAACGACCATTGGCGATAATACCATAGCATGGTCTGGAACGGTTATTAGAGAACGTTGTATTATTGGTAGCCATTGTATTTTTCATACTAATGTGAGTATCGGCGCGGATGGTTTTGGATATAGACCAAGTGATGATGGCAGAGGGTTGGTTAAAATACCTCAAATAGGAAATGTTGTTATTGGACATTATGTTGAAATTGGTGCCAACTCCTGTGTGGATAGAGCCAAATTTAGCTCTACAATTATTGGAGATGGCTGTAAAATTGACAACCTTGTACAAATAGCACACAACAGTGTTATGGGGCGCTCATGTATAATGGCAGGGCATAGTGGACTTGCCGGCTCTGTAACTTTAGGCGATGGCGTTATTATTGGAGGTTCGGCTTCTATAAAAGACCACACCACCATACATTCTGGGGCTACCGTAGGTGCTGGTTCTGGTGTTATGGGCGATGTAAAAGCAGGCGAAACTGTTTTGGGATACCCTGCGCAAGATGCTAAAGCCATGTTGAAGCAATGGGTTGCGATGCGTAGATTGGTTAAAAAGTAATAACTTGTTTCAGTATTAAAATGGAGCTTATATTTGTATGTAACGACATTTATAAAAACTATCCCACACCCTTTTAAAATCCTTATACCTTAATTGTATTACATTGAAAGGCGGTTTTTAGAAATTTTCTAAAACCGCCTTTCAACATTTATCTAAAACCGATGCCTACATAACCCTATCCATCTAGAAGCTTGAAGAATATAGGTACAGCATACGCAACCTTTACAGGTCTACCACGTTGCCTACCAGGTTTCATTTGTGGTAACTTACTAATAATCCGCTCTGCTTCTTTTTCCAAAATTTTATCTGGACCTCTAGAACGTATACCTGTTATGTGACCTGTTTTATCAATTACAAAAACAACTGAAACACGACCTTGAATACTTAAATCTAAAGCGGTTTGAGGATATGTAAAATGTGCTTTTACATGCTCCTGCATTTTTCTCTGAAAACAAGCTTTAGATTCTTTTTTGGATAAGCCTTCACAACCCGGAAAAACGGGCACATCTTCAATAACGGCAAATGCTACTTGTACATCTTCTTCAACCTCTTCTACTTCAACTTCGTCAATTTCCACAATCCGCTCTTCAATAGCATCATCTTGACTTGTTTCTGTGCTTTCAATAACAGTTTCTTCTATCTCTTCTACGTCTTCAACAATTTGAATGGACTCTTGAATAGCAACAGGAGGTGGCGGCGGTGGTGGCGTGTTTACATTAACAACGGGGATTTCTTCTTCAAACTCTTTCTCTACATCTAGAATATCTATAGCGACCTCTTCTTTTTCATAAGTCTTATACTCCAAACCTTGCCAAGACAAGAATAACATTAAATTAAGTCCGATAGCAAAGTAGATGCTGCTATTTCGACCAATTTCCATTTTTGGGTTCTTTTTAGCTTCCATGACTTATACTTTTTATACTACTAAAAGTATGAAATACAATAGATTATAACTATGATATTTGTCATATCTGGCTTTGCTATGTCACTAGTAATATTGGCTTAATTACAATACCTGTGTCGATTAGATACTATCGGAAATAGTTTCCATATTAAAATCGATGTCATACCATTATAGTTACATGGGATGACCAATATTCAAACCAAAATTTCAATAACAACTTAACAAACAATTAAATTATCTTTGCATTCTTAAAGAATTGCTATGCGCATAGATATTATTACCGTTTTACCAGAATTACTTAAAAGTCCGTTTGAGGCTTCTATTTTAAAACGTGCCATTGATGCCGGTTTGGTTGAAGTCCATTTTCATAATTTAAGAGACTACACGACCGATAATTATAAATCTATTGACGACACCCAATTTGGCGGTGGGGCTGGTATGGTTATGATGGTTGAGCCTATTGATAAATGCATTTCGGCCCTAAAAGCTGAACGCGATTATGATGAAGTTATATATATGACTCCCGATGGCGAAACTCTTAAACAAGGAATTGCCAACCAACTCTCTTTAAAAGAAAACATGATTATTTTATGCGGACATTATAAAGGTGTGGACCAACGTGTACGCGACCATTTTATAACACGCGAAATATCTATTGGCGATTATGTACTTTCTGGTGGTGAGCTGGGAGCTGCCGTACTTTGCGATGCTGTTATACGTTTAATACCAGGGGTGCTAGGCAATGAAACTTCCGCCCTAACCGACTCCTTTCAAGATGGTCTATTGGCACCTCCTATTTACACCAAACCAAGAGACTATAAAGGTTGGAAAGTACCAGAACTATTGTTTGGTGGTAATTTTCCTGAGATAGAAAAATGGCGTGAAGAACAAGCGTATTTAAGAACCAAAGCACGCAGACCCGATTTGTTGGACGACTAACCCTACAATACACTGACTTAGAGTCAACTAAATTTCTATCACAAAAACATTAAAACGCTATAAAAACATCTGTGTTTTCAAACTACACCTTGTAAGAAAAATTAATTATCTTTACGCAATAACAGTGACAAAAGACTTGTTATAGCCTGACATATTTATAGGATATGAGTAATAGAAGTTGCTATGTAACATGTTGTAAATAATGCCGAAAAACAGAACCTTATGAATGAACTTAGAAACGAAGAAAAGTTTTTGACCTTTATGAATAATAACGGACCAAAAGCGAAAAAGTCAAAAAACAACTATATTTCTTGGTTGAGATTTATTTCAACAAAATATAATATCGTAGACGACCAAATTACTCAAGAAAAAATTGACAGAGTTTCTGTAAATATTCAAAATACTTCAGACGACAGAAGTATTTATAATACTCAAAAAGATGTTTCGAACATAAAATCCGCAATGAATAAATATTTGAAATTCGTGATTGCGACTAAAAAATAGAATTCATTTTTAGAGAATTAACCGATATATTAAAAATAAACGGAATTAACTCACGGATACGGAAAATATTCAAACGGAATAATAAAAAGAAAAGCACTATTTACAACAATGTATAAAGTAATTGCTCAATTTTGGGCTTACCCAAAGGTCGTTGCAAGTTTACTACGTCTGATTTTCCTGCGGAAAATCCTCGCACGTAAACTCGCAACTATTATACGAGACCGTTGGCTTAATTTAAAGAACAACATTCCGAATTAAAAAATTTAAGGAATGACTGAATAGAAATTTTATTTTAAATTTGACATTATTTAAACTTTAAGTACAAAAAACAGATTGAAAGAACTAACAACTATCATAGATAAACAAGCTAAACCATTTCTACGTTGGGCAGGAGGGAAAAAATGGTTGCTAAAATATCTTGAAAATATGATAGAAATGGATAAGTACAATGCTTATCACGAACCATTTATTGGTGGTGGATCTGTCTTTTTTAAATTTTCACCAAAAACTTCATTTATTTCAGACTCTAACGAATGGTTAATTGAAACTTACAATTCAATTAAAGAAAACCCAACTGAGATAATTAAATACCTTGAAAAATTCTCGAAAGAAAAAGAAGATTACTACAAAATAAGAGGAAGAAACTATACAAATCAATTTAAAAAATCTGCACAATTTATTTATCTCAATCAAATGTCTTTTAACGGAATTTTTAGAGTAAATTTAAGTGGCAAATACAATGTTCCATACGGAAATAGAAGTAAATATAATTTTGATTGTGAAAATATAATTTCTGTTAGTTCAGCATTAAAAAATACGAAAATTAAACATTCTGACTTTTCAAATACAATTGACAATGTTAAAAAAGGAGATTTAGTATTTTTAGATCCACCATACACAATTACTCATAATCTAAATGGTTTTGTTCAATATAACCAAAAAATATTTTCACTTGAAGATCAGTATAAACTTGCTGAAATGATCCAAGAAATAAAAAACAAAGAAGCTTTTTATATTTTAACCAATGCTGCACATAAAAAAGTTAAAGAAATATTTGACGATACTGATACTTTATTGGAAATATCAAGAGCAAGTGTTATTGGTGGTAAAGGAGCAAAAAGAGGAAAATATTCAGAATATTTATTTACAAATATTATATAATTTATGGCATTTTTAAAACAGTTCCAAGTTGAGGAAATAAAAGAGAAACTTGTAAATGATGCATCAAGATTAGGTAAATTATATAAAGCTAAAAAAAGTGAATATCAACATTTAAGTGTTGATCATTCTTTAGTTGATGGATATTTAAAAGAAGGTTGGGAAACAGAAGGAAAACCTTTAAAAACAAAAACAAAAATTCGAAAATCAAAAATTCATTCTAAAAAATTTGAAGATGATATTTGGTGTCAATTTTACAATTTAGGTTATAGAACATTAAATTTTGATGAAAATTTCATTTTACCCTTTTCAAAAAATGAAGAAGATAAAAAACAGATTGACATTATTGCTGTAAATGACGAAACGATTTTATTAGTAGAATGTAAGTCAAGTGAAAAATTAAAAAAAGCACCTTCTTTCAAAGATGAATTTGATGTATTAGGACACAGAATCAATGGGTTTAAAAAAGCCTTAAAACAAATATTCGGATCAGATAAAAAAATAAAATACATTTTTGCAACTCGTAATCTGAGAATCAATACTGATAGTGAAGATCTAAAAAGACTTGAAAACACAAATTCACTTTATTATAACAACAATACTTATGAATACGTCAATAATTTAATTAAGAATTATAAAAATGCGTCTTTTTATCAATTTTTAGGTTTAGTGTTTAAAAATGAAATCATAAATTTAAATAAAATAGAAATCCCAGCTGTAAATGGAAAAATGGGAATGAAAGATTATTTTATGTTTTCAATAGAACCATCTTTACTATTAAAAATGGGATTTATCTTGCATAGAACAAGAGCAAACGAATCTGAATTTCCAACATACCAACGTCTTTTGGTTCCAAGTCGTCTAAAAGGAATTACAAAATTCATAGATGATGGCGGTTATTTTCCAAACTCTATAATTATAAATTTCAATACAAAAAAGAATAAAATTAAATTTGAACCTCATTCTAAAAATGGAATTTCAAACTCAAGAACAGGAATGCTGAAAATTCCTAATGCTTATGGAATTGCATATATTATTGATGGTCAACATAGAGTTTATGGCTATGCCAATTCTGAGTATGTAGATACAAATACAATTCCAGTTGTTGCTTTTAATGGTCTTGATTCAATTGAACAACTTGAAATATTTATGGACATTAACCAAAATCAAAAAGCGGTAAGTCCAAGTTTGAGATTAGATTTAGAAGAAGATTTATATTGGGATTCAGATAGAGCAGATTCTCGTTTAAAAGCATTAAGATCTTCAATAATTAAAAAATTAGGAAACTCAGAATCAAGTCCGTTATTTAACAAGATTTCTGTTGGAGAAGACAAAGCAATTTTAACTTTTAAACCTTTTACAACGGCTCTTGCGAATTCTGGACTTTTACCAAGTGCTAAAGGAAATAAGTATAATGAAGATTCTTTAGTTGGTAGCTTATATGACACAAACAATCAAGATCATAATCAAGAAATGAATAGGGCAAAAGCAAAAATTGTCGATTATATAATTCATTGTTATGATTTTGTTGAGCAAAACTATCCAAAAATTTATAATAGAGATAAATATTTTATTGTATCAAATAGAGGAACATTTGCCTTCATATCTTTAGTTGGAGACTTAAACAAGTTTGAGACTGAAAAAAACGACTTAAATAAAAACACAAAATCGTCTGATCGTTTTGAAACCATCAAACCTTACTTGAAAAGTTTATTTGATAATCTTAGTAAATTATCAGCCGAAGAAGAAGAAAAACAGCTTACGCTTTTAGGTGCAGGTGCTGACACAAAATGGTTGCGATATTTTCAAACATTTGTAAATACAGCTCATCCTGAATATAATCCACCTGAATTAATAGATTGGAAAGAACGTCAGAATGAAGTATATCAAAGTGACGGGAGAAAATACATTAAAGAAGTTGAACGATTTATGAAAAAGAGAATTCTTAAAAATCTTAAAATATTATTTAAAGATAATTGGGAATTAGAAATTGAAACAATACAGTCAGCTTGCCAACTTAGAGCAAATGCAGAAAATAAAAAAAACTACAAAGACGGAATAAACAAAAGAGTTGAATGGACTGAAATGTTCAGTATTACTGACTATAAAGTCCTTCTTGAAAAATATTGGTCTAAAAAACCAGAACCCATGATAGATGATTTTATAACTTTTGAAAAAACTTTTTCAATAGACATTGGATTAGGCAAAAACAAAAAGGATGTTTTGAAATGGATTTCATATTTCAATTCATACCGAAATCAATTAGCTCACGAAGGATCTAAAAATAAAGGGATAAACAAAAAAGAAGTTGGCGAATTGAAGACTATTTATGATCATTTCTTCAATAAAAACTAAGTCCAACAAAGTCCTGTGGTAAAAAACAAGTAAAAAGCACTTAATTTTTCGCTAAAGCACTTCTATAGCTATCATCATAAATTAACCCCGATTTTGCAATTGCAAATGCCTGTTTTAATAGCACCTGTTAAGGATAAAAGCGGCATCCTTTTTTGAGGTAGTAGAAAAAAATATAGCCTTTCGGCTTTGCACAAGATAAACTACTAGCCTGACTTTTTGCGAACTATAAACGTCATTTAAACCCTTAAAATCGTTACAAAAAGAAACAGCATAAAAAACATAATTATTAATTGTGCATTCTTAATTATTAATTATATTTGCACCCAATTTCGGGTTAACCTCTGGCGAGAATCGTGAATGTTGTTCTGAATTAATTATAATTAAATATAAAGATATGGAATCTTTAGTAAAATTTGTACAAGACGAGTTTGTAACAAAAAAAGAATTTCCGGAATTTGGAGCTGGAGATACAATTACTGTGTTCTACGAAATTAAAGAGGGTAGCAAAACGCGTACTCAGTTTTTTAGAGGTGTAGTAATTCAAAGAAGAGGGTCTGGATCATCAGAAACTTTTACAATTAGAAAAATGTCTGGATCTATTGGTGTAGAGCGTATCTTCCCAATAAACTTACCAGCATTACAAAAAATAGAAGTTAACAAACGTGGTAAAGTACGTAGAGCAAGAATCTACTACTTTAGAGGTCTTACTGGTAAAAAAGCCAGAATTACTGAACGTAGACGTTAATAACCATACACCTGCAATTGCAGTGTTTAAAAGCCTTGAGATATCTCAAGGCTTTTTTTGTTAACAAAAGTTAATAACCCTAGTTTATAAACTGTTGATATCTAAAGGCTTGAAAATTTTGCGCTTTCGAATTATGATAGTATTTTAGTAAAAGAAATAATAACAACATCGGTTGGTTTCACTTAAAAAATGAATTTATATTATGTTCTAAATGAGGTAACGTTCTTATACATAATTGTTTTTTGAGGTTTGACAGCTACCGTGTATTTTCATGTGTATGCCTAAGACCATAACATTATAAAAAGTACCATATGTACAAGCAATTGGAAACTAGAATAATGTAAAGCTTAAAAATTAACAGATAACGAAAGTGTATGTTATAATAAGAGCAATGCTAATAACAAATTAACGCGTCAGCGATGAGGGAGTTAAAAGCATCAAGAAAAACAATTAAACGGAAACATATAAGTAATAGGTCAATACATTTTGAAAATTACAAGTATGTTTCTATTGAAATAACAGCACTTGAATTGAAAAGATTTAGATGAAAATTCAAAATCGATTTAGTAGTAATACTAATTAGATCATGTTACGTTATTTCAAAGAAAGCCATATCAAAGGAGATTTAGTTCTGCAGTGATATGGCTTTTGTTTTTTATTAAATTACCACCCATACTATACATTTCTGATTATCTATTAAAACTTAAGCTGTTGTATCTTTTTCACTAAATAATTAAACATTTTTAAAAGTCAATTTTTGTATATTCGCGTCGCGAAAACGTTATCGTTTACCGTTTTCCTTATATAGCTAAATAATAAACAAAAAAAAACTGACGAGAATGCCTAAAATTATTTATACAAAAACCGATGAGGCTCCAGCTTTAGCAACACGTTCACTACTACCAATTGTTAAAGCATTTGTTAAATCTTCTGGAATTAAAATAGAAACAAAAGATATTTCTTTAGCAGCAAGAATTTTAGCTGTTTTTCCAGATTATTTAAACGAAGACCAAAAGGTTTCCGATGATTTGGCCATACTTGGTGAATTGGCAAAAAAACCAGAAGCCAATATTGTTAAATTACCTAATATTAGTGCTTCTGTTCCCCAATTAAAAGCGGCTATTAAAGAATTACAATCGCAAGGTTTTAGTATTCCTAATTATACGGATGAACCAAAAACTGATACTGAAAAAGAAATAAAATCACGTTACGACAAAATTAAAGGTAGTGCGGTAAACCCGGTATTACGTGAAGGCAATAGTGATAGACGTGCACCAAAAGCAGTTAAGAATTATGCTAAAAATAATCCACATTCTATGGGCGCTTGGTCTAGCGATTCTAAAACACATGTAGCAACTATGTCTGCTGGCGATTTTGCACATAACGAAAAATCTGTTACGCTTTCTGATGCTACCAGCATAAAAATTGAACATACCGATAGTCATGGAAATACCACGACACTAAAAGATAGTTTTGACCTACTTAAAGGTGAAATAATTGATGCCACAGTAATGAGCAAAAAAGCTTTGATAAGCTTTTTAGACGAACAAGTAGCTGATGCTAGAGCAAACAACGTCCTGTTTTCTTTACACATGAAAGGGACTATGATGAAAGTGAGCGACCCTATTATTTTTGGTCATGCTGTTAAAGTATATTTTAAAGATGTTTTTCAAAAATATGGCGAAACTATTGAAGAACTTGGGGTAAATGTAAACTCTGGTCTTGGAAATCTTTTAGAACGCATACAGGAATTACCAGATGATAAACGTAAAGCAATAGAAACGGATATTGAAGCTACATATAAAAACGGGCCTTCAATTGCTATGGTAAATTCAGATAAAGGCATTACCAATTTACATGTCCCAAGCGATGTTATTATTGATGCATCTATGCCAGCCATGATTCGTACTTCTGGCAGAATGTGGAATGCAGAAGGTCAATTACAAGATACTAAAGCCGTTATTCCAGATAGCAGTTATGCTGGAATTTATGCTGCAACTATAGACTTTTGTAAAGAACATGGCGCTTTCGACCCTACAACAATGGGTACTGTGCCTAATGTTGGACTTATGGCTCAAAAGGCTGAAGAATACGGTTCGCATGATAAAACTTTTGAAATCCCTTCAAATGGAACGGTAAAAGTTATTGATGCTGATGGAAATACATTATTAGTGCATCCTGTTGAAGAAGGCGATATCTGGAGAATGTGCCAAACTAAAGATGCTCCAATTCAAGACTGGGTAAAATTAGCAGTAACAAGAGCAAGAGCATCGCAAACACCTGCTGTGTTTTGGCTAGACAAAAATAGAGCACATGATGCCCAAATAATCAATAAAGTAAATACATACTTAAAAGACCACGATACATCTGGATTAGATTTAAGAATCTTATCTCCTACCGATGCTACATTTTTTACATGTGAACGCCTTATAAAAGGAGAAGATACGATCTCGGTTTCCGGGAATGTTTTACGCGATTATTTAACCGATTTATTTCCAATTTTAGAAGTAGGTACTAGCGCAAAAATGTTATCAATTGTACCTTTAATGAATGGCGGTGGTTTATTTGAAACTGGTGCTGGAGGTTCTGCACCAAAACACGTGCAGCAATTATTGGAAGAAAATCATTTACGTTGGGATTCTTTAGGAGAGTTTTTAGCATTGGCGGTTTCATTGGAACATTTTAGCAATGCTAACAACAATGCAAAAGCAAAAATTTTAGGCGAAACTTTAGATGACGCCACCGATACATTATTAGAAAACAGAAAAGGACCTTCTAGAAAAGCAGGGGAATTAGATAACAGAGGTAGCCATTTTTATTTAGCTATGTATTGGGCGCAAGAATTAGCCAGTCAAACTAAAGATGAAGCATTAAAAGCTGAGTTCACACCTATAGCCAAACAATTATCCGATAATGAAATGGTTATTGTTAATGAATTAAATGAGATTCAAGGTAAGCCTGTAAACATAGGAGGTTATTATGAACCAAATGAAGACCTTATTAATCAAGTCATGCGACCAAGTAAAACGTTCAATGCTATTATAGCATCATAAATTAGTATTAAACTATATTTTAAAAGCTCCTTTATTAGGGGCTTTTTTTATATTTTTATAAAAAAAAAGAAAAAGCTATTAGATGAAAAACCTTTTACTATGGTTTCTTTTTTTGCTGTGTTTTAATATTATACCCCTAAATGCGCAAGAAAGATTCACATTAAGTGGCACCATTTCCGAAGAAAAAAGTAATGAAACCCTTATTGGTGTAAATATTATATTTCCAGAAATATCAGCAGGAACCACCACTAATGAATATGGATTTTATTCCATAACACTTCCCGAGGGCACCTACAAATTAGTTGTAAGCTATCTAGGGTTTTCTACAATCTCGGAAACCATTATACTTACTGAGGATATTACAAAAAATTTAAGTTTATCAGATGCATTAGAAAGTTTAGATGAAATAGTCATCACAGAAAATATTGAAAAACTAAATATAAGAACACCCCAAATGAGCGTTGCAAAACTCTCTTCTAATACCATAAAAAACATCCCTGTAGTTCTTGGCGAATCTGATATTATAAAGGCCATTACCTTATTACCTGGTGTTACCAATGCTGGCGAGGGCTCTTCTGGTTTCAATGTACGAGGTGGAGCTGCAGATCAAAATCTGATACTTTTAGACGAAGCAACCATTTACAATTCATCACATTTGTTCGGGTTCTTTTCAGTTTTTAACCCCGATGCTATTAAAGATTTAAAACTTTATAAAGGCGGTATTCCGGCACGTTATGGTGGCCGGGTGTCATCGGTTTTAGATATTTATCAAAAAGAAGGCAATAGCAAAACATTTCATATAAATGGTGGTATTGGTATCGTTTCCAGCAGATTGCTTGCCGAAGGGCCTCTTAAAAAAGACAAAGGCTCTTTCCTAATTGGTGGGCGATCTAGTTATGCTCATTTATTTTTACCACTTTTTGATATTGGAAATATTGCGTATTTCTACGATTTAAACACCAAATTGAGCTATAAAATAAACGACAGAAACAACATTTATTTATCCGGTTATTTTGGTCGTGATGTTTTTAGAATAGAAGATACCTTCAATAATATCTACGGAAACACAATTGCAAATTTCAGATGGAACCACTTATTTTCTGACAAACTATTTTCAAATTTGTCCTTTATTTATTCTGATTATTATTACGAATTAATACTTGACTTTGTAGAATTTGATTGGGTTTCAGGTATTCAAAATTTCAATTTAAAATACGATTTCAAACACTACATAAGTGATAGAATAAAACTGCAATACGGGCTTAATAGCATTTATTATAAATTTAATCCAGGAGAAATAAAACCTACAGTGCCATCTTCAGGAATTAATCCTTTTAAGCTAATAGATAAATTTGCCTTTGAAAACGCTATTTATTTGGATGCTGAACATAAAATTTCAGATAAATTAGCACTATCCTATGGATTGCGTATTAGCTCTTTTCATCGTTTAGGTCAAGACGAACTCAATGTTTATGAAAACGATCAAGCGGTTGTTTTTAATGAAGATTTTCAGATTTATGAAAAAGCAGAACCCATTGCTAATGAATCCTTTAAACGTAGTGATATCATCGAAAGTTTTTACAACTTAGAACCTAGAGCCTCTTTAGCATATCAAGTAAATCCTAATAGTTCTGTAAAAATGAGTTACAACAGAATGAGCCAATATTTACACCTACTTTCAAACACTAACTCACCCACCCCGTTAGATATTTGGACACCTAGTGGTAAATATGTAAAACCACAATTACTTGACCAATTTGCGATAGGGTATTTTAAAAATTTCAATGAAAACAAATATTCCTTAGAATTAGAAAGCTTTTATAAAACAGTAAAAAATAGAATCGATTATATTGATGGTGCCGATTTAATTGCTAATAATGCCATTGAGCAAGTGATACTTAACGGTCGAGCCAAAGCCTATGGTTTGGAAATATTGCTTCGAAAAAACGAAGGAAAGTTTAAAGGTTGGCTAGCCTATACCCTATCTAAATCTGAACAACAAACAAAAGGAAGAACGCCCACAGAATTAGGTATCAATAACGGAAACTGGTACAAAACACCTTATGATAAAACACATGATATTTCATTAACCGGAAGTTATCAATGGAATAAAAAATGGAAAATAAACACTAATTTTTTGTTACAAACAGGACAACCAGCAACGTTTCCTAACGGACAATATGAATTCAACGGACTTAGTATTCCCAACTATAGTGGTAGAAATGCCGATAGATTACCTTCTTATAATCGTTTAGATGTTTCATTAAATTATACACCTAAACCAAACAAAACTAAAGGTTGGCAAAGTTATTGGGTTTTTGGGATTTACAATGTATATAACCGTAAAAATGCCGTTTCAATAAATTTTAGCCAAAATTCTGAAACAAACACCAATGAAGCAACGCGATTGGCCATTTTTGGAATTGTGCCTTCAATATCTTATAATTTTAAGCTTTAAGATTATGACAAAAATATTTAAAATAGGCCTTATTTGTTTACTACTAATGTCGTGCGAAGACGTTATTGAAGTCAATTTAAATACTGCCGAACCAAGATTGGTTATTGAAGCTTCATTAAATTGGATTAAAGGAACAAATGGCAATACACAGGTAATCCGGCTTAGCCTTACCGCGCCATATTTTGATGACACCGTTCCTGCTGCAACAGGGGCCAACGTAACAGTTACCGATTTAAACAACAATACATTCAGTTTTATTGAAGAAGGAAATACTGGTATTTATAAAAACCAGTCGTTTATCCCGGTACTTAACGGCATTTATAACCTTACTATAAATTACAATAGTGAGGTGTACACTGCAACCGAAACTTTAATGCCCGTAGCACCTGTAGAGTTTGTAGAACAAAAAAATGATGGTGGGTTTTCTGGTGAAGAAATTGAAATAAAAGCGTACTATACAGATCCTTCAGGAATTGACAACTACTATTTATTTGAATTCTTAGTTATTGATGATAATACCTTAAGTCTTGAAGTTTATGATGACGAATTTACAGATGGGAATCAAATTTTCGCGTTCTATTCTAGTGAAGATATTGAATCAGGTGATGAATTATTAATTAGAAACTCTGGGCTTTCTGAACGTGGCTATGAGTTTCTAAATATTTTATTACAGCAAACAGACGACGACTCGGGTGATCCTTTTGAAACCCAACCGGCCACTGTTAGAGGAAATTGTGTTAACCAGACAAACCCAAATAATTATCCTTTAGGGTATTTTAGAGCTTCTGAAACTGATGTTTTTACTTATATTGTTAAGTAATCCTTATTACTATTACGCATTAAATTAAGTCCGGGCAAACGCATTAAAATCAATAGAGTCTCTTTTTTAGCCACAAAAGCACTAATTAGAAAGAATAAATGAGTTTAGCTCATTTAAAATTTGTAAAACCCGCCAGCTGGCAGGCTGTGATTGTTGAAAAATGATTATACAAACATAAAAATCTAAATATTTTTCAAATATTTGTGAATATTAGTCACCTGCGTGACTTAATATTTTTAATACTTTCGCCTTGTAAACTAAGTAAGCAATACCCAATCCAAATCATTTTTTTACGTATTTTTGAGCTATGAGTTTCACTAAAACAACCGAGCAAGATTCTAATTATAATCATCTGGAAAAGATGTCTGTTTCAGAATTGCTCAAAAACATAAACAACGAAGACCAAACCGTTCCTTTAGCTGTTGAAAAAGCATTACCTCAGATAGAAAAACTAGTCGAACACATTGTAAACAAATTAAAACAAGGTGGACGCTTATTTTATATAGGTGCAGGTACAAGTGGTCGTTTAGGAATTTTGGATGCATCGGAATGCCCTCCTACTTTTGGTGTTTCGCATGATTTGGTAATTGGTATTATTGCCGGTGGAGATATAGCCATTAGAAAAGCCGTGGAATTTGCTGAAGACTCACTGAATCTAGGTTGGGAAGACTTACAAGCCT
Source organism: Algibacter agarivorans (assembly GCF_039543245.1). Classification (NCBI taxonomy): domain Bacteria; kingdom Pseudomonadati; phylum Bacteroidota; class Flavobacteriia; order Flavobacteriales; family Flavobacteriaceae; genus Algibacter; species Algibacter agarivorans. Next base: position 148,495 of record NZ_BAABJJ010000039.1, read on the forward strand.
ATTCTATAACAGATAAAGATGTGGTTGTAGGTATTGCAGCTTCAGGCACAACGCCTTATGTTATTTCTGCTTTGGAAAAATGTAACGAAAATAATATCATTACAGGATGTATAACCTGTAATCACAATAGTCCATTATCACAAACCGCTCAATTTCCTATTGAAGTTATTGTAGGTCCTGAGTTTGTAACAGGAAGTTCAAGAATGAAAGCTGGAACTGCTCAAAAGTTAGTACTTAATATGATAACAACATCTACTATGATTCAATTGGGGCATATTAAAGGCAACAAAATGGTAGATATGCAATTAAGCAACAATAAACTGGTTGACAGAGGCACCAAAATGATTATGGCAGAACTAAACATTCCGCAAAAAGAAGCTGAAGATTTATTAAACGAATTTGGAAGTGTCCGTTTAGCAGTTCAAAATTACCATGATGGAAGACAATAAAACAGATAGAGATATTCTTGCGAAAGGATTAAAAACCATGGGGGTTTCTTTAGGGTGTATGTTTCTAGGCCCTACATTAGTTTATGTAGCTTTAACCAATCAAGAAAAGCCTTTATACATTCCCATTTTAATACTAGCAATAATTATTTGCTGCTTAGCAATATTCTTCGCCTTTAAAGGCATTAACACTATTATGGACAGTATGTTCAAAAAGAAATAAAACAAATTTAATATAGCTTAGTTTAAAGACGTTTGTTTTGGAGTAGTAGGATTATATCCAAACTCGGCATCATTAATAACAATTCCTAGGCGGTCAAAAATATAGTTTATAATAGCATAATGGTGTATGGTATGGCTATTGGCTTGAGATAACAAAGCTCCGTAAGTGTAGGGTATTTCAGTCTTTCCAAGTCCTAAATCATCAATGACCATGATAATCTGATTTGGTTCAATTGTAGTTGTTTTTAATCTATTGATAATATCAGTTAAATAAGAATTTGCACAGTCACAATCACACTCTACGTCTTTATTTCTGCTTCTAGCTGTTAAATCAATTTGATTCTTATCATTCAAATTAAATATACAATCATAAAAATCTAAAATATGTCTTATATGTGAACCTATACTGGAATTATAAGGAGGCACCGTAGCATTAGCTAATTGAACATTGGTTAAATTAGCTAATAATATTTGGGCTTTTTGAAGTGTTTTAAGCGAAGACTGGGTAAGTAGATTCATAGACTCTAAAAATAACTAAATATTTTATAAATATTTTATAAATATTTATATTTAGTCTTCAAATGTGTATATCCTTACAAGGGTAATTTAAAAATAATACTTCAAATTAAACTATTCATTTGAACAGCTAGCCGGAATCACATCTTCTGAAAATAAACTTTAACAATCATTACAAAAGAGGCTTTTAAAAAAAAACTTGCGCATTTAACAGTAAAAATAACCTCTGAAGCTGTATTAAAAACCACACATAAAATGTGTTGAATTATAAAGAATCTTATTTTTAACTAACGTATTCCTAAAATCACTTCAGGAAAATCTTGGTTGTCCACATAGTTTTCTAAATGAGCTGGAGTGATTCCTGTTTGCCAAGCGTATACTTTTTGCAAATTTTTCATTTTTGAAAAACTTTTCAAACTCCCTTCAGCAATACTATTTCCGTAAATATTCAAACTTAACAAACTATTATGGTTCTCTAAAAGTTGGATCCCTGCATCGGTAATATTATTTCTATTTATAACTAATTTTTGTAAATTATTAAAAGAAGAAATCAGTTTTAAGTGGCCATCAGAAAGGTTATTATCTTCAATATATAGCCATAAAATATTGTCTTTTATCTTTGATAACTTTTCTAATTTTGAAGTTAACTGATTTGAATATTTAGTTATATTATTAGAAGGTAGAACGACCTCATAAATATTAGAATCAAAAACTAATTCCTTAATGCTAAATCCTTCTGAAATAACATCTTTAAGAATACCCTCATCTACAACGGTAGCAACTGGTAAATCTATATCACCACGTTTAGCTTCTCCCTTAAAGCCTAACATATTTGACGCAATATGCAAAACATCTTCAGAAGTCTCAATTGAAGATATTTTAGTATTGAAATCCGCATTGGCACTTTCAATCCAATACTGTAAAATGGCTATTTCTTCTTCAGTTAAAGGTGTTTTTCCTTCCGGTGGCATCACGTCTTCATGAGTCTTATCTAGTAAAGCGCGCTTTATCATTTCAGAATCATGCGCATTACCTGCAATCAAAGCTTTACCATTTTTACCTCCTTTGAAAATGGACAATGAATCTTGTAAAGACAAGCCACCTTTTTTCTTACTAGAATTATGGCAACTTAAACATTTTTCTTCTAATATGGGTTGTGCTAAATAATCAAATACAATGGCATCTTCAACCTTCTCTAGTTTTGGAAGCACCTTCTTTTCTTTCTTATTGAATGGCAAATACTTGGTTAAATAATCACTGCCATGCGTTAAATTTCCGCCATAGTGCCCCGCTATACTTATTAAAACAACTATAAGCGATAATATTGAAATATTAGCTTTAACACCTTTCAATTTAGATATTTTAATCCAATCGGTTCTAATTAACCAAGCAACTAGTACAATGACTGTTGTGATGACACCAAACCAAAAATGATCATCAAGCATTGATGCCTCATAATCTCCACTCATAGACAACATATAACCTAGAATACATGCTACTAGAGCAGAAGCAAAACCTAACAATAAAGCCAAAGGAATGGCTACCGTAAGGCCCTCATACTTCTTTTTCTTACCCAATAATTCCAATAAAAAAGCAAAAACCAAAAACCCAATGGGCAAATGCACGATAAGTGGATGAAATCTACCTAAAAACAATACAAAATCTGGAACACTACTATCCATATACTTTTATTCTTTATATTTTTAAACGCGTTCTAGTTTTAGTGGTGGTGTTTTATCAGCTCTCCACTGACATATGTACAAGTTTTTATCATTATCAACACATACATCATGACCATGAGAAATGGGTTTATCTAGTAATTGATACGATTTTTGAAGTTGTCCATTTACATATAAAGGCGCTGTAGCTCCCGGGTTTGAAACCACTTTATCACCTTCTAAAATGGTAACAAAACCAGTGGGTTGTGTCCAATCTGTTTGACCTACTTTAGGTTGAGACCAACAAACACCAGCATATAAATTAGTATCATCAAATACGGGTCTGCATACTTGCATATTAGGCAGATGTAATGTTTTAATATATTTACCATCAAGTGTAAACCATTTAAAACAAGCTTGACTTCTAGAGGTCACGACAACCATGGGGTTATCTTTTTCTCTGTAATCTATAGCAACGCCATGGGCACTTTTTATCTGGTAATTTTCATCAGGATTATCACTACCTCCCCAATGTCTAATATATCTACCGTTGTAATCATATTGAATAATTCTACTCATCCCATATCCATCAGCCACATAAATATCGCCATTAGGTCCTATAGCTGTTTCTGTTGGACAAAATGATTCTCCTGGTTTATATATTCCTATAGTTACAGGGTGTCCCATATCAAAAACAACACGACCATCCATAGTGGTTTTCGTAATCCGTCCGTTATGTTTTGTCCATCCCCCTTGTTTGTTTAAAAACCAACCTGAATCTGCTAAAAACAAAAACTCCTCGCCGCCTTCATCAGAAATGGTTAAACCATGTCCGCCAGGGTAAGCGGTTCCCCATGAATCTATAACATTTCCTGATTTATCAAAAATGATAACATTATTTTTAGGGTGGTCTCCAATCATGACTAGCCTACCCTTACTGTCCATTTGCATTTCATGACAATTAAGTAAAGGGGTTTCAATGGAGCTCATTTTAGCCCAATCTCTAATTAATTTATATTTATAATCCCCATGACCTAAAATTATTTCTTTCTCTTTTGGCTTTTTAATGATATGAAAACCAAATGAAGGTACAGTAGCTAAAGCCGCTCCTGCAAGTCCTGTTTTTTTAATAAAATCTCTTCTTGATGACATAATTTTAAGGGTTTGGTTTAGGTTAATAAATCTTTAACAACATGTCCGTGTACATCTGTTAATCGATAACGGCGCCCTTGATGCTTAAAGGTTAAACGCTCATGATCTACACCCACTAAATGCATTAAAGTAGCATGAAAATCATGGACATGAACTGGGTCTTTTACAACGTTATAACTAAAGTCGTCTGTTTCTCCATAAGAAAAACCAGGCTTCACACCTGCACCAGCCATCCACATGGTAAATGCTTTAGGATGATGATCTCTTCCGTAATTTTTATCTGTTAGTTGGCCTTGCGAATACACTGTTCTACCAAATTCTCCACCCCATATAACAAGTGTGTCGTCAAGCATGCCACGTTGTTTTAAATCTTTTATTAAGGCTGCATTAGCTTGATCTGTATTTTTGGACTGGCTTTTAACACCTCCTGGACAAAAGTTATGTTGATCCCAACCTTGATGGTAAAGTTGTACAAATTTGACGCCTTTTTCTAATAGTTTTCTAGCCATTAAACAATTGGCTGCATATGTCCCTGGGTCTTTACTATCTTTGCCATATAAATCAAAAATATGTTCAGGTTCATCAGATAAATCTGTGACTTCAGGAACAGAAGTTTGCATTTTAAATGCCATTTCATATTGAGCCATTCGTGCTTGGATTTCTGGATCGCCATAAGAATCCTTTTGAATTTCATTTAAATTACCTAGGTAATCTAGCATATTCCTTCTGTCATTTCCATCGTAATTTTCAGGATCACTTAAATATAAAACAGGGTCTTTACCGGATCTAAACTGCACACCTTGATGTTCTGTTGGTAAAAAACCATTTCCCCATAAACTAGCTTTAAGCGGTTGCCCTTTGCCATTTTTAGACACTAAGGTGATAAATGTAGGGAGGTTTTCATTATCTGAACCCAAACCATAACTTAACCAAGACCCTATAGATGGTCTACCAGGTAATTGATGCCCTGTCTGCATAAAAGTAATGGCAGGGGTATGATTAATTTGATCGGTTTGCATGCCTTTTACAAAACATAAATCGTCTACAACTTCAGATAAATAAGGCATCGCATTACTGACCCATGCTCTAGATTCGCCATATTGTTTAAACTTAAAAGAAGACGGCGCTACAGGTAAGGTACTTTGGTTTCCACTCATTCCTGTAAGTCTTTGACCTCCCATAACAGATTCTGGTAATTCCTTACCAAACATGTCAACTAATTTTGGTTTATAATCAAATAAGTCTAATTGCGATGGACCTCCACTTTGAAATAAATATATAATCCTTTTAGCTTTTGGTAAATGGTGCGGTAAACCAAGTCTGTTTTTATTGTAGGTATCCAAAATCATGTCTTCGGTACTTTTTTTACCGATAGATCCATACATTTTTTCTGTTCCTAATAAACTGCTTAAAGCTATAGCTCCCAGACCTAAAGAGGTTTTCTTAAGAAAATGTCTCCGGTCTAGTTGATTTTCAATTTTTTTTAAATCTCTATTATTAGAAGTTAATTTTTTATGATGATCATCACACATAATGTCTTTTATTTAGAGTTTAGCAATTTATCGTTTAGTAATACTGGCATCGGCATTCATAATTGTACTTGCCACGACCGCGTTTGCAGCAATTAGCGCTTTATTATCAGTTTCTGATATTTTAAAAGCGCCTGTTTGAAGCCAGCCTTTGGTTTTTTCGATATTACTATCAAACTTTTTAAATTCTTCTTTTTGTAATTCTGTTAATAGGCTGAGTTCTTTATCAGAAATTTGACGCCCCGTTAACTTTTTAAAAGCATGAGTAATTCCTGTTTTTAAATCTTCGGCATCGGTAATCTGTTTTCCTAACACTCTTGATGCTTCAATGTATGTAGGGTCATTTAAAATAACAAGCGCTTGAAGTGGTGTGTTCGTTTTTTGTCTACGGGTAGAGCATAAATCTCGTGTAGGTGCATCAAAAATAGAAATTGTAGGATTCGGTACGGTACGTTTCCAAATGGTATACATACTTCTTCTATAAAGCCCTTCTTCTCCATCTTGAATGTAAGTATCCCCATTTACTTTCCATAGTCCTGCTGGTTGATATGGTCTTACGCTTTCTCCTCCAACGGTTTTATTTAATAATCCAGAAGCAAATAAAGCATTATCTCTTAGCATTTCTCCAGACAACCTGGTTGAAGGCCCTCTGGCCAACCATTTGTTTTCTCCATCTATGGCTAAAAGTTCTTCATCTATAATAGAGCTTTGTTGATACGTGCTAGACAACATAATAGTTTTGTGTAGCGCTTTTACATCCCAGCCAGACTCCATAAAAGTAACAGCTAACCAATCTAATAAAGCGGGATGACTTGGTAATTCTCCTTGGTTTCCAAAATCTTCGGACGTATTTACTAATCCTCTACCAAAAATGTTTTGCCAATATCTATTTACTGTAACACGAGCCGTTAGTGGATTATTTTTTTCTGTAATCCATTGGGCTAAACCTAATCTATTTTTAGGTAAACCTTCCGCCATAGGAAAGATTTTATCTGGCGTATTTGGAAAAACAGAATCGGTTGGAGCATCATAATTTCCTCGATCTAAAATATAGGCTTGTCGAGGCGTTTTTTGCTCCTTCATAACCATGATTTGTTGTATTGGCTCTACACTATCAACCAAAACTTTTCTTTTATTTTCTAACTCTTTTAAAGCCTTATTATATTTTGATGAATTATTTGATAAATAGTATTTAGTTAGCAACGTTTTGTCTTGGATTTCAAGGCCATTTAAAGGCTTTGAAATTAAAGATTTAAGTTTTTCAGCATTACTAATTTGCATCACTTCAATATCGTTGATTTCTTTGTTAAAAACTAATACATCATCCACTACAGCATTTCTAATACCTTTCCCTCTCCATACTGCTCCTATACGTAAACCAGGCTCAAGACGCTCACTTCCTGGACCATATAATCGAATGCCGTTAAAAACAATGTCTTTATACAAATTATCATAAGATGTTTCGGTTTCAAGCTTTACACCATCCATAAAAATGTTTACTCCTTTGGCCTTACTAGACCCGTCATAAGTCATTGTTAATTGCACCCACTTTTCTTTAGGAATGTCTTTTAAAGACTCTACCACAATAGCATTATCTGGATAAACATGTGCTAGTAACGCTTCAATTTTATTGTCTTTTATTTTTAAATGATACCCTCTAAAACTATGCAATTCAGGGCTGTTCATTTTATGAAAAATAACTCCTGTTTCTAGATCTTTAGGTATAAAAACTTGTATACCTATACTAAAAGGTTGATTTCGTTTAAAGACACCTATTTTATCCAATTCTAACCAAGTATCTCCATTCATAAAAAGGCCTTTACCACTTGCCCCTTCCTTGTAAATAGCTTTTTCATTATCAACAAATTGCTGACGCATTCTTATGTTGTTTCTTCCATTGCCGCCAACGGAATTAATCAATTTTTGATTATCAAAATTAAAAGCAGCAATTAGCCCTTTTGGTTTGGCTTTTAAAGGAATTTTCTTGTAGGCGCTACTTGCCATCCATTTATTAACTGCATCTTCCTCCTTTTTAAACGTGGTTTGAAGTTTATCTTCAGATTCATCTACAAGGGTTTCTAAATATGCTAAAACCCCTTCTTGTTCTTTAGTAGGTAAAAGCATCGCAGGAACAGGAGTAGCTAAATCCCAAGGAATTAATCCTGTTTCGTCTACATTATTGAAAAAACTATACATTTCGTAATAGTTCTTTTGAGAAATGGGGTCATATTTATGATCGTGACATTTAGCACAGGCATAAGATAATCCTAATAAGCCTTGACTAACTGTAGCTGTTCTGTCCGCTACATATTCAGATCTAAATTCTTCGTCAATAATACCGCCTTCTAAATTTTGCGGATGTAATCTATTAAAAGTAGTCGCTAGTTTTTGCTCTTTAGTCGCGTTTTCAAACATGTCTCCAGCTAGTTGCCAAGTAACAAACTCATCATAAGGCATATTTTTATTAAAGGCATCAATAACCCAATCTCTCCATGGAGATGTATCTCTATATCTGTCATTACTATAACCGTGGGTGTCAGCGTATCTAGAAAGGTCCATCCAGTCTAAAGTCATGTGCTCTCCATAATGAGGTGAAGCTAAAAGTCTATCTATTTGTTTTTCAAATGCGTTTGGAGATGTATCGTTTAAAAAGTTTTTAATCTCATCTAAAGTAGGAGGCAAACCTGTTAAGTCAAAAGAAGCACGTCTTAATAACACTTCTTTATCCGCTTTTTTAGAAGGCGATAGTTTTAAGTTTTCTAATTGAGCTACAACAAAGTTATCTATGGGACTTGATACAAAACTGGTTTGTTTAACAGTTGGTATTTCTGGTTTTTCTGGTTTTAAAAATGCCCAATGATCTTTATATTCAGCGCCGTCTTCTATCCATTTTACTAGAACAGCCTTTTCATAATTAGATAATGATAAATGAGAACTTGGCTCTGGCATAATCAATTCTGGATCATCTGTCATAATCCTATGGAAGAACTCACTTTTACTTAAATTTTTAGGTTTTATAGCGAATTTACCAGGACTTTCTGAAAGTTCAGAATATGCAAATTCTGCTGAATGGAGTTGCAAACCGCCTTTAATATTCCCTTTATCTGGACCATGACATAAAAAACATTTGTCGGATAAAATGGGTTTTACATGCTGATTAAAATCAACATTTTTTGGTAGTTTCTGGTACTCTAAATATACTGATTCTGGTAATTCTGCTTTGTTACATGAACACAACAATACAGCTACCAATATTAGGAAACATAATCTCATACCTATTTATAACTTAAATTTTCTGCTAGAGATACAAAGTTATAGGCATATAGCTCATGACACTCTATTCAAAACAGACTAATAATTGTACATTTCCGATTTTTACATTACTTTGTAATCGAATAGATATTTATTTTATACTGGTATTACTTTTAAATGAAAGACCAATCAAATACTTTAAACCTTACTTTACTCCATACAGGATATGCCCATCTTAATAATTTATGGAATTATCAAAACGTTATTAGTCCTTTTGTGCGAATCATTTTAATGACTAAAGGTCGTGCAGATCTAATTTTACCAAATAAGACTTTTATATTAAAGCCTGGGTACATGTATTTAATTCCTAGTTATATTAATAATAGCTATAAATGTGATGATTACCATGAACATATTTATTGTGGTTTTTTTGAAGAATTAAAATCAGGGCATTCCATTTTCAATTTAAGATCTTTTGAAAACGAAGTGAAAATTACAAATCTGGATAAGACTATTTTTGAGCGTCTAGTAAAACTTAATCCGAATAAATACATTACAGACTCAACTCCAAAACCTCATATAAAAAATAACTTACTGAACACTTCAACTAAAACTAATACCAAAACCAAAATAGAAACTCAGGCCATTCTGGAATACTTTATTTCAAAATTTCTTATTAATCGAAATGAAAATAAATCTTCTTTAAATACTAAAAACAATTTAATTAAAATACTTCCCGAAATTTCCACAAATCTCAATACAGATATAAAAATAAGTCATCTTGCAGAATATTGTGACTTGAATACAGATTACTTCTCTAAAAAATTTTTAGAATATTTTGGTATGAGACCAAATAAATATATCCAATTAAAGCGTATTGAAAGAGCTCAAATTCTATTATTATCAACTAAAAAAACTATGAAACAAATAGCTGAAGAAGTAGGTTTGTTTGATGTACCACACTTTTCAAAAACATTTAAACGCATTACTGGTAATACTCCTGGTAAGTTTAGAAAAGGGTACATAAATTTCTAATCTATATGCTTAACACAAACCAATCTTTACATCTCAATTTAATAAATATAGAACAAATTGTGTTTAACAAAACTTGGGGCTTTGATAATATTATAAATCCTTTTTCAAAATTTTATTTTATTAAAAAAGGAGCTGGATACATCATTATTGATAGAAAAAAAATAAACCTATTATCTGGTCATATATACTTAGTGCCAAGTTACGCTCATAGTAGCTTTAAGTGTCATTCTGGTCATTCACATATTCAAATGAGTTATATTGAAACATTTGGCAATAGCTTTTCTATATATAACTTCATGGCATTTAAGCACCAAATAAAGGCTACACCTTTAGATATCAATTGTTTTGATAGACTTTTAAAAATAAACACTAAGGAAAAATTCTTTTCACGTACTCCACAAGGGTATTTGCATAATTCAGAATTGTACTCAAGTAAGATGATGGAAACTCAAGCTATTCTTAAAATTATTTTATCAAAATTTATAAAACTAGATCATAAAAACACTGGAACAAGTGGAAAAACAAGATTAAATAAAGTCATTAATTATATATCTCAAAATCTTCATAAAAAAATAAGTATTACAGAATTAGCAGCCTATACCAACCTTAACAGAGATTATTTTTCAAGAATGTTTAATAATCAATTTAAAATGAGACCAAGTCTTTATATCCAAATTAAACGTATTGAAAGAGCTGAATTACTATTAATAACTACTAACTATTCTTTAATAGAGATATCTATAAAAGTTGGATATGAAAATTACACTTCCTTTTTACAGGTTTTTAAAAAACATGTAGGACAACCTCCAAGTCATTTTAGAAAAAATCAAGTAGATAATATAAAGTAAGTAAGATGTATATTTAAAAACGTTAATCATTTAAGTGCTGTAACACCAATCGGATTTCTCCATAACTATATGTTTCAGGGAGTTGATGTTTTAAATCTGATAAATTTTCGAAAGTTATTTTAGGTATCAAGTCTTTTAATTCCTTGTAATGAGCTTCCTCTATTAAATCTGTGATATATACTTCTCCTGAAGCAATAAAACTTGCAAGGTGCCCAAAAATAGTATTCTCATTTAATTCTCGTTCTTCAGCAATATATGCAATAGATTTTCCCGATTTAAACAAGGTCAAAGATTCTCTCTTGGTATCTCCTTTTTTCTTTTTAGGTTTTTCATCTTCAAAAATATCAGCATCACTTTTTGTTTCAATATCATTTTCTTCACAATACGAAAGAATCACTTTCAAAATAGCAGTTCCATATTTTTCAACACGTGTTTTTCCCATGCCATTAACCTTTAGCAATTCCTTTTTAGTAACTGGTAAAGTTTCACACATCTCATATAAAGCTTTTTGAGTGAAAATTTGATAATGAATGAGTTCTTTTTCATCAGCAATTTCATTTCTTAATGTGCGTAACAATTCAAATAATTCTACATTGCTAGTGCCGTCAATAACCGCCTTTCTTTTCTTTTTTGGTTTTTCCTTACCACTAAATACTGCCTTAGCTCTCAACTCCAAAAACAACTTTGCTACAAAGCCATTTTTTAAACCATTAAAATATAATTGTTTGGTGGTTAGTAAGTCCTCTAAACTGTCTAAATGTTTCGTTATTTCACCTCCAACCGCTTGGTTATCTGTAGTAAAAGTAAAGGTTTTTAATAGGGTTAAAATCTTTGTTTCTAATTCCAATTTAAAATACTCAATAGCCTTTTTAAAACGTTCTTGAATCAAAGCACTTGTTTCAGGTAAATCTTCAGTATCAGAAAGTTTATTTAATTGGGCTTTAAAGCCATTACTCACTTTTAAAAAGTTAGCAATAGTGTCTTTAATAGTTGCGAAAGGGGCTTCAACTTGGCCTTCAATGACTGTTCTGTTTTTATAATAAATATCAAGAATTCGATTTACAGGATATAGCATCGGATAAAAATCAAAAACCTCAAAAATTAAATCCAATTGAAAGTTTTTTTGAGATGTTTTTAAAACCGTTTCATCAGGCTCATTTTGTTCTGCTTCTTTATTAAATGAAATGACGTTTGCATCACTGATTATTTGACTAGAATGAATCTTACTTTTCAAGACCAGACCTTCTAAAGATTTACATCTACTCAAGGCTACGTATGTTTGACCATGTGCAAAAGCGCCTTGAGCATCTATAATAGCCTTTTCAAACGTTAACCCTTGACTTTTATGGATGGTAATAGACCATGCCAAACGCAACGGCATTTGAGCGTATGACCCTATTTTTTCTTCGGTAATAGCTTTGGTTTCTGAATCAACAGAATAATTAATATTTTCCCAAATTTCTGGCGTTACATTAATATTAAAATCATCATCTGGACAGTGTACTACCACTTCATCAGCATCCAACAAAATGATTTTTCCTATCTTACCATTAAAATAGCGCTTCTCAGCATTGCTATCATTTTTCACAAACATCACCTGAGCTCCAACCTTTAATTCTAAAGACTCAGCATTTGGATAAGCATACTCAGGAAACTTACCATCCACTTCAGCCTCATAAGTAAAAGATTTTGTTTTTAACTTATTTAGTTCGGTCTTATTAGTTGCCTCCGCTTTATTATTATGTGTTGTAAGAGAAATATACCCCGCATCAGGTTCAGGAGTGAAATCTGGAATAAAACGTTTATTCAATTCCGTAGCTTCGGTTTCAGTCAGGGCATTATTCCTAATGGCATTAAGTATATCAATAAATTTTGGGTTATCCTGCCTATAAATATGTTTCAACTCAATAGTAATCGCATCACATTGTTGGAAGGCATGACTACTAAAAAAGAATCCATTTTTATAAATATGCTTTAACAAATCCCATTCCTGCTCTTTTATAACTGGAGACAATTGTTGTAAGTCACCAATCATCAAAACCTGTACACCACCAAATACTTTATTCCTATTCCTAAACCGACGTAAAGTTTTATCAATACCATCCAACAAATCAGCACGTACCATACTAATTTCATCAATGACTAATAAATCCATGGACTTAATAATATTGATTTTGGTCTTACTAAACTTTCTATTAAACCCTTTGGAAGCATTTAAATCGGTATCAGGTAAAATGGGTCCAAAAGGCATTTGAAAAAACGAATGAATAGTCACGCCTTTAGCATTAATAGCTGCTACACCTGTAGGTGCAACAACAACTAAACGCTTTAAACTATTCATTTTTAAATGGTGTAAAAAGGTGGTTTTACCTGTACCTGCTTTACCTGTTAAAAATATAAACCGGTTTGTATTATTTACAAACTCCCAAGCCAATTCCAGTTCTTTATTTACAGCCATTAACCTCCTTTAAAAATAGATTTTGAAGATACTAAATTGAATGATTTTTTGGGTATAAATTTTAAGGCTATTTAATCAATAATATTTCTGAATAACGAGAATGTGAGCATAAAACATAAAGAAGATGATACACCAAAAAGCTATTACATATTAATTTATTGACAGATAAACTAAGCATATCTGTTTACCAAGATTTTATCTGTATCAATTCTCAGAAAATTAATCAATCACAACCAATAGTCTTTATATCTTATTATAAATTTAACTCCATACAAGTAAAAATTAAATCACTTCCTACAAACTACTCATACTTATAAATATCTGCTTCTTGAATACCATAACCTTCTACTGGAAGAAAAATACCCCGTCCACTATTGGTTTCATCTCCTCCAAGCATTCTCCCTTTTTGCCATTTACCATCTATATAAACATATTCATTTACTATTCCAAGACCAACCTTTTCATCTTCTGATGTCTTTGATTGGAAACTAACAACAGCACGACTACCTAAAACGACAAACTTATTAGCTCCTGTCTTTAGTATTAAACCATGTGCATCTTCTACTTTTATTTCTCCTCGTCGAGAGTAGAGGCTCGCTTTTACATAGTAATCATCCATTTCAAATTCTACAAACGGATTATCTTTATCTATTAAAAATGCTCTCATTTTATTCTTATCACTCTGACTCTTTAAAATTTCAGGAGCTAAATACTCCACCGCGCTATACATAACACTTAGCTCTTGCTTTTTTTCAGGATCTAATCTATCAATCCCAAAAGGAGCTACTCCTAGAGTATTATAATTTCCTATTGCATAGAGCATATAAGCCACATATTCAGGTTTATTCCACCATGTTTCAGGAACAAATAATGGATCTCCCTGTGTTGTATAGCGATCACACCATTCCACAAAATTGCTTCCATAAATGTCGGGACTCATAAAATCAATATCTGGCGCACCTGCTTTCCAAACATCCATAACACGTGGCAATGGTCCACCGCTTGGAAAACCTCCAGGGTTTGGTCTATCTTCATATTCTAACCAAGCATTAACAAACATGGGTAAATTATATACTGCTTTACCTTGTTTAGCAACCTCATTCATATATGTTGCGTATTGCCAAGACATAAATAAAAGATCCGTCCAAACGCTAGGTCCAAATACCTCTGACCAACTTCCTGATTCTTTATAGCCAGTCGTAGCCCATAAGGTGTCTAAATCGGTTACAAGGTATCCCTTATTCTTAATAAGGTAGTCCATTAATTGCTCTGGTACAGAGCTATTAAATGCTTTTTCTGCAATTTTCGATCGATCTCTGGAATCTCCAAGAATACCTACTTCATTCTCTACCTGAACCATAATTACAGTTCTATCCTTACTATCAACTTCTTTAATATGTTTCATAAGTGCAGTAAAAGCTTTTGCGTCTGCTTTTAAAGCTTCTTCACTAAAAGTTGAAACCACTTCAATACTACCTTCATTCTGTATTTTTGTTCTTGGAAATCGTTTGTAATCTTTCTTGAGCCAAAGTGGTGCATAGCCAGACATACCGTTTTTCCATGACCCAAACCAAAGTGGGATTAATTTTAGATTTTTCTCTCTCGCCCCTTGAATCATGGCATCTACCACTGAAAAATCAAATTTACCTTCCACAGGTTCTATCATTTGCCAAGAGACAGCTACAAGAACCGTATTAACATTAAGTTCAACCATTTGTTGCCAAATAGAACCTTTATAATCCATATCATAGCCTGTATCGTTACCCAAACTCCCATTAACCATTGCGTAGGTTTTTCTGGGAATATACTTATCTCCTGGAGACATTAACTCTACACTTCCGCTGGCAGAATTAGACAATTCTCCTGCTAACATTAAAAATGGCTTTCCGTCTACCATTAGCTGAGTCTTATTTTTCTCTTTTTTTAGATAAGGCATACCCTGAGTATTACCTATGTTGCAAAAGGCAAGAAAAAGAACTGAAAAAAATATTTGAAAGCTAAACGATTTTAACTGTTTTAAAAAATTAGATTTTATAGTATTTAGCATTTGATTTGCAATTATATGGTTATATTCAGTAAAGAATTCGCTACTTTAGTTGTTACATTTGTAAACTCATGACTATCATCTCTTTATCCCTTACCTAGCTATTTTCTTTGTAAGCATAAAATAAAACAATCCTACTTCTTTTTATATAACCTTTTACCCTCTTTAAAAATAGATTTTGAAGATACTAATATTATAGTTTTTCTCAACTCACTAGTGCTGTTGAATTAATAAAATTATTAACAGAACACTTTGAATAAAAAATAGAAGCTATTTCTTAGTCTTATTTATATTTTCCGTTTCTTTTGCTATACGCTCTTTTTGTTTTGAACTCAAACCATGCTTAAATAAATCCTCATATTTTGGCATAACGTGATGTCCTTTCATTTTTTCGTCATGAATATCTAAACTCAAATCACAATCAAAACGTAAAAGCACAGAATGATTTCTTTTCCAATCGCCGTGTGGAACTGTATAATGAGATATACCCCAAGTTATTCCACGACCATCTTTTGTGTTTGTAAAGGCATCAGGGACAAAAGGGCCTGCGGCATCAGGCATTAACTCTGTAGTACTAGCAATTTCAAAATTAACCCAGTCTTTGGCATATTGAATGGTATTACTTTCATTTCCATCTCGTATTGCAAAAGCTGCTACGCCTTCTTTAAAAGGGAATAAAGTAGTTTCATGCCCTGAATTCATAATAGGATTTAAAGGATGCTTTTCAAAAGGACCTAACGGATTATCAGCAATAGCAAGACCATGCATCCTTACTAATTTTGTGGTTTCTGATTTACCAAAATCAGATTTATAGTAAATATAAATTTTACCATCATGAACAAGCGGATAAGGGTCATGAATTGAAAATTGATCCCAAGCGCCCTCAGGGCCATTTGGTATCACTTCTTTATTATAAGGTTTCCATGGGCCATCAGGAGAATCTGCATAAGAAACTGCTACCGGACAATTATCCCCTCCGTTCTTACCTGGTGCTACTGAAAATGCTTGGTAATACAAGTAATACTTACCTTCCCATTCCAGAATATCTGTAGTAGTTACAGAACGCCACCCAACATTAGGTTTAGGTGGTCTTGGAACGGCAACACCTTGTTCTTCCCAAATAAAACCATCTTTTGAAGTGGCATAAAAAATATCTGATAAATCCCAATCTGCAGAAGGAATGGTGTCATTAGCTTCTTTAGCTCTTGGAATTCCAACAGGTGCAATTGGAGTTTCCCGATGTGTGTACCATAATATTGGTCATAATTCCGCTGTAATGCTGCACTCAAAGGCATATCTGGCTTTTGCTCAGGCATTGAAAAAGGAAAAGATTTTGGTGCTTCCTTTTTTTGACCAAAAGTAATTGAAGCTGTAGTTATTACTATTAGTAAAATTAGTTTTTGCTTAATCATCTCTTTTGTTTTATAATTACGTTTTTATTTACAATTTTTAATTGGATGGATTTATAATTAAATGGCTAGTATCTATAATACTAGTTTTAAAGTCATTTATTGGTTTCATAATTCCAACTAATTTATAACTTGTACCAGAATCTAGCTTTTCTTCCAAATTGAACTCCACATTCAAATTGGCATACCCAGCAAATGCAATAAACTTTAGTTCCGCAACTTTTTTATCATTTTTGTCTAATAATGTAAATTGAATTTCTCTGTCTTCATTAGCCTTATAGCTTAAAGGTAACTTTAGACTTTTGGAATTTGATAACTCTATATCTGCGTTATCAAAAATGATGCTTTCATCATAAATATCAATAATTTCGCCTTGATTTAAAACTGTTGGTTCTTTAGCGTCAACTAATTCATAGCCTCTAACCCAATCATAATACACAGTATTTTTAGCAGGGTCAGCTAATTCTTCATCCGTTGGGAGTGAAATCCATGGGAATGGATAGGTCTCACAAACCAATCGCATATACATAGGTTTATCCATAGGTTTATCACTCACCTTATTATAAAACTTTTGATGTTTTGGCTCTCGATTATCATAATAATAACTGGCCGATGTTTTATCACGCCACCAACCTCCATATACATGAAAATCTTCTGATGCCAAATCTTCATCTTCAAATTTCACTTGAGCTGCTCTGTGATCAAATTTTTCGCCACTACAATCTGTGTACCAATAATGTGCATTTGAATGCATTCCACTGGCAAAATAACGGCCTTCAAAATCCCCTGCTCTCCCTATACATTCCTGAATATCCCACTCTTGGCTATAATTATCACAACTATTTGGTCCTTCCCCTCCTTTTCCTGAAAACCAAAATGTTGTTGACATGGTAGTCGCGGCAGCCTTTACTCTACACTCATAATACCCCAGAAAGGCGGTATTCTTGGAAACTACCGCACCTCCTTTAATATTAAATACAATGTCCTTTCCATAGGCATGAACAATGGTGTCCTTTTCCATCTTTTCCCCTTTGATTTGTAAGAAACCATCTTTTATTGAAACTTGAGAAGACATAAATAACCCTGGTGGTCTTCCTATCCAAGTTGGATGATGATCTAGCCATTTATTAGAATCTAATGCTGTTCCATTAAACTCATCTGAAAAGTCAGTATTTAACACCCACCTTTTACCCATTGGGGGTTTAGGTGGTCCTGTACGAATAGATTGAGATGCCAATTGAAACACATTACCTAATAAAAAAATCAACAAACTATAAATAACAACTTTATTTTTCAAGACTTATTTTTTTTGAATTTTGGTTAGATTAGATTAAAGAGATACTTTGATGATTTTATTATTATTCTTTTTTGCTTCCACGTCATATATGTGTTTAATTTGGGAACCTTCTCCAATATCAATTGTATATAAACCTTCTTGCAATACTTTAGGTTTATATTCTGAACCATTAATTCTTAATGAAATTACAACTTCTTTGGTGTACCCATTTCTTACAGTCACGACTTGATTAGGCTTTGAAATTTTCAACTTTGGCAATTCAAAACCATCTTTAATAATAAAGTTATCTGTTTGTGAAAATGTAATTGGCCAACCATCATACTGCTTACTATCTGATGCAAAAATATCGACATTACGCGCCCAACACTCGTAAGTTACTTCTCGTTTTGGTTTATTAAACTTTATTATACCATAACCAGCAGCTCTACCGTTTAATAAGTCAGTTCTAGGCTTATTATCTTTATGTGTTGGATTTGCTACTGCATGCACCGTAATTTTATTATGAAAAGCATCTTTATACTCACCTGTATATTGGGGCGAACCATGCTTATGGTTTTTACCTTGTTCATCAGGGTTCCACCAACGCATCCAGAAATTAGCCGCCGCAGGAACAGCAAAGGAGAACCCCGCATTATTCCAATCTTCTACACCATGATGAACTACTGAACCCAAGTGTTGGTCACCTGCAATCATACACGAAAAACTTTTACGTATTACGCTTAATGCTTTGTTTCTTCCTGCTTGTGGCCAACCATTAGAATCAGTACTATAATTTTGTTTTCTATCAATTGTAGGAGAGTGTGTTGCTAGGTTTGTAAAAATGGTTTGAGATAAAACGGCTTTCATTTCGGCATCTTTCCAATCAGTTGTCCAATCTTCAAGAAAATCTAATTGGCGTTTTCCCAAAATGGTTGCGCCTAAAACATCCATTTCACGCGTATCTGAATAATACTTTTTTTCTAATACACGTTTTGGTCCTGATTTAAACTTCCTATCTTCTAAAATAGCAAAACTAACACCTCCCCAGTTATAATCTGTGTAATAAACACCAATGCCTTGTTCAATAGGTGTAGGATCATACGGATCTGGCAAATGACTAGTTTGCGCCCGTTCTACTTCTTGAATATAAGAAACGGGCATATAGTAGCCTCCTTCTGCTCCATCTCTACTTGTAATTTTCTTTCCTCCATTTCCCCATATATTCCCTTGCCCAACATCGTGGTCATCAGTTATAGCAATGGTTGGTGTATTTCTAATTATATCACCAAAAGACTCTCCAAATTTCAACCAATATTTAAGATGTTCACTATGATCATAAACCTGATCTCCAGCAAAAAACAAAACGTCTGGCTTTAACTTTTTTAGGTTACTTACAATATCATTTGCTGAAATTTGACCACCATGGTTTTCGTATAAAGACCAACATGAGAATGCTGCCATAACGAGTTCATCCTTTTCCATGGGGTTTTTTCTAATTATACCATCATAAAATGCTTTGCTATGGTAAGCAACACGGTATTGCTTCTCCTGTGTGTCATCCCAATCTTCAATTCTAAAATGTGCTGTATAGCCAGGATACTGAATCCAGGATTCCTGTACAGTTTTCCAATCATTACCCTCTTTTATTTGTAATTCCGCAGTAAAAGGATCATAATTTTTAATAGGATAAAACTGAGCTGTGAGTTTTAAAACCTTCTCATGAACTGTATACAAGGCAAAACAAATCCTATCTTTTGGGTCTTGATTTTCAGGTAAGGATAAAACACTTTTTTTTTGAGCATAAATTATGCTTAGGCCAAGGCAAACCAATAGTAAAATTATTTTTTTCATTTGATTATAATTTTAAATAAGACTAAGATTTTTAGAGATCACTTTCAACAAACTTAAATTTAATACATTTTACATCATTCTGTTAAAAATATCAATTAAAATATTTAGAACAAGATCTTATTATTTTTTGAAAATTGAGTCTTAAATCTATTCAAGAATTAATTTATAATCATGAGCACCCGGAGCAAAATTACTTCGATATATCTCTGTTCCATCTGCATTTTTACCCCAACCTACTTCAATACGATTGTCTCCTAGAACAATATTTATAAGTTTTTCTTTCATCTTTTTTGCCACATCTTGATACTTCTGGTTAAAAGCTAAATTATTTATTTCTTTTGGGTCTGACGGCATATGATATAAACCTGGATCTAAATCTTTATAGGAAGCATTTAAAGCCCATTCCATATTTATTCCACGCGTTTTATTAGGACGTGTTTGCATAGAAAACACATAATCTTTAGTTCTAATAAAGGCACGTGGCCCAGTAACAGCATGGCTTTCTCCAATAACATAATCTCTTTTTGGTGCTTTCCCTGAGGCCACCAATGCCATATCCATACCATCTAAATAAGCATATTGTTCATCTTTTAAATTAGCGCCTGCTGCAGAAAAAATGGTAGGGGCTATATCAACAAATTCAGTAAAATCTCTAACCACTTTTCCTTCAGGAAATTTTTCTTTATCTGAAGAAACAATAACAATTGGATTATGGGCATCTATATCCCAAGGTGTAAATTTAGATACGGATCCATGGTCATTTAATTTCCAACCATGGTCTCCATTTACATAAACTATTAGGTAAGGCTTATTCTTTGCTTTATTATACTCTATAAAAGCATCAACAGCTTGACCAACTAAGTTATCACCATAAGCACAAAATGCATAATAATCTTGAACCATTTTTTGTTTTTCTTCGTCTGTAAAATGGTCAGATGAACCAAAACTGCGCTGCGTCTTAAGTTGCACAGGCATGGTATTCAATTCTTCCTCATCAAATTCTGGAACTTTGTAAGTATACTGTTGAAAACGCTCACGATACTCTTTAGGAGGTAAAACAGGTGTATGTGGAAAATCATAACCCAAATAAAAAAACTGAGGCTTACTCTCATCAATACCATTGATGGTTTGAGAACCTACAGTAAACGTAACTTCCTTATTGTTCATATAATCTTTTAAAACTGAGGTATAAAAACCATCACGAGTTTTTCCAGCCTCGCGTGAACTTACACCAGAGAGTATCATCCCTTTATCAATATACTTTCCCTTCTTTTTGTTATAATGGCGAAACATATCATAATCTTTCATGGTTTTTTTAGCCATTCCTGAATATTCTGGTCTCAATTTTTCAAGTTCTAAAGACGTGTATTTAAACTCGCCTTTATCAGTAACAAAATATTCCAAATTCTTTAAAACCTTATCAAACTTTTTTCCATCTAGCTCATAAAACCAATCTTTACCCCAAGCAGTATAGCCATCTCTTCCTAATTTTTTAAAATCAATATTATTTTGGTATATATTATACCCTACAGGTTTTCCATTTTGATTTAAAGTTTTGATACGAACACCCAATTTTCCAACTCTTAAAGTTTGATAACCTAATTTTGCCATTTGCTCTGGTAAGGTAGCTTGAAGATGTTCTGCCTTATTATTATAATACTCAAATTCATAAATCCCACTTCTAAATGGATAACGTCCCATATGCATAGAAGAACGTGATGGTGCACACCCCTGAGCTTGACAATACGTATTAATATAAGTCGTTCCCATGGTAGTTAACCTATCAATATTTGGAGATTCTAAATACCCCAATTCACTCATTTCATTTCCTGTGAGCATTTTATTAAATGCACGAACCGCATCATAACGATGGTCATCAGTAACAATCCAAAGTATATTGGGCTGCTGTTGCGCTATTACCAATTTACTTACTAAAACAAACAGAAAAAAAACTAATACTTTGATGTTACATAATTTCATTATAGCAGAATTAAATTATTTAATTATCAATGGTTCAATTTTTCCTATACCATTTTTAGGAGCATCATGCTGAATACTATGCAAATTATAACGAGGTGTAACCATTAATAACTCATCGCGTTCATTTCTGTGAGCTTCAGATACCGTACTCCAATCTTTTATCACAGGAAAACTAATCAAATCTGAGGGATTTTCACTTACATCATACCAGACATTATTACCATCTTTTAACACCAAATCCCCTCTTATAAGTTGTGTTTCTTTATGATAAGCATATATCCATTCTCGGTGTTTCTTTTTATCGCTTATCAAAAAAGGAATTAAACTTTCGCCGTTAATTTCATAGGTTTCAGGAATTTTAACACCGACTATTTCCGCAATAGTAGGAAGCATATCAGACATATTTACAAGTACATCTTGTGCGCCTTTTTTTGTCATTTTTAATCCAGGAGCATAAATAATTAAAGGTACATGGGTTCCTCTTTGGGAGATTGGACTTGATTTCCCATAACCACTAGTACCATTATCTGCACAAAAAATAAAGATGGTATTGTTATCAATGCCCAATTCTTTTAATTTATTCATGTACTTCCAAACTTGGTAATCTAAATAGTTAACGTGGTTATGTATTCCATCTTCTGTTATAGTTCCATGGGTATTGTAAATCCCATTATCTCCTGTAACATTTGGTTTTATACGCGTGTATTTTTTACCATCCCAACTAATTTTTGGAGTTCCTGGCCATTTATTTCCAGAATCTGGATGTAAAAAGTCAAAGGCATCATGCCCAAGATGACTGGTGTGATATACAAAAAATGACTCGTCTGCTTTTTGCTTTCGCTCCATAAATTCGAAAATAAAATCTAATTCCACATCTGGACCAAAGGTATTCAACCCAAACTTTTTCTTTGATGCTTTAGTATTTGGCCACCATTCTAAATGTTTTTTAGAGTCAGGATGATTCATTAATTGCACATGTGGTTTCCAATACCAACCGGATTGCACATAACTTTTTTGTGTTATTGGTTTGTTAGTATCTGCATTTAATATTTTTTTTACACCCTCTGCTTTTCTTGTTTCTAATCTAAAATCAGTCGTATGAATAGCTTTATTATAAGAACCTTCTCCTGGTGTAAAACACCCTTCATCAAATTGAAATCCTTCAATATTCATTTGAGTTTTACCCGCCCAATAGGTTGCATAACCACCTGCTTTAGCAACATGCGCCATAGTATGTGGTGAGCTATCATATAAATCCCATGTTCCGTTCTTGTTAGGAGCTTTACCTTTATCTTTATTATGCCACCATTTGTGTAAATGAGCATACCTTCCAGTCATCATCATGGCTCTACTAGGGCTGCAAACTGTAGCCGCCCAAGCAGTTTCCACAAAACATCCTTCTTCTGCTAACTGATCCAAAATAGGGGTTTTAGCTCTATATTTTTGATTTGATGTGTCTTCGCCTGTTAGTGCACTCCAAGTATCTGAACTGTAAACAGGTAGCTCACGTGCACTTATATCATCTGCATACAGCAAAATAATATTTGGTTTTTTAGTCGGCTGAACCTTTTTAACTTGGGCAAAAGAGTACAATCCACTATTAAGAAAAAATAGTATACATAAAATCCTTATCATGACTTCATTTATTATTTATTAACTACAAATTTTCTTGTAACATTGGTATTATTATCAGCCTCTATTTTTATTATATAAATTCCTGTATTGAATTGTGATACATCAATTTCAATATCCTTTTTGATACTTCCTGATTTTAAGGATTTACCTTGAATATTCCATATAGTATATTTACTAAAGCTATCAATATTACTTATTTTTAAAATTCCTTTATTTACTGGATTCGGATATATTTTAACTCGATTTAATGAAGAACCAACAGTCTTTTCTATCCCTAATAAATCTAAATCAATTTTAGCTTTATACCATCCACTTCCCCAAGTAGCAGACCAAATTATGGTTTCATCAATAGGGTCTGGTTTTAAATCAACAATTCGGTCTGTATGCGCCATTCCTTTATTTATTTTTTTCCAAGATTGACCACCATCAACAGATAAATATGCTCCAGGATTTTTAAAATTATCAAGCATATTAGGTACTTGTGCAGGAGCTGATACAGTAATAATATTAGAATTAACAGGGGACACTTCGGTTTGCCAAACGTAAGGTGCTTCAAAAATCCTATCCCAACTCGATCCATTATTTTCACTTTTCCAAACCCCTCCAGCATTAAATACGCCAGAACGTGCACCAGCAGAAATAAACATAAAACTTGTATTTCTATCAATAAAAAAATTATTTACTGATTTAATTTCTGAAGGAATATTAACTCGGGTCCAACTTACAGCCCCGTCTGTTGATTTGTACAAACCTCCAGGGTCATTATTACTAAATTGATTTAAAGAGGCATAAATGATACTAGGGTTACTAGGATCCATAGTTAACCTTCTAACACTACAATTAGAAGGTAACCCAGAATTACTTAATGTCCAATTAAAACCAGCATTTGAAGATCTATAAACACCATAAGAACCTTTTGTTAAAACACTTTCATCCACTGATCCACCAACTTCTGATACAGCTTTTCTAGTTGCACAGAAATACATTTTATCTGGTGTAACAGGATCTATCAATAATGAATTTTGGTAGGCTATTGCTTGCCAACTATTATTACTACCTTCAAAAATAGTAGCTATGTTTGACCAGGTTTGACCTCCATTTGTAGATCGTCTTACTTTACCACGGTGTTCTTGTCTCCACTGAAGGGTATATAAAACATCTGGGTTATCAGGACGCACCGCTACTGTTGCTATTGAATGTGCACCTCCATTATTAATTTGTCCTTCTATTTGTTCTATAGCTACAGCTTCTGGATTTGGATGACTACCTAAATCTGTTGTTTGCCATAAACCATGTTCTCCGCTACTTAATAATTTTCTATCTGGAACTCCTGTTTCTAAAAGCATAAACCTACCTGGAAGATTAGTATTCCCTTTACCTATCCATTTATTACTTCCTGGATTAGTTTCAAAATCATCTGCTTGAGTCCAAGAATCTCCGCCATTAGTAGAGCGTAATAATTGTTGATTTATTCCTGCATAAACATTACCATTAATATCAATAGCAAGCATTCTTGCAGCTGATGATGTTTCTCTTCCTTCATCCATATATCTTTGCAAATGAGAAAAATCTATATTTGCTCCAAGAGGATTATTTCGGCTTTGCCAATAAGACTTATCTTTTTCATCAATCCAATAGGTTCCAGACCTAGAACATGCTACCCAGATAGCTCCACCATTTTCAGTTTTCCAAACATCACCAGGTCCAAAACTAAAGGTATGCCTTTTGTTATGTACTAAATAAATCTCATTTTTATTGGTTGGATTAACAACAATTCTATTGAATGTTGGTAGCACTGACGTAGGATACGTTGGGTATGTAGATACTGAATTACCTTTAGATATTCCTAACCAATTTGCAACAGTACGATGATAACTATCTCTAGGACCAAAATCTGTAATAGATTGCATATTAAGTGCGAGATTACCCGTGATACTTTGCCAAGTTACTCCTCCGTCAATACTTTTATAAATACCTCCCGAACTATTTATGGTAGTTCCGTTAGGCGTATATATTGTTTGTTCTATGGCATAAAGAATAAATTCATTGGTACTGGAATTATAATACGACGTTAAATCTCTAGGTAAATTATTAGGTAATCCCGTTGCACTAGAGCTCCAATTCTCCCCTAAATCTGTACTTCTATACATGCCATGACCAGTGGCCATAATCATATTATTGGGGTTGTTTCTGTCAAAAATAATGCGCCCTACATCTAAATTAGCAGAAATACCAGTAGCTACTTTTTTCCATGAAGCGCCACGATCAGTTGTTTTATATACGTGTCCGTACTCTGCTCTGCTAATGATTTTACCATTTGGATTTGCTTGACTTCTGTGGTTTTCTTTTACATTCCAAAAATCGCCAGCCCCTAAAAACCAAATATCGTCATTAGTAGGGTGTATGGCTAATTTAGAATGACACTTACCCATAGTTGAAACTATACTCCAAGTTCTACCTCGGTCTGTAGTCTCATAAATCTTACCACTAGTACTACTACCTGATTGATTATTTGCAAAAGCAATTCCATAATCTGGATCTAGTAATGAAAATTGTATATCAATAACTCGACGCATTTCAAAACCATTGCCATCACTATCGTTAATGGTTTTCCAAGATTGACCACCATCCCATGACCCAAATGCAGCATGCATATCAGGACCACTAAACATCACATTAGCATCTGTAGGGTGGCACCAAAACTCTTCACAGTACCCTGAAGTCCCAGGCGCGAAATTTACCCATGCAACACTATCTTCTGAAATCACACGTTCAGTTCTTATTTTTTCAAAGAAAGAAGGCTCTGAAATTGTAGCATCTAAAATAGCATAGTTTAAAGTATTATCAATTTTCCAAATATTATCAAAATCAAAAGTTGTATACTTATTCTCTACTAATAATTCAGCATTAGATAATCCAGTGGCTTCTGAATCTGAACTTAAGGAAGAGGCATAAAATGCATTTGTAGCTGGAATACCATTTTTTTGAGCATCTAGAGGATCATTCTGAATAGTCGTGATAGCACTCCCACCATTTACTGTGCCGTAGAATGCCACTCGATTGATATTATGTAGACCTCTATTTAATCCAACAATACCTCCACAGCCATAACCTCCATTTATAGCTGTACTACTAAAGCAATCTTCAACTGTTCTTGCCGCTCCAGAAGTAAATAGTACACCTACAATACCTCCGGCCCATCCTCCACTAACGGTTATTGAACCGCCTTTAGAAAAACATTTAGTCACAGAACCGCCAGCTTCCAATATACCAACAAACACACCTACACGTGTCCAATTGCTGTATGCTGCCCCCGTGTAATCACCAAATACATTAATAATCCCTAGATGAGATATACTTCCACTAGCAATTCCAAACATTCCCGTTCCATCTAATTTATCAACTGGTGCAGTAATAGTTAGATTTGAAATAGTATGGTAATCTCCAAAAAAACTGCCACTAAACGCCGTTGAAGCATTTCCTATTGGACTAAATGACACTCCGTTCATATCCAAGTCTTTTGTTAATTTAAAGTGTTTATTCCAATCTGATGATGTTTGTGAAAGGTAAACTAAATGTGTTGTTTCGGATATTTCAAAAGGATTACTTGTAGTCCCATTTCCTCCATCATATTGAGCATTTACATTTAAACAAATTACAATAGTCAAGAACAGAAATGAAAAAAATTTCAAAAAGGGCAATTCAAGTTTAAAATTATTTTTTATCATGGTTTTATATTAATACTAATAAGCAAAATCTACTATAATAATATTAATACAATTATACCCTAATTTTACATAAAGAAACGTAGTGTATGATTTGGTTTAGGCCACTTATGTTTAATTTTTAATAAAACATCCTAGTTATCAAGTTTTAAACAATAAGATTTACTTAATAAAATTTTTATCAAAGTATTTAAGTAATACATGTTTTATTATTTATAAAGGAATAATTATTTCAACTTATTCAACCTGACTTTCAGAGAAAAAAATCTGTCTACCTTTTTCAAGTATTAAGTTTTCGCCCTGCATTTCAATCTGACCTTTTAAACGAATATCTGTACTTGAGGCCCCAACTTTAAATTCATAAGTACCATTTTCAACAATCCATTGATTATTTTTATACTGTACTAATTGCTGAGGAGATATTTTAAAAACAACCTTTTTCTTTTCGCCTGACTTTAATGCAACTCGTTGAAATCCTTTTAATTGAATAGCTTTCATAGTCGAATTATTTTCAGTAGGAGAAACATATAATTGAACTATTTCTTGCCCATCAATTTCCCCAGTATTCTTTACTGTCATTGAAACTGTAAACCTGTCTGAATTAGTTTTGGTTTTAGAGGATATTTTAAAATCTGAATATTCATAATTTGTATAAGATAAACCAAATCCAAAAGGATATAAAGGCATATTAGAAAGACTGTATCCGTTTTGATAGTTTACTTCAACTCTATCTTGAGTATTTGGATAAGTCACACATAATTTAGCCGATGGATTAACTTTTCCTGTTAAAATATCAGCAATAGCATTCCCGCCTTCTTCGCCAGGAAACCAAGCATTAATAATAGCGGCACATCTGCCTTCTAATTTATCAATAACTTGTTGTCGTCCTCCAAAAATGATTAATATAACGGGTTTACCAGTAGCCAATAGTTTTTCTACAAATTCCTCTTGTTCGCCAGGAAGCCCAATGCCTTTTCTGCTCCTACCTTCTCCATTTAAAGAAATATTCTCCCCCACAGCAGCAATAATAATATCACTTTCGTTAGAAATTTTAATCGCGTTTTGTAAATCTGGTTGCGGAAGCCCTTGAACAGTCAATAGTTTTAACTTCCCTAACCTACTATCTCCAAAACCATCTTTATCAATTACAGCTTCTAAACTAGCACTCCAATCACATCCTCTTTCATGTTTGAGTTCAACGGAAGTTCCTAAACTATTTTCTAAACCTTCTTTTAAACTTATTAATTTAGGATTCAAAGGATCAAATTGTTCTCCTTTCCAAAAGGCTCGCATTGCTTGATATGTATAATCCCCCAACAACCCTTGTACTGTAGCTGCATTGGGACCAACTAAAGCTATTTTTTTTATTTCTTTTTTTAAAGGTAGTATGCCATTATTTTTTAATAATACAATGGACTGACAAGCTGCTTCATAAGCTAATTTCCTGAATGCAGGTGGATCAAAATCTAAGTCGCCATCGGTTCCAATTACCGGATCTTTATCCAACAAGCCCAATCTAGCTTTCATAGTTAAAGATCTTCTAACAGCTATATTAATTATTTCTTCCGTAACCAATCCTTTATCTATAGCTTCGGCTAAAAATGGAAATGTAGTTGGAGAAGACAGCTCAATATCTACTCCCGCATTTATAGCCATAGCTCCAGCTGTCATCATATCTGGTGACTGTTTGTATTTTTTATGTACCATGGGAATGGCTCCATAATCACTGACTACTAAACCATCAAACTCTAATTCTCTTCTTAGCATCCTATCTAACATTGTTGGATTTACAGAAATTGGCAAAGATTTATAAACACCATAGGATGGCATTACACTTTTTGCTCCAGCAATCTTAATACATGCCTCATGAGGCATTAAATATTCTTCGTACAAGGTTTTAGTATCATTATTTTTAGTTCCATAACCAGCAAAATGTTTTACGGTTGCTGCAACTCCTGTTTTTAAATCATCTCCTTGTAACCCGTTTACGAAGGCGACTCCTAATCTAGAAGTCAAATAGGCATCTTCTCCATAACTCTCTTGATGTCGGTTCCAATGCGCTGTTCTACTCAAATCTAGCATTGGAGATAACGCAAAAGTTGCTCCAGCTGCCCTCATATTTTGCCTTGTAGATTGGGTGTTATTTTTAACTAATTCTGGATTCCAAGAACATCCCATTCCAATTTGTTGCGGAAATGTTGTTGCACTTAAAGTAGCAAATCCTGTAATAGCTTCTTCATGAAAGATAGCAGGAATTTTCATTCTTGTTTCTGTCATTAAAAAGTGTTGTACTTCTCTTACTAAGTCTCTTAAATCTTCAGGGGGTAATGCTTGACCAGTTGAAAACTGACAAAAGTGACCAATGCCATTAGGTATAACTTCTCTACATTTTTCTAATGAAATTTTACCATCCAACATCAACTCACGTATGCGAGTTCCTGTAATTTGAGCTATTTTTTCATCCATTGTCATTTGAGACAAAAGTGGTTCCACTAGTATTTCTGTTTCTGGTGTACTAAATGGCATTATCACTTTTTCTTGAGCAAAAAGAGAATAATTATAATTTTGCAAAAGACATAACAATAAAACTAAAAATGTGTGTAATAATTTTTTTAAACTCATTGTGATAATTTTTATTCTTTGCTAAAACACTATTTTCTTAACTCTAAGGTTTACTAAAATTGTTAGAGAGAAATCTATTTTCATATGCATGAATTATTTAATAATTATGCGCCATAAAATTTGATACACTAATAGTCTCCATGAATTTAATTCAAAATTATTCAATAGCTTAAATATTTTACCTTTCGATTGATTCTATTTACAAAACAAATGATTTAATTTTGTTAAAGTTACTATTATTTAAGCTGAATAGAAGTTATTTGAGGGGCCGCTGATCCAAGTTTCACGCTCAATTCTCCTGGAGAAGCATTACCTACAAAAATTTTATAACGCCCTTTTCTCCATTCCTTTTCTCCTTCTTCATTAATTACTTTCAATTCTTCAGGAGTGATTAAAAAATTTATAGTTTTTTGCTCTCCTTTTTTTAAAGCAATACGCTTAAAAGCTTTTAAACTTTTTAAAGGTATACCTCCAGAAGCATTTTCTGGACAGATATACAGCTGAACCACATCCTCAATATCATAATTTCCCGTATTTGAAATATTAACATCAAGATTTAAGCTTTTATTTCTTTTTAAAACTGTTGAACTTAATTTTAGATTACTAAATTCAGTTTTAGAATATGTAAGTCCAAAGCCAAATGGATACATTGGCTCCTTGGTCATATATTTATAAGTACGACCTTTCATAGAATAATCTTCATAAGGAGGTAATTGCTCAACATTTTTAGGAAAGGTAATTGGTAAATGGCCGGAAGGAGAAACATCTCCAAATAAAATATCTGCTACAGCATGCCCACCTTGTTCTCCAGGATACCATATTTGAAGAACAGCATCACAATGTTCCTCAATTCCTTCTAAAGAAATAGGACTACCGCTGGCAACAACAAGAATTAATGGTCCTTTTTTCTTTTCAATAATTTCTTTGACATAATTGATTTGATTTTGCGGTAATTTTAAATCGATTTTATCTCCTACACTAGACGAAGCTATGGCATCAACTTCTTCTCCTTCTCTATCAGCAGTTAATCCAACAACACAAATAGTCACATCAGATTCTGCAGCCACATTTGGTGCCCAGTTTTTAGGATTTATATTGTCATGAAATGGTAGTGCTCCACTACGGTAATTTAATGATGTCCCTAAGGAAACAGCATCTGTGACCCCTTCTAAAATAGTAACTAAACTAGAGCTTACACCATAATAGCTTCCCATAAGCATATCAGAAGAATTTGCAAAAGGACCTGTTAAATATGGTACTTTAATATCCTTTGAAAGAGGTAAAACATTATTTTTATTTTTTAGAAGTACAATTGACTTCTGTGCCGCTTCTCTAGCCAATGCTATATGTTCATCACAATGAATTTTTTCGCCACTAATATTAAAGTAAGGATGATCAACGTCTTCATCAAACATACCTAACCTGAATCTCGTTTTAAACAACTGCTTGGTTCTTTCATGTATCATCTGTTTAGTAACCAATCCATCTTCTAAAGCCTTTAAAAGATTTTTATAGGTGCTTCCACAATTCAGATTTGTTCCTGCATTTAAAGAAACTGCTGCCGCTTCTACAGGTGTTTTAGTGAATTTTTGTTTTTGAAAAACCCCACTCACAGCCCCACAATCTGAGGTTATATAACCATCAAAATTCCATTCGTTTTTTAAAATCTCATCTAACAAAAAAGGGCTAGCACAAGACGGAACGCCATAAACAGCATTATATGCAGCCATAACACCTTCAACTTTAGACTCAGTAACCAAAGCTTCAAATGCAGGAAAATAAGTTTCATATAAATCTTGTTTGTTAGGTTCGGCATTAAAACTATGTCTTATTTCTTCTGGCCCAGAATGCACCGCAAAATGTTTTGCACATGCAGCAGTTTTAAGGTATGTAGAATCGCGTCCTTGTAATCCATTTACAAAAGCAACTCCTATTTTTGACATTAAATACGGGTCTTCTCCATACGTTTCTTGTCCTCGTCCCCATCTTGCATCTCTAAAAATATTGACATTGGGTGTCCAAAAAGTTAATCCCGCATACTTACTACGGTTTCCCATACTTTGAGATATTGTAAACTTTGCTCTTGCTTCGGTAGATATTGCAGATGCTAAACGCTCCGCCAATGCAGGGTCAAATGTTGCCCCCATAGCAATACCTTGTGGAAATATGGTAGCCTTCCCATTTCTAGCAATACCATGTAAAGCTTCATTCCACCAATCATAATCTAAAACTTTTAACCTTGGTATGGCTGCTGACCCATTAACTAACTGACTCACTTTCTCTTCTATAGTCATTTGAGAAACGAGAATTTCTACTCGCTTTTCTAATGGTAATTCTTTATTAAAAAATGAAAAATCAACTTCTTGGGCATTAACTGTAATAGATACTATAAATAGAATTACTACATGGTATTTTCGGAAATGAATATCTTTAATAAAATTAATCATGATTTGATATATTTTTTAAAATTATCTTGTAAAGATTATGTAAATTCTAAAAAAATCAAAGTAAATAATGTAGAATTCTTCCTTTTTAGATTAACCAGAATTTTTGCTTAAACACAACAATTGTTCTTGATCCAGTTTAAGACTTAACTAACTAATAGAATGGTCTTTCACTAGAGTTTATCACAAAAAAAAGAGTCTAACTACAATTGTAATTAGACTCTCTAAAAAAGGCGACGACCTACTCTCCCACAAATGCAGTACCATCGGCGCTAACGGGCTTAACTTCTCTGTTCGGAATGGTAAGAGGTGAGCCCCGTCGCTATAACCACCTTAAGTCATAGCTGCTCGCTATCGGATTTTACCCCTTTAGCATCCAGCGTCCCGATCAAAATCGGAACAAATATCTTAACATATTGAAAATAAGGTACATGATGTAATAATTGTGCATT